>CAYPPG010000007.1:0-104587 GCA_964412555.1 uncultured bacterium
TTCAAATCAGTATGCGCCGGCCGCGATTCGAACGCGGAACCTCCTGATCCGTAGTAAGTTCATCGGTTAGCCCTTCCAACGATTTCGTCAAAACCTGCCGAATCTCGGTTTCGTACCCCGGCACACCGAATGCATCGGTTATTTCTTTATACAACCTTTCTGTATTGTCCATAGATTTCCTTTCCTTCGTCCCTAATAAAAAAAACTCTCCATAAAAGCATTGCCTGAAAACGGTTTTCCAATCACAATGTTCCACGAGTCTTCTTCTAAATCTATTTACTATACGGGAGTTTCCCCATTGATCCAAGTCATCGACTTTCACAAAACGTATCGTGATACCGTCGCCGTTCAAGGTTTAAATTTCGAAATTCACTCCGGCGAAGTGCTGGGATTGGTCGGCCCGAACGGCGCAGGAAAAACAACAACCCTTCGAGCATTAGCCGGTATAATCCCACCTACCCAAGGGCAATTGCGCATTGCAGAACATGAAATTGTTGACGACGCCGTGAGTGCGAAGCGGGAGCTGGCCTATGTTCCCGACAATCCGAATCTGTTCGACAATCTCACGGTGTGGGAACATTTGGAATTTTCTGCTGCGTGTTATCAGATTGAACATTTCGAGCAGCAAGGAAATGAGTTGCTGGCAAAATTCGAATTGACAGATCAAAAAAACAAATTAGGCCAGGAACTCTCACGGGGAATGCGGCAAAAAGTCGCCATTTGTTGCGCCTATCTTCACGATCCCAAAGTCCTTTTATTCGATGAACCACATACGGGACTCGATCCGCGCGGCATCCGAACCATTAAAGATTCCATTCGTGAAAAAGCGCAAGCGGGAGCCGCAATCATCGTGAGTTCTCACATGCTTTCGCTGGTGGAAGACCTCTGTTCCCATATTTTGATTCTCCACCGGGGCGAAAACCTCTTCTTTGGAAAAATCGAAGATGCCCGAAAAACCTTCGCCGGCCTCGATGAAGGCACGACTTTGGAAGAAGTCTTTTTCCGAATCACGGAAAATACACCAGAACCGGCATCGATGAAGGAGTCCATAAATCATGATCAGTAAACTTCTTCATCCTGCGCTAGTCAAACTGATTCGGCTGAACGCATATGCCCAATTTCGGCGCACCCTTCGAGGATTAAAGACGATCCGCGGCGCAGTTTTTTTCATTGTGGCAATCCTGTGGTTCGGCTTGATGATCTTTCCGAATCTAATGATGGTATCCCAAATAGGAAGAACGGATCCGGAAACCGTACGCACGGTTCTTCCCATGATCCTATTCGGAATTTGTCTCATCCAATTGATCTCTTCCGGATGGGAAAAAGCCTTACAGTTCAAGATGAGTGAAGTCGACTTTCTGTTCCCCGCCCCGTTCACAAGGAGAGAATTGTTGATCTACAAAATCCTCGGAGGACTGGGAGGAACAGTATTTGTTTCTCTTCTTTTTTCCGCAATTTTTCTTCGCCATTCCACACTTTGGATTGCGAGTGTAGGTGGATTTTTCTTTTCATTTCTTTTCATCGGTTTTTTCGGAATGATCATGATTTTACTGAAACAGATGATCACGGCACAAGCCTATACGGTTACCCGTATCGTCATGATTGTCAGTGTGCTTCTGTTGTTTGGCTTGACTGTCTGGAACGAAATCCTCACGGTTTTTGAAACGGGGATTCTACAATTCTTGCAACAGTTTCGTGAATCCTCTGCAGGAAAAGTCATTCTCTTTCCTTTTATGATCCTGGCAAATACCATTACGGCGGAAAAGTTTTTCCCGGATTTTGTCAAATGGTGCAGCGCGGCATTTTTTATGAATCTGCTGCTGTTTCTCATCATCGTTCGGCTGGATTCCAATTATATGGAAGCCTCAGTTACGATCAGCCAAAAATTATATGAACGAAAACAACGGGTTCAGCGGGGGCAAGCTTGGTCGAATTTCGGAAGAAGCCGCAGCGTCCAATGGCATATTCCGGCATTCCCATGGCTGGGCGGCGCCGGACCGATTGCATGGCGGCAAATCACTCATATCATGCGCAACATGGGGGGAATGCTCTTTTTTTTCATTCTCATGTGCGTCATTCTCGCTCCTTCCTTCCTATGGGAAGATCGTGACCAACCGGAATTTTTCTCGATTCTCGTAGGATTGATCGCCTGGTTGACTTTTATTTTTACAAGTTCCTTGCCTTTCGGCTTCCGTTCCGATTTGGATCACATGGATTGGTTTAAGATGCTTCCCCTCTCTTCCATTGCCATTGTTTTGGGACAAATTAGCGGAATCGTTCTGTTCTTGACCGCTCTTCAATATATTCTTTTTCTTTTTACTTGTATCATAATTCCAGAATCGATCGTGCCGATGATCGTCGCAGCCTGCTTTGCTATCCCCTTTAATGGAATATTGATAGGCATGGACAATTGCCTTATTCTGCTTTTTCCGGTGCGCTTGGTTCAAACCGGTCCCGGTGATTTTCAAAATTTCGGCAGGCAAATGGTTTATTTTCTTTTTAAAACATTAGCACTCATGTGCGGTCTGGCCATTGCAGCCGGCTTTGGTTTTCTTTTCTATTGGATTTTTGGGAAATCCTGGACCATATTGTTTCTCATCGCATGGCTGATATTGATGCTCGAAACGGTATGGATCACTATCACGACCGCCTGGGCATTCGACCATTTCGATTTGAGCGTGGATACCCCCGCATAATTTGTGTAGAACAATGAACAGAATCCCTAACGGCCAACTCTCCGAAGAAAATCACCTCCTCGCTCATGTCGTTTATTCGAACTCTCCAGTAATGAAAACGGTTCGAATCTCACTCGTTGTGATATTGACCATAGCAGGGCTGGCTGTTATCTATTCACACATATCCCGATTTATCAAAACCGATGATTTTCGCAAAGATTTTCTCGCGATCTATGTCCTCGCCAATGCCATTCCCCGCGGATACGATATCACTCTTCCCATAGACGATCTTGCAGTTCATTTTATAGAGGATTTTCACGGAACCGCTTTTCCACACCCGACACCGCATCCGCCGACGATGGGGATCGTATTTTCACCACTTGCTCTTTTCTCGTATCGCACGGCAAAATGTATATGGATCGTATTGCAATTCATCTTTTTATTTTTCTCTTTTCATCAGTTGACAAGATTGCTTGGTTTAAACATCAATAAAGGAAAAATCTTGATCCTGGCTATCATTTTGCAAAGTTGGTATCCCGTTTATCTCGATGTTTCCAACGGGCAGGTCAATTATATCCTTCTTTTTCTCCTGACTGGCACATGCCTTGCCAATAAAAACAAGCAATTCGCTTTTGCCGGTATCCTGTTGGGAATCTCATTGATCATCAAACAAATCGCGTGGCCGATTCTTCTGTTGTTTCTTTTGCATCGAAATATCCGAGCCATTCTATCGTGCGCCATTACAGGAATTGCTGCATATTCCCTTGCCGTTGCATTAACCGGTTTTTCCATCATCTCTCGATATTTCAGGGAAGTCCTTCCAACCATTGCGGATTTTTATCAAATGAATCCTTGGAATCTTTCACTTTGGACTTTGGGAAAACGAATTTTTCATGGAATCGGCGCTGATAGTGATTCCGATACTACTTTCGAAATAATCATCAAACCTCTCCTCCAATCTCCGTTTCTTAGCAATATCATTTCTGTTCTAATTCCACTTATATTTTTAATGCTAGCTGCATTTATCATTTGGAAATACCACCGCCTCGAATGGTCATTCAGTTTGTTAATTCTCTGTACCATCATCGTCAATCCACTCTCTTGGCCGCATTATTTTGTCCTTGCTGTATTCCCGATAATGTGCATTGTTCAATATCTTATAGATCATGAATTCCCTTCCCTTCCAACTAACACTGCCTTGATCTTATTCATGTTTCTTCTTCCCAATATATTTGTCTGGAAAAACCTTGCACTGTCCCTTTCGGGTATTTCTTCTAATTCTGAAAAAATTGTTACAGTACCATTTTTCTCCGGCTTGGTATTGATGACTCCTACATTTGCTTTATGCGCTTTGTTCATACTTTGTTCATACATCCAAATCCAATTGACAAAGAAACAGGAGGAATACAAATGAATTCCAAAATATTCATTTTATTCATTGGCTTAGCATTGATAGTTGGCTGCACTTCGAAAGAACCGGAAATATCAACGACACAATCTCAAAGCACACCGGTTCCCTCACCTGAACAACTCGATCAACCTTCAACAGCAGTAGAAAAAACAATAACGGACATAGCCGTTCAATTCGTGAACGACCTCGAACAGAAAAATTATTCCGAAGCCGTTCAAATGTTTGACGAGACGATGAGCAATGTACTCCCAGCGGACAAATTAGGGCAAACGTGGGAATCTCTTCCCGCCAAATTAGGTCAATTCAGGCAGATCGCATCCACCCGTGTGGAGAAAATCGCCGGTTTTGATACCGTCTTTGTAACCTGTGAATTTGCAAAATCCTATATTGATACCAAAGTCGTTTTCGATTCCCAAAAACAGATCACCGGATTATGGTTCGTACCCAGCAAAACAGTTGTCGAATCGATTCCACCACTCTATGGCAATCCTGACGTTTTTACAGAAACCGAAGTAACTGTGGGGATGGAAGGATTACCTCTCCCAGCGATTCTCAGCATGCCGAAAGAAGCGGATTCTGTTCCTGCCGTCGTGTTGGTTCATGGTTCAGGACCGAATGACAAAGATGAAACGATCGGTCCCAACAAACCGTTTCGCGACCTGGCTCACGGCCTTGCGACAAAAGGCATCGCCGTTCTCCGTTATGACAAACGGCCGAAGGTGTATCCACAAGAATTTGCCGCCCAAACGAATTTTACCGTTCGCGAAGAAACCATTGACGATGCTCTAAGCGCTGCGGCTTTCTTGAGGAAAACAACCGGGATCGATCCGAAAGGGATTTTCATTCTCGGTCACAGTCTTGGCGGGATGTTGATTCCCCGAATCGCAGATGCGAACTCGGATCTCACGGGTTTTATTATTCTCGCCGGAACCACTCGCCCGCTCGAAGAGGTAACTGTCGAACAATATAAATATATCTTCAATCTGGACGGAGAACTCTCCGAAAACGAAAAGGAAGAATTAGAAAAATTGAAAGAGAAAATCAAAAGAATCATCGATCCCAATCTCTCCGTCGATGATTCTCCATCGGAATTGATCCTGGGTGCTACCCCCTCCTATTGGCTTGACTTAAGAGGATATAAACCTGCCAAAACCGCACAGGAAATAAACCGTCCGATACTGGTCTTGCAAGGAGAAAGAGATTATCAAGTCACCATGAAAGATTTCGAAAACTGGAAAAAAGCGCTATCGGATAAAGACAATGTTCAATTAAAATCATATCCGAAACTCAACCATTTGTTCATGGAAGGAGAAGGCACTTCCAAACCTTCCGAATATGAGAAACCCGGCCATGTGGCGAAGTACGTTGTCGATGATATTGCTGAATGGATTCACGAGAATCATTGATTGAATCAATAATCTTATAAAATGAATGATTGAAAATGCATGCGTTGTATAATGCGGGCAGGGATGCCCGCGCTCCCAGTCATGGGATATTTTATTCAATGAAAAACGGGTTTGAATATGTAAACACTTGTTGATCTGCGTCAAGCCGTATCCTAGTTCCATGCGCTAGTGTGATATTGTTCTTGACGTGCCCGAAGGGAAGATTCGCCAACACCGGTATATCGAATTGTTGGAAAAAGCGTTGAAGAGTGTTCTTGAGTAAAGCGGCCGTCTCTCGTTTTGTGTGTTTCCGCTGAGTGAACTGCCCAAGCAAAACTCCCTTTACATTTTCAAACGAACCAGCCAGCCGTAATTGATTCAACATCCAATCGATTCGATAGGAAAATTCTCCCACATCCTCCAAGAACAGAATAACATCCCGATCCTTCGGAATCGCATGAGGTGTTCCCTCCAAAGCCGCGATCAAACTCAAGTTCCCTCCAACCAAGGTTCCTTCTCCGATACCACCATTCCATGTTTCCAGACCGGTATAACTCTTATCATCAGGAAGTGGAATCTGTTCCGGCAGTTTTCCACCCAACATGTTCCACCACTGATCATCGGTAAATTTCGTCCTTGTATGTGAATCCAAGTTCGGTGAGTGAAACGAAACCAGGCCGGTCTCGACATACACCGCCATATGTAGTGCAGTGATATCGGAATATCCGCAAATGATTTTCGGATGATTCCGCAAATGTTTATAATCCAAACGGCTCAAAATTCGTGTACATCCATAACCTCCGGAGACACTAAAGATTGCGCGGACTTCCGAATGGCGAAAGAAACGATTCAGCTCTTGGATTCGCCTTTCATCTTCTCCCGCCAACTTCAACAGAATCTCATCAGTGACATTTTCCCCGGCGAGAACCTGAAATCCTTTGTTTTCCAGCATGGTTTGGAATTTTTGTACTTCGCCGATGGATACGGCTTTCGCCGGCGCCGCAACGGCAACCAAATCCCCTTTTGAAAGCGGTTTCAGCATTGATATATTCCCTCATTATACATAACAGCTGTTCTCTAAGTTATCACTCACCGAAAATACGTAATATACCCTAATGGATTTAAAGATGAACGCAATCAACACTCGGCATTGACGAAGATTGATAGCTGTCATCTGCCGCCCTTTACTGGATGAGAAGCGTCACAAATTGCAGGAACCATACCCCATATGATAGCTGTCATCTGCCGCCCTTTCTGGATGAGAAGCGTCACAAATTGCAGGAACCATACCCCAACGGGGTTAAATATGATAGCCAGTGGGCATCGCCCCTGGAAATTATCGATGATTGTTCAATATCACCCTGAAGGGGTGACAGAAAAACCTCCTGTTACCATTACATCGTTGGATAAAAATATTCATTTTTTCAAATCCTCCTTCACTTGTCGCTAAGTCAATAATATTGAATTCTTCTCATCCTCATATCCATTTTCACATTCGCCCCATGAACAAAAACCATCTTATATCCCTGCATTTCCTTGGGTAATCCGGCTAAAACCGGAATGTTGAGATCGTGTATAAAATTTACTAGGACTTGATACACGCTTTTCTGTTCACCGGAAACCCGCGGAGCTATGAAATCCCCGATTATGATTCCCTTCACCGAAGTGAAGGCGCCGGACTCTTTTAATTGTGTCAAATACCGGTCGATCCGATACGCATACTCATTTTTTTCTTCCAAAAATAAAACAATATCCTCATCCATAGGCAGTGCATATGGTGTTCCACACAATCCCGCCAAACGGGATAGATTGCCTCCAAGCAGTGTACCGGTAACGGTTTCCCGCTTCCCCCGACTCCCGATCAATTCCTTCTCCCATGGTTGCGCCGGATTGAATTCGATCGGCTGATAATCTCCCTTCTGCAAAACCGTCCAAATATACTGTTCGAGTTTTTGAAAGGATGCGGTTTTGCTCGTAGAAGAGAAAAAGGCAGGAGCATACAGACTTTTGCCTCTGTTTTGCCTATAGATCACCATATGCAGACATGTAGCATCTTTAGTACCAATGATCCACTTTGGATGTTTTATCAGGGCTTCATAATCGATCTCCGGCAAGAGCGGCAAGGAACCGTATTCCCCCGTCATTATGACAATTGCCTGCATACTTGGATTCCGAAGCATCCGGTTCAAGTCTTCCAACCGTTCGGCATCGGTCCCCGCTAAACCGAAGAGATAATCCTTCGTTACGTGCTTCCCGAGTTCAACATGAAAACCGTGATTTTTAAAATACTCATCTACGTTTTTGCTTTCTTGTTTTGTAACAGGATCACCCGTACAGATGCAACCAATTGTCTCTCCTTGCTGCAAGGAGACCGTTTCATCAGATATTTTCCCTTGCTTTTTCATGACGATGGAAGATATCATTGGAATGTGTAGTAAAGAAGTGGATTGGATTAAAAGAAAATTTCGGCGTTTCATAGTGAAATTGCGTTATTTATAGTAGATTTATCCTTGACACTTTCAAAATTAGAATACTATAATTTATCGTGGTAAATTTTGCAAGTTGAAGAAAAGGATACTGAATCATTTCCATTCACTTTGTAACTTTTTAAATATCGATCCGGACTTGATCACACAAATTCAAAAATATTTATGAGGGAAAAATGAAAACATACCAATTCAATGTGCTGATTGAAAAAGACGAAGACGGGTATTACGTAGCAACAGTACCGGCTTTAAAAGGCTGTTACACCCAAGCCAAAAGCATGGAGGAACTCATTCCAAGAGTACGTGAAGTCATCGAACTCTGTATGGAAGAAGAGGAACCGGTTCAGATGAGTTTGGCCGGTGTTCAACAGATAGAAATTACAAGATGATTAGACTTCCGACAGTAAACGCTCGCACTATGATTCGTTTTTTACATGATCTTGGCTTTAAAGAAACCAGATCAAAGGGAAGTCATTTCTTTTTTCGTCATCCGGATGGTAGATTTGTTACTATGGCTGTTCATAAAGGTGAAGATTTAGGTCGTGGAATAACAAACAAAATCTTACATGACGCTGAAGTCACAAGAAAAGAATTTATTGAATGGTTATACAAAAACTAGACTTTCCCTAATGCCTGTGGCTGTTGAATACGGCTCTTTTTTAACGATAACACGACCAAAGCGAAAACAAACGGTAAAACAAGATACGCCCTTGAAGGAATGATCGGAAAAATCCCTTGCAGCCTCTCCCCCAATGCCTCCGCACATCCGAATAAAAAACAGATGACTGCAGCGCGCCCCGGTCGCCACCCGCTGCAGATCAGCGCCGCCAAAGCAATAAATCCCCGGCCGTTCGTCATCCCTTGACTGAATTGGTGGACATCGCAAATCGAGAGTTGAACACCTCCGAGTCCGGCCAACATCCCGCTGATGATAACCGCCGTATACCGGTAAAACGACACCCGGATTCCCGCCGCTTTCACAACAGCCGGATCTTCACCGCAAGCTCGCAAACGCAGCCCGAATCGGGTTTGATAAAATACAAATACGGTTATGCCAATCACGCAAAACAAGAGAAGATGCACAGGCGATAAAGGAAACAACAAATTAGAGAGAAATGGAATAGTATCCCATCCTGTGATCGCCGGAATTTTCTCCACTTCGGGAGAATTGCCCCTCGCGTTGAAAATGCGAAACAGCAAAAATCCGGTAATCCCCAACGCAAATAGATTGATCCCCATCCCGCTTACGATTTGATTCGCTTTGAACTGAATGCATACTACCGCGTGAACCAATCCAAGCAACGCTCCGCAAACAGCCCCTGCCAAGAGTCCGATCCATGGACTACCGGTCAATCCTGAGCCTACAACCGCAGCAAAGGCTCCGATCAACATCATCCCTTCCAAACCGATGTTGATCACGCCGGACCGTTCACTATACGCTCCCCCAAGCGAAGCCCAGAGTAATGGCGCCCCCTTCACGACTCCCGCGTGAATGACAATCGGGAATTCATGAATCAGCAAAACCAAGAAATAAGAAAACCAATCATGCATCGTTTCGGCGCCTCATGAAAATCGCTACACAAATAATAAGAATACCTTCCAACACCAAAACCAATTCTTTCGGGATGTTCATGTCCAATTGCAAGGCTCTATCGGATGCGCGAAGAGTCGCAATGATAAATGCAGCCGGAATCGTGGCAAGAGGTTCACACAACGCCAAGAACGCCACTGCAATTCCGTCGAATCCGTAACTTGCCGTAAATCGGGAATAAAAAGTGTGATTGATTCCCACCGTCTCCAATGCTCCCGCCAAGCCGGCGCAACCGCCACCGATGATCATCGACCAAAAGTATATTTTCCCACTCTGTATCCCCGAAAATCGAGCCGCCCGCGGACCGCTTCCCACGGCGCGGATGCTAAAACCAAACCAGGTTCGATATAAAACGATGGTTAGAATAATAGGGATCAGCAAAGCAAGAACAATCCCCCATGAGGTCTCCGTTGCACGAGTGGATAGCAAAATCGGCATTTTGGCAGAATCGAGAATCCAAGCGGTACGGCTGGTTCCCTCCCCTCCACTGAATGTTTCATAAGTCAAATGATTCACCAGTTGAAAAGCAATGAAGTTCAACATAATCGTGCTGATCACTTCATGAATACCACGGGTATTTTTAAGAATCGCTGCAATCCCCCCCCACACAGCTCCAACAATCACACCAAATAAAATACAGAACACCAAATGAAAACAACCCAGAAATCCAAGCGGCCATGCGCCGACAATCGCAGCGCAGATTCCCCCCACATACATCTGCCCTTCCCCACCGATATTGAATAAGCCGGCACGATACGGGATGACGACAGCCAGACCGGTCAATAGTAACAGCATCATCTTGGTCATCACCAACATAATTCCCGTCGGTGTTCCCCATGCGCTCTGTATGATAGTACGATAAACCTGCCAAGGTGAATAGGAATTAATCCATAAGAAAATAGAAAGAAGCCCCAAGGCAACAGCCAATGAACAGAACAAAAAGAGTAATCGTTTGATGTTCACGCGGTGCCTCCCGTCATCGCCTTTCCCAAGCCTTCTGCATCCCACTTGTCGGTAGACCGGATTGCGATAATTCGGCCTTGATGCATCACAGCAATTCTTTGGCATAACAGGAATAACTCGGTCAACTCGGAAGAGAACAGAATGACTCCGGCTCCCTCTCGGCATATTTGATGGAGGGTTTCATGGACAAAACGGGAAGCGCGAATATCCAATCCTCGTGTGGGATTGTGTGCAAGAACGAATTTCGGTTCCGCCATCAATTCGCGTGAGATCAAGACTCGTTGTTGATGCCCACCCGATAAACGATTCACCGGAATCCGGGGAGAAGAAGCCTGAATCTGAAATTGTTGGAAACGATCCTGCACGACACTTTCCAGATGTCTTTTATGCACAAACCCATGCCGCTTCTTTGTGAACGCATGTCGATTCAGCATATAATTCTCAAGGAGGGAATGTGCCGGCAACAATCCTTCTTCCACCCGATCCTGTGGAATCAACGCGATTCCTTTCCGCCGTCTTTCCTCAGTGCTTAAATTCGTAATGTTTTCCCCTGTAAGTGTTATTGAACCGGAATTCGTTCGTTCCAATCCCATCAACACATCGAGAAGTTCTTCCTGCCCGTTCCCTGCAACACCGGCTATTCCCAATAATTCACCTTCATGCAAATCCAAAGAAATATCCTTCAATTCCATTCGATGTTCTGTGAACGAGGCGGATACGGAATCCATCCGAAAAAATGGCTCGCCGATTCCAAATGAGGGAAGCGATTCCTCGCCGATTTCTTCACCGATGATGGCTCTACTCAATTCTTCAGCGTTTGTTCTTCGAAGCGGTTTTTGCAAGACGGTTTTCCCCTTGCGCAAAACGGTCACTTCATCGGCTGCCTTTAAGACTTCGGGCATACGATGCGTGATCAGCAAAACGGCAATCCCTTCCTTTTTCAAAACATTCAGCGTTTCAAGAAATCGTTCCGTCTCATGAGTGACCAACGCCGCTGTGGGTTCATCGAAAAGCATAATCCGAGCATTGCGATATAAGATCTTGGCGATTTCCACTTGCTGGCGCATGCCCACCGGTAAGGCGGCCACCCGTTCATGCAACGGCAGATTCATTCCATATCGCCCCGAGAGTTCATTCAACGACTGATCCGCTTTCTTACGATTTAAACGAATTCCCGAGCATATTTCGCGGCCTAAAATGATATTATCCAAAACTGTCAATGAAGGGATCAAGGAAAAATGCTGCTGAACAAGTCCGATTCCCAATTCCAAAGCGTCATTCGGATTTCGAATATCCACTCCTTGATCATCGAGATATATGCTCCCGGAATCGGGTGGATATAAACCGTATAGGATCGACACGAATGTCGATTTCCCCGCCCCGTTTTCCCCCAATAGCGCGTGAATTTTCCCATAAGAAAGAGACAGCGATACGGAATCATTGGCGAGTACGTGACCGAAACGTTTTACAATGTTTTCGGCCATCAAGGCTTGATTGGATGAGGGAGTATTGGCTGAGCCGGATTGATTCATTGAACTTGGAATTCTTCGACCGGAAGTTCAAACGTTTCTTCAGCAGCAAATGTGCTCGGAACGGCAATCGATCCGCTGATGATCGCTTTTCGTGCCTGATCCAGCACAGTAAACGCTTTGTCCGGAACGAGATGGCGGGTGTGTACCATATCGGTAAGTTCCACATATCCGTCTTTCAACCCCACGTCGTAAATCCCGGCTTCGAATTTTCCTTCATAAGCGGCAACAATTTGATCGGATACGGCTTTGTCCATCCGTTTCAAAACGCTGGTTAAAACTTTCCCCGGAGCCAAATCGTCTTGGTTGATATCCACACCGATGGCAAACCGCTGATCGGATGCTTCTTTAACCGCTTCGATCACTCCCAATCCGCTCACGCCGGCCAGTTGGAAAAGAACATCCGCTCCTTGGGAAATCAGTGTTTGTGCAATCGATTTCGCTTTTACCGGATCGCTAAAACTCCCGATTGTCGATTTCAAAATCGTGATATCGACCTCTTGCAAAGCTCCGGCGGTCCGCCCCCCCGCACGATAACCGGCGGCAAAGGCTTCAACAGGTGGGATGTCCATCCCCGGCATCACCCCGATTATATTGGTTTTCGTGACAAATCCCGCCAGAATACCGGCTAAAAAAGCACCCTCCTGTGACTTGAATTCAAAACTGGCGATATTGTCACCTTGAATCCGGCCATCAATAAAAATATAAGACGTATCCGGATAATGAGGCGCAACCTGTTCCACCGATTCGGCGATCAAGAATCCCAAAGCGACAACCACATCGGCGCGTTCGGATGCCAGGTTCAAATTATCGACATAATCCGTCTGTTCTCGGGATTCGATCGCCCGGATCGAGATTTCCGCGCCTTGCTCGGCCAAACGCCGTTTTGCGTCTTCGCAGCCCTCCCAACCGGCATCGTTAAATCCTTTATCTCCCCGCCCTCCTACATCCGTAATCAAAATCACACTGAATGATTCCTCTGCGGTATCGTTATGAAGAGATTGATTTTCGGAGGAGCAAGAAATCAAAAATAGCAAAACCATAAATCCAGAAATGATTCTTCCGGTATGCATATGAAATTCCTTCCTGATTCATGAATCGATGATTCCATCGTTTATCGCACTATAAAAATACTCTCATTCTATGAATTGATGAAGGTTTCAAATCCGGATGATCCTGAGATGAAGCAGATTAAAGCAACATTGCCAGTATTTGTGATAAAACAGTGACAACCACCATGGCAAGAGGATAAATAGAAGCATAATTGACCGTCGGTGTGTCGGATTCCACACTACTCGCGACAACACCCAATGCCGGCGTACTTGTCATCCCTCCGCATACAATCCCCAAGGAAGCAAGACGTCCGAGTTGAAAAAGATACACACTGGAAACATAAGCAACCACCATAGAGACAATTGTGGTAAATCCTCCCAAAAGAAACATCTTTGGCCCGGCTTCATTGAACACTTCCACAAACGATCCCCCCGCCTTCGAACCCGCCGCCGCTAAAAAGAACAACAAACCGATTTCCCGAATCAAATACTTCGCCGCATAGGGAACCCGCGTATTGAGTTTCCCAATCCGGCCGAAATGGCCAAACAAAATCGCAACCAACAACGGGCCGCCGGCTAATCCCAACTCGAAGGTATTCCCCCCTGGAAGTGCAATAGGATAAGCACCGATAAACGCACCGAGGACCAGTCCCGCCGATAAGGCAATCAAATTCGTTTCATGGATTCGTTTCTCCTGTTGCCCCACAATCGAAACAAATCGCTCACAATCTTCTTTATCCCCAACAAAGCGAATCAAATCCCCTACTTCCAAAGTCGTTCGGCCAGTAGGAACGATCTCGACTTCATCCCGCGTCAATCGGGTGAGCACGACACCGAACAATTCTTTCACTTCGAGTTCCTGGAGTGTCCTTCCAACAATCTTTGGAGAAGACACAAACGCATCCCGGCTGACAATATCCATTGTAATGTCCATGTCGACATTCGTTTCCTTGCCAACCAAATGTTCAAGTTTTTTGAGTTCTTTTTCCGTTCCGGTCGCTCGCACTACATCGTCCAATTGCAGAACCGTATCGTCATGGCACATGAAAATGGTATCGCCCCGCATCACCCGCGTCATGTTCGCTTCCGTCATGCTGTGCAGGTCGATTTCAATAAGTGGTTTTCCGGTACAATTCGGATTCGTCACCACATACTGCTTGACAAGAAGCTGGGATCCGCCGGTTTTCCCTCCTTTTTGTTCATTCGCAATTTCTTCTTTTGTTTTTTGTAATCCCGCGATAAATTGAACAAATATGACGACACCAATGACACCAAACGGATACGCCACCCCGAAACCGACAGAAACATTGGGATCTTTCAATACATCCATCGCCGCCGCCAAACCGGGTGTCGAGGTTAATGCACCGGCAAACATTCCGACACTCAGAACCGGCGGCAGTGAAAACAACTGATTACTCAACCAAACCGTCACCCCCGCAGACAAAAGAGACAACACCGCAATCGCCAAAAATGAAACGCCATTTTTCCGGATAATTCGAAAGAAACGGGGACCGACCTGTAATCCGATCGCATAAACGAATAAAATCACCCCCAAATCCGATATTTCATTCGGAATCACGATATCAAAATGACCAAACACGATAGCGACAAATAAAACAGCAGAAGATCCGAGAGAAAATCCACCCACACGAATTTTCCCCACGGCCAAACCGATAGAAACGATTAAAAATAAAGCCACGACGGGTTGCGAAGCCAAATTGGATACCATGGCATTCATCGTATTCATAAACCTTTTATTAAAAAAACGGTATAACAACCAATGAAAAGCCGGCGTCAGGAACGGAAATCTTACCAGTGCTACTCGTCATTCAGGAGATTTCTCTTCGATGGAAAGTAACGGAATACTTGATGGAAATAGTATATCACTTCCCCTGGATTCCGGTAGGTTCACTGTATTGAACATCCTTTTTTGCATTGTTTTTTAACATTGTTTCGGCAACTGATAAATGGTGCTTTTTTCTTACGCAAATGATTACTTTGCGCTACAATAAACAGGAAGACTAGTTCTTTTTGTTTGATATCAAAAAATAAAAAGGGTCGTGAGTTACGTTCAGGGAATGGGAATGGAATGAGAATCAAACGAAAACACATCGACTCATCGGAAGTTTTTGAAATCCTAAAGCGTAAAAAGCAAGACTGGCTCTCTTCGTTCGATCGTAAACTGTTAAAAACGTTAGTAGAACATTCTGTCGTCAGAATATTTGATCCCGAGGAAATTCTCGTCAACCAGGGAAATCCTTCCGATTCCTTATATTTAGTCCTGGACGGCCGCTGTACGTTTTCCGTCGATGACGAACCGTTGGGATTTCTGGAAACAGGGGATCTCATCGGCGAAATGGGCGTGATCCAAAACACCTCCCGCAGCGCCACCGTGAAAGCCCTCGACAAGACCACCGCCCTTCATATCCCCGCCGAGACATTCCGCAACATGCTGTTCAGTTCTCCTGTTTCGACGTGGATCATAAATCTCTTGACCGATCGGCTGCGCAGCACTTCCGGTGAATCCTCCCGGGAAAAAAAGAGCAAATGGGAAATCCTGGAAGACTATAAACAACTTGCCAGAGTTCAACAATCCCTTTTACCCAAAGAATTACCTTCGGATCCCCGTATTCACATTCAGGCTTTCTATCAACCCTGCATTTACGCCGGCGGTGACTATTACGATGCCATCATGTTGGATGAAGACCGGCTTTTTCTCATCGTAGCCGATGTAACCGGCCACGGCGCGCAGGCATCCATCTCGATGGCCATCGTCCGATCATTTATCCACCAAACAAACTTAAAAAAGACCCCACAAACAATCCTGAAGCAACTCAATCAATACCTGATCGAATACGGCCCTTCGCATCATTTCGTTACAGCGCAGGCCGCCGTCATCGATTTACAAAAAAAGAACATTCAGTTCGCCTATGCCGGTCATCCATTTATTATGCATTTACGGGAGAAAACGTGCCGTCTTCTAGTCGGTCCCCGTTCATACTTTCTCCGTTTCTCCCCTGATTTTGAGGTGAAAGGTAAAACGATATCGCTCGAATCGGGCGATCGATTGGGATTCTATACCGACGGAGTAATCGATACCTTCGATACGGAAGGCAATCGCTGGGACCTCGAAGGACTCCAAGATTTTATGGCGGAAACCCGAAACAAACCACTCGCTTCTTTGCCGAATGAACTCGATTCCGCCTTGGAGAATTTCCGGGATGGAAGTCCGGTTGAGGATGATGTAACATTTCTTGTCGCTGAAATTGTCTGATTTCTTGATTGTGGTGCGGACATCCTGTCTGCACAATATAAAGTAACAAAAAGGAATCTATGCTAGATTCATAACGAATAACATACTCTTTGCCATAGCGTCAACACTGTTCATAACGAAAACAGGATTATGAAACCGACTCTCTACAGAAATTCATTTCGCCCCTCGCTATTATTGGTCATGATATGTTCGATGTTTCCAGCGGATATCTTGGCTCAACGACAATTGCCTTATTCTAATTTTGATACAGTCTTGGGTTTTTATCATCCGGATTTCTTGTCCGGTCAGGCAATTTTAGATCCATCCGTCGTCCGCCGCCTTGGTTCAGTTTCTTCGGCTTTGCAGGGAGCAGCCGCGAATGAAATCGCCAATCTCTCCATTTCAGCGGCCGGCACTCAATATTTCTTCGGCCGTGACCGGATGTTCTATGTCTCCGATTCTCTCGGCACCTATTTTATCGAACCTCCTTGGACAAGCGGAGGCGGCAGCGGCTCAATTGGAATCAACACCGCGTACCTCGATTTTCGCACCTTCCAGGGGCAAGATTTTCAGGATATCTTCGACTTCTATAATGCCGCCGGAATCAAAAGTTGGGACGGCGATTACAGCTTGACCGGCCAACTGACCAGCCTTTCCATGACGTATGGATTGACAGATAAAATCGACGTGGGCTTCATCCTCCCATTGGTATATCTCGATGGGGAGGGAAACGGTAAATTCACCCAAGTAACCAACTTCCCCGAAATCACGAACTTTGATGAATCATCATTTGACCTCGCCGATGTCATCCTGCGCAGCAAATTCGAAATCATGGAAGTCGAAGACTTGAACAACCTCTTTTGCTGGACAGTAGGTTTCGATTTGAAATTGAATAACGGCGATCAGGAAAAACTTCTGGGAACCGGAGACCTCGGATATCGCTTCCGTACCGCAATCGGGAAACGGTTCGGAAGGTTTTATCCCGTCCTCGAACTAGCCTACAACTTTGCCGGTGTAGATGCGCTTTCGAGAATGACCGTTTTGGATCCCGCCGGTGGATATACTTCATTTCCAACCGGAATTGAAGACGACGATTTCAACGCATTCGAAATCCGCTGCGGTGTCCCGTTTTCAGTCATCGAAGAAAAATGGACAGTCAGTCTGGAATGGATGCACTCCAATTCCGATTTTGCCGTAACAAACGATATCGGTCTCTCCACCCGTATTCGATTGAACGACTATTTCTTCGTTCAAGGCGGTGTCAGGATCCCCGTTGATGATGACGGCCTACGAACCGATTTCATCCCCACAATCGGCTGCGAATATCGATTTTAAAGGATTCAATAAGAGGATTCAGTACAATGAATGACGACACACTCTATGAAAAAACGTTTCGTATCTCAATCTGCTTATCAATATATATGAGTTTGATGTATGCTTTCCAATTCCCCGTGGAAGCCGAACAGTGGCAGCATTTCGATTACGGCGGTTCCATCAAATGCATGATCTCCGGCGGTCGTTCCGTATGGATAGGAGGAGAGGCGGGCGCTCTTTTATATGATACGAATCGGGATTCCTTTCTACGAGTCACAAAGGAACTGAATGCCCGGGGGGAATCCCTTCAATTATCGGGCAGCATTGTACGCGATATCGCCATCGACCCACGCGGACGAACCTGGTTCGCCTGCTGGGATATCACCGGAAATGGATTGGTAGGCCGCGGGCTGACCATGATGGATGCCGTCGGATTTGCCTCCTTCTCCGAAGAGAACATTTTGCCGTCCGATCAAATTTTCGCTCTTTCTTCCGACAAGCAAGGCCGCATCTGGGCAGGCACGGAAAAAGGAGTCACCGTTTTCGACGAAGGAATATGGACAATCTACACCGAAAATGAAGGTCTTTATCGCAACGATGCCGTCGAAATCACCATCGATCCGCACGGCCGCGTTTGGTGCGGATTCTGGCGGGGGATCAATGTTTACTATGACTACCATTGGTGGAAATGGGAACGGGAACGAGTCGATTACGTCTACAAGATCATCTCCGGAAACAATAACCACATGTATTGCGCCACAAAAGGCGGTCTTGCCATCTACGATGGGGAACAATGGGAATTCGCGCTAAACCGAGGCGATCTCCGCAGACGGTTGATTTCCGATATGACAATGGATGCGAATGGACAGATTTGGTGTGTGTGGGGAGGCTTGGAAAAAGGCGTCTCGATTTATGACGGGACGGAATGGGAGCGAATCACGAGTTCAAACTCCGACAATGGCCTCGTCAGCGATCGAGCCATCGCCATCGCTTCCGATTCCCATAACCGCATTTGGATCGGAGACCGCGACGGAATGATCTCGGTGATGATTCCCGACGGCGCTCCAACCATTTCACTCGACCGGTTCACGGAAGATCATCGATATCGGGGAAAAACCCGAGGCTTATCAAAATTTGATTCCTTCTTCCCCGAAGCAGAGGATACACAACAGCAATTACCAGAAAAAGAAAACCGTCTTTCTAACAATCAGTTTAAAAGTAAAAAATCGGCAAATCCCCCAACAACATCTCCTCCACCTCTGATTGCACAAGCGAATCCTCCGGCCATCCAATTTAAAATTACCGAACCGCAAGAACTGGAAGCATCCACAACTCAAGCACCCTATGAAACGGATCAAAAAGTCATCGATATCACCGGTGGAATCGCCTCCAAGGATATCGAACTCGCGAAAATCGAAGTGAACGGCTTTGAAGCGGAACTGAAACCTCCCGTCGATTTCGGATTCGGTGGTCCGCCAATCTATCCCTTTGAAGCCAAGGTTCTTTTAAAGAATATCGACAACATCCATATCGAAGTATTTGATAAAAATGATAACTCTCAAGGATTTCGGGATTATCCGATCAAACCGCTCGCACCGGCTCAGGAAAGCGCAAAACCCGAAATCCATTTTCTCCATCCAAAAATAACGGAAGAAGACCTTTCGACCACTCGGGGCGGTGACATCCCCATCCAACTCAACATGAGCCGGACGAACAAAGCGGTCGTTCGCGGTTTGGTTCACGATGAAAGTGGGATCGAAAAGATTTTATGCAACGGGGACACAGTTCAATACAAGGTCGAAGCCTCACCAAGCCACCTTGAAGAGGGGGGCCTGCTTGGAGAAGAAAATGTGATCTTCTTCGAACACCGCTTCGATCTATCGACCGGCAACAATAAAGCCTTGATCGAAGTGATCGATTTGTTCGACAACAAAACCAAAATTGCCATCGATATCCACGTCCAAAAAGCCTTATCCGATTCCATGTTCTACAATCATAATTACGCCCTCATCATTGGAATCGATCAATATCAATCATGGGATCCTCTTGCGAACGCCGTTCGAGACGCCAAAGGCGTTCGTGAGTTGTTGATCGACCGGCTACACTTTCCTTCCGAACAAATTTATGAATTGTATGACAATCAGGCCACCCACACCGGCATTCTGGGATCATTCTCTCAACTTTCCAATCTCGACCCACAAAGCCGCGTCTTGATCTTCTTTGCCGGCCATGGCCAAACCATCACCGTTGACAAGAAAGAAAAGAAAGGATTTCTAATCCCTTTCGATGGCGTATTACCAGAAAATGAAGAACAAATTGCAGAAAGTTCGAATTCATGGTTAAGCATGGATCAAATCACGGAAGCGATCCAAAACGTTGAAGCAAAGCACATCCTGGTCATTCTCGACGCCTGCTATTCCGGGCTACTCACCGCGAAACGGAGTGCGGTTTTCGGCCATTTTCAGAATATTACGGATTACGTCGGCTTTGGGGAAGAAAACGCACTGACTGCCGAATTTTTAAGACTAAGCGCATTAAACGCTGTCGAAGTCATCACCGCCGGCTCCGAAAACGAAGAAGTGCAGGACGGTGGCCCTGGCGGGCATAGTTTTTTCACAGGATTGATGATCGACGGCCTCAAAACAGGACAAGCCGACTTGAGCGATGACGGAGTCGTCACCTCGGAAGAACTGGGGGCTTTCTTATCTTACGAAGTGCGAATGTCGACCGGCGGAAAACAACATCCAGCCTACTCCAAACTTCCCGGCCACGAGAATACTAGAGGATTGGTGCTTTTCTCTCTGGCAGGGACAGATCAATCTTTTACTTCTTTGAACAACAACCGATCTTCAACAGCGTATCTCGATTCGAAATCAAAATGATTTCATACAATTCAGCACTCTCAACTCGTTTCTTCGGTAGTCTTTGCCTTTCTCTCTGCCAATTGTTTCAACGCGGCCGAATCTTTGGTTACGATATAAAGATATTCAAGCCGGTCTAAAGCATAGGAATCACCCGGATTCATGTCATTCAAGATGCGCTCATAACTCTCGATAGCTTCCTGATAAAGGCAATATGTTTCATAGGTTTCCGCCAACAATGTCGGATAAGCTAAATTGTCCGACTCGTCACTGGATAACGGTTCGAGTGTCTGTTCTACATTTTCTACGGTCTCTTGGATGTCCGGCGCCAACATCCCGATCCGAAGTCCGTATTCATGCACCAATTCCATTCCCTCCGCATTCAATTTTCGTACATAAACATAATAGGTTTCTCCAGGCAAAACCGAGTGACCGATCGTTTCTGCGGATAGCAAAAATTCATCTTCGGATAGAATCGTATGATAAACGAATTGCGGTACAATCCCGACAATTTCGATTTCATATCGCTCGCCATCACTCAACTCCGCAAATTTCAACTCGATTTGTTCGTCTCGTACTTTGCTGTTCCGGGGATAAAGTAGTAAGGGGATTGTATCCATCCGCCTCGTCGCCGCCTGTGCTCCGATTCGGCTCCTTCCCTTCCCGCTCGCGAACATCCCCAATCCGATTCCTTCAATGACGTTTCCCTTCTCTTCTCCGATTCGCAATTCCGCATTCGCCGCCAACGGAATAACTTTTTTCTGACGGGTGATCAAGACCGCTTTCGATTTCGGACCGGTTGTCACACGTTCACCGGCCAAAACGGAATCTCCCCTTTTCAGTTCGATCGCCTCTTCTTTCCCCTCTTTGAAAACCTGAACGGTCCCGGCAGTGAACATCACTTTCGCGTATGCTTCTTTTTTTTCATTCTTTTCTTCCGCAGGATAGGCGGATTGAAGAATCTGGAAAAACAACAGGATCAAACAAAACGATTTGAAAAGCCCATGCATGGTATTCATCATCCTCCACCACAAAATAAATCTTCGTTCTTATTATACCTCAAATACATCCTAAAGGAAAAATGAATTCCTCTTTCCATCTCGTATGACCCATAAAAGCGGGTAGCAAGGGTAAGCGAAGTCTACCCTTGGTGACTTACATAACAGCGGGTAGCAAGGGTAAGCGAAGTCTACCCTTGGTGACTTACATAACAGCGGGTAGCAAGGGTAAGCGAAGTCTACCCTTGGTGACTCACAATTCCCCGCCCGGACAAATTGACACATTGCCCTGGTTACACATTCTACGAGTATTTTTTTAAGGGAAAATGCATTTCATCAAAATTTGACGCTTTCAACCATCGCAGTATACTAAATCTTAGAATCAATAGTGAGTAACATGATTTGTTCAAAAAGGAGAGTTGTGTCGATGATTATTCAGGCCGAAGTGAGTGAAGACGGTCTTGTCAAAATAAGTGATCCGAAATTGAGAGGGAAAAAAATCCTGCTAGCAATGCCGGAACGGGAAGAAACTATACCCGAAGGAAAAACAAATTGGGATGAAATCTGGAAAATTTTCAAGGAAGCGGATGCATTAAATATTCCGCGCCGTAGCCATGAAGAAATTTTACAAGACTTACGCACATTCCGAGAGTCCGGATCATGATGGCTTATGTGGATTCATCCATTTGGATTTCCAGATTTGAGGGGCATTATTCTTATCAAAATATCGTTGAAAATCAATTACGTGAAATAAAGAAAAGGGGATTTACCCTATGTGTTTCAGAGGCGGTTCTTCTTGAGGTATTGTTCAAACCTTATCGTAACGATCAACAGTCGTTAATTGACCTTTATCATAGAGTTTTTTCCCAATTAGATATTCTACCAAACTATGATGGCGTTTTCCGAGATGCTCTTACAATCGCGACTAAAGATAATCTTCGAGGAATCGATTCCATTCATGTAGCCCTTGCGACCCATTACGGATGTGAACGGTTTATCACAACAGACTCAGACTTCCGAAATCTTTCTACTATTTATTCGTTAGTAATTGATCTAACTCCCCTTTCGTAATCAAGAATGATGCCAATCCATTGAATATACTTTCAACAATTCATAAAGATTCACTTTCCCCTTACGCCCCCGAATGGCGCTCTCCCCAACTTCCCGTACATCAAACCACTCGGAAAACTCCCGATACGTGCTCTCACTAATAAGAATTTCCGTCTTATGTTCTTTATTCAATCCTTCAATCCGGGAAGCGATATTCACCGCATCACCGATACTGGTATAGTCGCTGCGTTTATCAGAACCGAGATTCCCCAACACCGCATTCCCGGTGTGGATTCCGATCCCGATACGAAAGCCTGGATACCCTTCTTTTTTCCATTTTTCCGAAATTTGCCTTTGTACGTCCAAAACCTCGACGGCGGCCTTGCAGGCTGAATAGGCATGTTCCTCGTTGGGCACCGGCGCACCGAATATGGCCATAACCGCATCTCCGATGTATTTATCGATCATTCCCTGATTGCGGAAAATGACGTCTGTCACTTCGGAATAATAAGTGTTCAAAAAACGGATCAAGACTTCCGGTGACATGGATTCCGAAATCGTGGAAAACGAACGAATGTCGGAAAACAGAACGGTGATCCGCCGCTGTTCTCCCCCCAGTTTGACCAGTTCCGGATTGTCCAGCAGTAGATCGACAAGACGCGCATCGGTCGCTTTTGAAAATAAATGTTTCAAATACCGTTTTTCACGTTCCGCAAACACATACCGGTAGGAGATCGTCGAGGAAGTCGCCAAACCGATACAAACAAGCGGGGTAACCATCCGAACCACATACCCCCCATAGACAAACAAAAGCCCCCCACCACCAAGCCACAACAGCATACCCCCAACACTCCCCAAAATTCCGGTGCGCACGGAAGCAAAACTGCACAGCAAACACAACAGAACAGATATCCCAAATATCATCCATATCTGGACATGATCATTGACATGACGGAGAAAATTACTGCTCAATAACGTTTTGACAATATTGGCGTGAATTTCCACTCCGGGCATCGGTTCATAACGAACCGGCGTTTTAAATTCATCGTGAAGATCGCCGATCGTTGCCCCCATCAACACGATACTGCCCTGAAATCGTTCCGAATCAAAAGCCTCTTCTTCGCCCGTACCCGAAAAATAATATTCAGAAAACATTTCGTACAACCCGTCCACGAATAAAAAAAATGGAAAAGCCTGTACCGGTTCACGTTCATAACCGATATAGAATGTCTCATGATGCAGCGGGATGGTAATCTCACCAATTTTTGAAGAGTCGGAATCGCCCAAATGGAGAGCTGATTCACTCCAATTTCGAAAAAGGCGAACAATCTGGGTTGAAAAGGACGGATAAACGTTCCCTTGATGCTTCGCGAACGGAAATGCCCGCCGGACCGTATTGTCCGGATCAATCGGCAGCGAGATGATCCCCAACTCCGCCGCATCGAGTAAAATGGGAAGTGGTTCCACCAACTGGCGTACCGAGCTTGTTTGATCAATCTGAGATGTCTCGATCTTCCCGGCCAATACGACTTTCCCATGTTCTTTGCAGGCACGCGCAAATTCCGCTTCCTGCCCGGTTGGATTTTCAATGTCATTCAATAAATGAGATTCAACGAACAGTTTATCGATTCCAATCACATGAACCCCGAATTCACGCAAGCGATCCACCACTTGCGCAAACAGGAGAGGAGACCACGGCCATTGTGCAAAACGCGGATTCTCGAGAAGTTTCAGCGATTCGAAACTGCTTTCATCGAAAGTCACAAGGAAAATGTCCGGCAGTTCCTTGCGTTTATCCTCATTCATACTCGCTCGAAGATTCAACAATCGGTCGTAACACCAGGCATCGAGCGCAAACAAAGGCTCATGGGAATTCGCTCTCGGATCGATCAGAATATTGACAAAAACAAAACTGACAAGAAAACCGATTCCGAATCCGACAAGATGGAGTAGAGTTTTGGGCTTCATCTTATTCATCAGGATTTATTCTTGTTGCACCGCTTTATAGATTTTCTCTTCCTTGAAAATACGGACCAACTCGCCGTCAAGACGCCCTTCCTTCACTTCCGCATCCAATATTTCAAACGCCCTCTCACGCGGCAACGCCTTTTTATAAGGGCGATCCGTAGCGGTCAAGGCATCGAAAATATCCGCAATCGCCATCATTCTCGCTTGCAGAGAAATCTCTGCATACTGTAAATTCTTCGGATAACCGCTTCCATCCAACATTTCGTGATGCCCACAGGCAATCTCCGTCAACCCCAATAAATTACTCGACCAAGGGATCATTTCCAAAAAATTGCGCGTGTGAACGATATGAGAGCGAATTTCCTCTAGTTCCGTAACAGTTAAATTTCCTTTTGGAATCGAGAAACATTCCACTTCCCGTTCCGTCAAGTAAGGTACTTTCCGAACACCTTCCGATTGATAGAACCGGTTCGCAATCTCCATCAGCTGTTCGCGTCCCGAATCGGAAAGAAATCCAGGTTGGTTCAATTCTTCCAACACTTCCTGGATACGCTCGAGTTCCTTCAATCGTTCATTCAATCGCCGATCCCATTCCCCGCATTGTTCATGATATTCTTCAACAGAATGATGAAGAAGAAATTCAATCCTTTTTTCACGGTCGTTCAAGCAAATACAATTACGAATCGTTCCAATCCGTTGTTTCAAAACTGCCCATTCCCCCGGCAGCAATTTTTCTGTCTTATTCAGAACTTCTTCGCGTACCCCGATTTTCCCGATGTCATGAAGCAATCCCGCGAACCGCAGTTCCCGCATCTGTTCCTCCGAAAACGATACATCGGCATACAAACCTTCTTTTGTTCGATCCACGGCTTGAGCCAAAGCAAGTGTCAATTGTGTAACTCGTTCCGAATGGCCATATGTCACCGGATCGCGGGCCTCGATGCTCTTCACGGCAGCCCGAACGAATCCTTCGAATAAACGCTCGATTTCCGCATACAGAATGCTGTTCTCCAATGCCACCGCCGCGATTCCCCCGAATGCCAATGCCCGTTCTTCATCTTTTCTCGTAAACGGTATGACTTCCGTTTCGACCGCTTCAATTGGAAATAAAGGTTCCCTGCTGTTTCTCTTTTTATTGATGAGCTGCAAAACACCGATCACCTCATTTTCATGATTACACAACGGCACAGTGAGCATCGACTTGGTACAATAATTCACGGAACGGTCAAAGTCGGGATTGAATCGAAAAGGACTTTCCAGAGGTAAATCATAAACATCATCAATATTGATGCTCTGTTTCTTCAAAGCCACACTTCCCGCAATCGAATCCTCTGAAATTGGCAATTCCGCGTTTTGAAAGGGGAGATCCAACGTATCGCTCTGCGTCTTTGAAAAAACGAGAACCTTTGTATTGCTTCCATCGTCTCCTTTTTTCTCACGGGAAATGTATATACTTCCGCTGTCCGCATCCGTAATCTGCCGCGCATAGCTGAGAATCAAATCCAACAAACGATCCGGCTCCCGTTCCGATCCAAGCGCCGATCCAATATGACTGAATACATCGATCTCCGATTGTAGAAAAACCATCCCACGGCTTAAATCGGATATCATCTCTTGACTGGCTTTCAAGCGCTGGACGGATTGAACGGATTGGAGTAGAACCTCGGTACGCGAATCGGCATCGACAAAATGGACAAGCGGTTTTTTCCTGTAAAGGTCAAACAAATTACTTTGACATTCGCTCAATACAATGACCAAAGGCTCCGTATCTCCGAAAGCGGATGGAATACCCTCCAAATATTCAGCGGAAAGAAAAGTTGCTGCACAACTACCTTGTTTATTCAAATCGTCGGGATGATCGATTTCCTCAATGTCAAAATCGTCCGCCAGTATTGCAGAAACATTCCTCGCAATACGATCATATGTTAAAACTCGGATAATTTTCCTGTTCATCAAACTCCCCAAAAACCGAATCGCCACAAGATTCACGCTTGAATCATATCGCCTATATAGAATCGATCTTCGATTTCTTCTATAATAGTCTAAAATCCGCATCGTTTCATGGATGATGAAAAAGTGTATCGCGAAAATTGGATTTTAATGAGTAGAAAGGAGAAATACCATTGAAACGGGAAGGAAATCGCTCTAGCACAGGATTCACTCTGATCGAGCTTCTCATTGTTGTCGCTATCATTGGCATTTTAGCCGCTATTGCCGTTCCCAATTTCAT
Organism: uncultured bacterium; assembly: GCA_964412555.1. Lineage (GTDB taxonomy): Bacteria > Hinthialibacterota > Hinthialibacteria > Hinthialibacterales > Hinthialibacteraceae > CAYPPG01. The sequence goes on from CAYPPG010000007.1 coordinate 26,767, forward strand.
GAACTCACGCACCCGCGCCAACCTGGCTCGTTCCTATGCCGACATCAAAATGCTTTATAATCAAAATATGACCCGAAAACTCGATACCAACCTTTGGATGGTCGACGGCAACGACCAAGGCGCTCACGGCAACGGCAATCCTGAAGATTGCGTACTCGATCCCTGGGGTTCTCAGCGATGGGGACCGCGCTGCGCCGACATTGGCCTGGACTGCTACGATCCCAACAACGACGGCCGAATCTACGCCCAACTCACAACTCCCGTCGCATATATCAGCGGAATCCCCAGCGATCCTTTTGCAAAAGGCATCTTCTATACCTACGGAACCAGCCACTGCCCCAATGGCAACCTTGGCGCCTATTGGTGCTTCATTGCCGCATCACCCGATGGCGATTACAGCGACGTCGCCTGGCTCGTCAGCCAAGGACAATCGGTTCCCTATTACGCGACAAACGGCTTACACTCCAATGGAGACATTTGGGTATCTCACAAACTCGGTTACAGCGGAGAGCGTGATTACAACGTTTCTTTCGGGCAATATGCCCATACTTTCTTTTAAAATCAGTAAATGATGATTAGAAATTGTGGTGCGGACATCCTGTCTGCACAACACAAGGAGGAAAAAAGGAGCATATCACCCCAATATACACAAGGTTCATAACGAATATCATACTTTTTGCTACTGCATCAGTAGATGAATCATGACATTGTAACAGGGATGTATCAATCTCCATCTTTATGTCTTGATTTTAATGCTTCGATGAGTTCAAGCAAATCCAAGATATTCACTCTCCACTCTTCGTCTTTATATATATCAGACTCGAAATAGTTTTGCCAAGTCCGATTTTGCCATTCTGAAGAGAAATAAAATAAATCCAATGCATTCACGACCCCGTCTTCATTGACATCCCCCTTCAAACGAATGGGAGTAGGAGTCGGTGTATCGTTTGGCTCCGCTTCTTGCGTTGCTGTGGGAGAAGGCGTGGATGTCGGAATCGGCGTGCTCGTGGGGGTTTCGGTAGAAATCGATGTTGGAATTTTCTTTTGAGTCGGGGTTTTCGACGGCGTCGTCGTTTTTGTCGGTGTAAATGTCGCTTGCTGGGAAGCCAAAATCGTAAATTCTAAATCGCTCGATTGCCGGGGCGCATTCCCCACCCGAAAGAAATACCGCGTATTCTCCAGCGGCATATCGCCTCCCTCCCCTAGCACAATCGTATCGGTACGCTGACTTCTGTTGATGGTTTCTTCTTCAAATCGCCCATTCGGTAATTCACGGCGGTATTCGATCAAATGAGATAAATTCCTATTGTATTCAAAATTCACTTCAATCCTTCCTTCATCCCCGGAAGGATGCAATAAAAATTGATAAAATGAATAATACCCCACCGCCGCCCCACCCATCGTCGGTAAATCGATAGCCAGCAATTCAATGGATTCTTCATTTGATGGTAAACTCTCAGAATCCACTTGCAAATCGATATCGGAAGTCGTCCTTAAAGAACGCACAGGAATCGCACTCAATGTGCTTCTTCCTTCATTCTCTTGATCACCGGTATTGTAATATTCCGACCGAATCCGTCTTCGGAAAGACAAATCGGATAGCGAATCCGAATACTGGCCGACACTGGACGCGCCGGTAAAATCTTCGTCGATCGCTTCCACCTTCAATTCATATTCCCCTGGCGGCAATCCCCTTAATTCATACGTCCCCCGCCCACGTTCATACGTTCCGGTAACCGTTGTTGCAACATTACTGAATGGTTCCTCGATATCCCGAACGACAACATTCACCCCGGGTAATTCTTGATTCCCCCGTTTCACGACACCCTGAATTGATCCACTCGAATTGATATGTCGATTAGTCGGATACAAATTGGAAATCGCGATTTTGTCATCAAAAGTAAGCCCCAACCTTGATGAATCATCATCGCTCGATTGGGGATACATCATCGAAAGAAATTCATCATCCGCATTCACGAGATTGTTCGCCAAATGCCTCGAATACTGACTATGATCCAATCCGCACAAATGACCGATTTCGTGAATGACCGTCGTCAGCATATCCTCTCGATTAAAGCCGTTTTCTTCAAAAAAATATCCATTCAGAATGATCTCCACATACACCATCCGGTTACCGCTTGTCGATGTACGGGTCAACCCTAAATAATTCTCTTTGGCTCCACTCCCCAAAATCATTTCCATAATGGAGCCGTCATCATCGAAAATGATCGGTGTAATATCAGAATCCAAGTTCCGTGTTACACGAAGATAATTATCCCCGGTTACATCCTCCGAAAGCAAATCGCTCTCCCGTTCAAACCGCATGAACGATGTCGCATCCCATCTCGCCACACTCTCCCACTCTTCAAACGCATCATCGATCATACTTCTGGCGCTAAAACTCCTCAATGTCCCGAGATCCCCCTGATCGATTTGATAAACAACGGGAAGGTTCTCTTCCTGCCAAACCACCGGCTCTCCACTCGAAACGAATAACGGTCCCCCTGCCCATATATCGGGTACTGCTAAAACGAAAAATGCAATAAGTATGCATAGGATAGATTGCCGCTTCACTTTACTCCCTTATTTTTTGATGAAAGAGATTATACCTGCATAAAACAGAGAAGCACGGCAGAGGAAAAGTAAGAAATTCAACGAGAGCGAACGACCATCGGAGCGAGTTCCACATCTCGCGTCGAATCCACATTCGTATACGGAATAATAACCGGATAAGGAATGGCAAGAAATCCTTCAATCGACCGAATATCATTTCCCATCACCCCAAAAGCAGCGGCATATCGGCTGGAACGTCCTCCCGTATGAATCCCTCCATAACCATCGAACATAAAAATCCCCACACGCCGCCCCGTTGTAGCAACTGTCTCCCCCTGTTCATTTAATCCGAATAAAGGAATATCACTGATTTCCACATCGAAATCTCGAGCGATATCAAATGAAAAACCATTCGGCAATCCCCCGAAGGGATTCAAAGAATCGATATACCTTTTCAATTCCGGCGTCAACTCGATTCCTTGGAACGGGACAAACCGGATCAATCCATCTCCACTCAACACCCCCAATCCCATCCATTCCGTCCCCTCCGGATTCGGGATCAGCTCAAGATCATGATAGGAAAAAGGATTACCTCCCTGAAAAAGCGGAATATCTTCCGTGTTGATGGGAGGAACATTCCCAACAATGTGGATCATTCCAAGATTATCCAAAATATAGGCCCCAAAACCAATCAAATGTTCACTATAGATACTGTTTGTAACGGAAATCGATTCCCCCCGGTAAATTACAAAACTGACGGCTTCCGCTTGCGAAACAAACGAAGCAGGTGGACTCAGCCGATCCAGTGTTTCCAATGCCGTTCCTTCCGCATAAATTCGGCCATTCCTGTCCAATACATAAAATCCATGATTCCCCGCCGGTTCCAAATCCACCAGCGGCGCTTGAAAGATTATTTCTCCTTGCGCTCCATGCGCATATCGTTCAACTCGAACAAAATCACCTTGATAAGTACCGAAATCGATATTGTTCAGTGGATTGTTGTCAGTATCGATTCCACCACCATTTTCCCCCCCTGTAGCGCCTAAGCGAGTGATAACAGGTGGAAACGACCCGATATTTCCCCCAATCAATATGTAAAATCCTTCCGAACCGTTTCCCTGCGGATCCACTTCACCGGAAAATTCAATATCTTGAGCAATTGGATACAATTCCCCATTGATAATCAGTAGCGGTCCAAGAGCTTCCGGATCGTAATACCCATCATAAACTCCCGGAATTTCCACTGTTCCGTCTTCACCGCTAATCCCGATATCAAAATTATGCACAGCCGCACTTCGGGGATACAATCCCCCGATTTCACCCAATGACACCAAACCCAAAACCGGATTCACTTCAATCGCAGTAGGCGAAGGTGGAGAAGGTAACATGGGAGTCGCAGTCATTTGAGGGGTAGGTGTTGGAGTAGAAGTAGAAATGGGAGGAACTGTTGTCAATCTCGGCGTAGGCGTAGGAATTGGCATCGACGTTGTAATCGGTGTTGAAGTTCGCAAGGGTGTCGGGGTTGTAATCGGTAACTCTTGTGTCACAAGACGAAACGGCATTTCCCTGGGAGCACGATTCCGGATGGCAACGAAATAACGCCCCTCCTCCAACGGCACGTCCCCCCCTAAACCGAATCGAACCTGCGCTGGCCCATTACTTACCGAAACGGCGGCAATTTCATGATACAATACCTTTCGCTCTCGCCGAACAATCACATCATAATTTGTCCCCGTCACTGAATCGGGGATCACCGTAAGCGCTACGGATCGTTCCCTACCCGTCAAATCCAATATATATTGAAAAAGATAATCAAACTCGCTTTGTGTTGTTTCAGCCGCCGGAACAGCCCCCATGACGGCCGAATTCAAGGCAAGCAAAACAGTGTCCAACTCGTCATTGGTTGTCACTTCCGTCCCCGCATCGATCTCGATTCCGGAAATCATTCGTCCTGCAAAGATTCGAATCGGTGACCATTGACTCCGGCTGTTCAATGGATTGTTCTCCCGATGATAAAATCGGGATTGAATTGGATTCCGAAAGGACTGGCCGCTGTAATAATTCGCATATTGCCCAACGGATGACGATCCCCGAAATAAAGGATCGATTGGCTCTATCCCTAATTGATAATTACCAGTGGGAATTCCATGCAATTCGAACGTCCCCCTCCCACGCTCATAGGTTCCGCTGACCGCCGAATAGATTTCATTGGTCAACGAATCAACCCGCCTGGCAACAATGTTGACTCCCGGTATTTCTTCTTCCTCCCGGCGCACGACACCTCGTATGCCTCCAGTCCGAAACGCCACTGAAGAATCAGGATACAAAGATGAAACCGCTAATCGGTCGTCTCCCACAAGTCCAACCCGAAACGATTCATCATCTGTTTTCATCGGAAACATCTGTGGAACATAAACATCATTCGCCCCCACATAATCCCATGCCACATGCCGAAGAATTTGCGTATGATCCAATCCGATGAAATGTCCCAATTCATGTAAAATCGTCGCGTAAAATTCCGTCTCATCGACTTGATTTTCTTGAATATACAACCCATTGAATGTTGCATAGGCATTGACAATGGAACTATTCTCATAGGATACATTCAAAATCGCGGAAAATCCCAAATAATCATGTTCTGCGCCTTGACCATTCAAAGCGCGCGTAATCGCTCCATCATCATCGAAAACAATCGGATTCAAATTTCGCACATTCGGATTCAAATAAAAGTAATAATTTGTTCCATTGACATCGACGGGGAGAGATTCACCTTCCTCGAATTGAATCGATGTCCCTCTGACATTTTGCCATTCCTGAAACGCTCGCTGGACTAAATTCAACGCTTCCTGGTGAGAAATCGTCGCAAGATTCCCTTGATCGACATGATAAACAACCGGCTGATTTTTCGGCCACAGAACAGCCTTCCCCTCCGACACACGAATGGGTCCCGAGCTGTAACCTTGAACAGCCAGCATAAGGAATGCAAACAGAAAGCATTCTACTTCGTAAATTCTTTTCATCTAACTAACAGCTATAAATCTTCGCTTTATCATTATGATCTGTAACAACATTATATACTAACGATTCACATTTGCCTATCGTTTTTTACCAAAACGAGTTAAGTTTACTCCGATAATCCCATTCTATTATCGGTAAGATTATACAAAATTTTACATTATTCTAGAAGTGATTGGAATCATTACACTTCAGGAATACGCTCCCCTGACAATCAAGAGTCAAATCCTGCAAATCCTTGTATCTCAGACATCCGGATTCAGTCTTTTTTACAACGCGCAAGCCAATTTACTGAATTTCAGAGAATTGACTGAATGATCCCAAATGTGAAAATGAGATTCTTGATAAAAAAGCATTTCCGGCTATCATCCTTTCTTTGTGAAAGAATTCTGCTTACCACCAAATGAATGAGGAGGGGTGGCCGAGCGGTTGAAGGCACCGGTCTTGAAAACCGGCGTGCGTGTGAGCGTACCGTGGGTTCGAATCCCACCCCCTCCGAAAATCTTTGAAATAAGACTTTTCTTTCCGAGAATTCGATTATATAATAATCCGTGTATTGCCTTCTACTCGAAGTGAATACAAAGTTGGTGCAGAGTTATAAACAAATCTGGCTTGTACCAACAAGAACCGGTATTCCATAACCGGTTTGCTCTCAGAAATAAAGTGGAGGGGTGGCCGAGCGGCTGAAGGCACCGGTTTGCTAAACCGGCATACGTGAAAGCGTATCGTGGGTTCGAATCCCACCCCCTCCGTTTCCTCTATTTTCCTCGATACTATTTCTCAACTCATATTGTTGGCTATGATGTAGTGCATATCCTGTATGAAAATGAAATTCGGTCATGATAACCAAATTGTTTAAAATTATGCTGTATCTCATTCTTGTTCCTCTATTCTTTTATCTGTTTTTCCGCTGGTTTGAACGAGCCAACGTATGGATTCCCACCCGCGGATTCATAGCCGATCCTACCGCAGTGGATATTGATTACGAAGAGGTATTTTTCGAAACAGAAGACAATATTCGCCTGCATGGGTGGTACGTTCCTGCCAAAGAACCGGTTGCATCCCTCCTTTTCTGTCACGGCAACGGTGGGAACATCAGTTATCGAATAGACAGTTTAAAGCAATTTCATTCGATTCACTTAAATACATTCATTTTCGACTACCGGGGTTACGGCAAAAGCGAAGGCCGTCTGTCCGAAGCGGGAACCTATCTTGACGCGCAGGCAGCTTTTCAGTGGCTGGAAAATCACACTCCTCAACTCCCTTTGGTTATCTTTGGACGTTCCCTTGGCGCAGCCATTGCAATCGATGTGGCAACGAAAACCAACGCCAGTGCATTGATTTGTGAAAGCGCTTTCACTTCTGTACCCGCCATAGGCAGAGAACTTTTTCCCTTCCTCCCTGTTCGTCTGTTATGCACGATTCACTACGACGCTTTATCGAAAATCAAAACAGTGGTTATTCCGGTTCTGATCATTCATAGCCCCACAGATGAAATTATCCCCTTTCATCACAGCCGTGAACTCTATGAAGCTGTATCAAGACCAAAACAATTTCTTGAAATTCAAGGGGGGCACAACGACGGCTTTCTCCTCTCCGAAACCGAGTATCTTGCATCGATCACTTCTTTTCTTAATGAACATCTCCCGTCTCCAAAAAAGCAAGAATCAGAGAAAAATCCAGATGAAACTTCTCTCATTTTAAAATAAATACAAGAATTTCCCCTAAGGGAATTAGAGATGATAGTTTTTCAAAACGAAGAAAAAACGGACTGGACAATGATCCATAACCAACAACATCATTTCCCCAAAGGATTGATATCCGTTGTTCAAACACCATTCTCCTCAGATGGAAGAATCGATTTTTGTTCTCTTGAACGACTCTTGGAAGATGTTCTTCAAGCAGGAACACACGGCATACTTGCCCCCGTTGTCGCCAGCGAAGTGGCGTATCTAAGCGTTTCAGAACGTTTCACCCTTGTAAAAAGAATCGCGAATATTGTGAATCATAGAGTTCCATTTCTTGTCGGAGCCTCATCTTCATCCATACAGGAAGTCCAATCGTTTGCCCAACAGGCACAAGAGGTGAACGCCGACGGATACCTCGTGGCGATACCGGATACACTTTACCAATCCCTGCAGCAGGCCATCCCTTTTTGTCAAAAAATCGCCGGATCGTACAGTCTTCCTTTTCTCATTCAAGATCTGCGGTGGAATGAATACGGATTACCGTTGTCCATCATCGAAGACTTGTGGACAACCATTCCGACCCTCGCAGGTTTCAAAATCGAAACGGTCCCTGCCGGTCCCAAGTATACACAAATCAGGGAGAAACTCGGTGAACAAGCCTTTTTGTGCGGCGGGTGGGCGATTCCCCAACTCATCGAATCTCTGGACAGGGGAGTCGATGCGATGATCCCTGAAAGTTCCATGATTCGCGTTTACAAAGAAATTCTCCGACTACACCATGAGGGAAATCGGAATAATGCAATCGCACTTTTCCATCGTCTGCTGCCTGTGCTATCCTTCGCCAATCAGGAACTCACAATTTCGATCGCCTTCTTCAAACGCTTACTTATCCGTAAAGGAATCTTTGAATCCGATACTCTTCGCTGCCCAAATTTCCAATGGGATCGTTACAATCAACGAATTGCCGACGAATTGATCGATCATTATCTGCATCTCGAAGAACAAGTGATCCAAGAGTGAAAAGAACAAAAACAATACTTCATACCGTAAGGGATGTCGTATATCTTAGCTTTATAAATCATTCCATATGATAAAGATATTGTGCCAGCATCCTGGTATGATGAACGAAAGTACGTGGATTGATGATCCGCCGGGTAGTATCGTCATCCCCCCAATACCGCAAACGGCCGTTTTCCACCCATGCTCCGCGTTCGTCCATGGAATCGATGATTTCTTGAACTCTCTCCGGAGAAGGCTTTGGAATGGATTTTTTATATTCTTTCGGTGACCAAAGCGTGCTTGATAATGAATCATACCGTCTTTCAATACGATCCAACATTGAACTCACTTTAAATCCATAGTGAGTGGGCAAATCCGCATCGCTGTATGTCAGTTGATAATCCTTGGTGAAATAGAGCGGCTTATTGGTTTTCAACTCGTAAAAGCGTGCCAACCCCCCATCGGGCAAGAGAGACCGTTTATAATAAGCCAAAGCCTTGGGAATCGGCTTTAAATATTTTTTCTCCCCGGTGATTTCATACAGGTCCATCAGCGTCATCATTACCCCTTGCGACTCGCCCCCGGTGATAGAGGCCGGTTCGAATTTGCGCGCCCAAGCGGGGTGCATATCGAAGTCATACTGCTGCGCCCACCCAGGTTGAGGCTCCGGCATTTGAGCAAGGATTAAAAAGTCGCCTCCCCGTTTGGCCGCCTTCATGTACTGATCGTCGTTGTAGATGCGATAAGCCAAAACCAATGTCTCGATCACATCGCTCATCAATCGGTCATTGAGAGTATAAAGCCGCCAATGTTCCTTGATCCGTGTATCTTCACCCTCCTTGCGGTAACTCGCCTTTTTCACGGGATACTGATCAGGATCAACCGGTTCATTATACACATGTGGCCAGGCGCCGTTGGGAAATTGGGCTTTCAGCAAACTGTCCAATCCGTACATGACCGCTTCGTGGATTTTCTTTTCGTTGAAATCACTCGCCTGGTCAAAGCGCATTAGAAACCGTAAAGCGGATTGTGTCATATCATCATCGAGAGTTGTGGTATTTCGTGCTCTCTTCGTGGGTGGACCGTCGGTGCGATAGGCAAAGCGTTTTCGGTCTTCCGGATCGAATTCAATTCTATTGTACCAGCCGCCGGAATGCAATTGTCCCCGGACTAACGCCATGGCAGTTTCTTTGGCTTTGGCTAAATAGTACTCCTCGCCGGTCAATTCGTATAATTCCACCAATCCTTCACCGACATAGGGAGTCGCGGGCGGTTGCAACCAGGCAGTAGTGTCTCCGACTTTCCCTTCCCCTTCCCGTTTCGAGAGATCAGCGCTGTACCGCCAAACATACCCGCCCTGCACGGATACCGTTTCGCTGAAAAACTCGACCGCTTTGTGCAAAGCCGCTTCTGTTTGCTCACGGGTAGGATTGGCGTCTGCAGTGAACAAGTTCGACAACGAAAAGACAACCATGAGACATGCAATCATGAACCGTAATATCACCACTTGAATAAACCTCCCTATATATGTTATTTACGAACGTTGAGCACGATTGTCGGAGCGCAGGCATCTTGCCTGCACGAATTACAATAATGGTTCAAAGGATCGAACAACTCTCTTCTTTTCATTTTGATATTCCGCTTCGACAACAATCGTATGTTCCTTTGAAAGACGAATGTTTTCCATAAACAGTCCATCGGAAGCGACCGGCAGTTCTTTACCGTTCACGATAATTGTCGAACCGGGATCGACATATCCGAATAAATCGACGGCACAATTGGCGGCAACCGCTGAATGCTCGATCGGATTTGTTTGCACAATCAACCTTGGCTTCTTATCCAAAGCCATCATTTCTTCAATGACTTGCTTTTTCGCTGCATAGAGTACCGCAGGATCTTTCGTATATACATGAAATTTGTCGACAACCTGCGTTGCAATCTCCAGGCTCCTGCGAGAGGGATCAAGAATAGACAAGCGGTCTCCCAAGGATTGGATCATCTCCTGCATTTTATTTTCAAGCATCCATAAATATTCGTAATCCTGAACACCGTTGCGCATTTGCTCCCAGCGCAATGAATTGAGCAGACCGTTTTGAGTCGGATAGACTTGCCAGCCGTCTCCGTTGTGTTTTCCCGGCGACTGAAAAGGATCATCAGTCCAGTGATTGTATCCCCAATGCAAATAACCATTCAAATCGTAGCGATAGTTCAACCAGTGTAGTATCCGAGAATCGATCAGTGGAACATCCACTGTTTTATTGGGCAGCGAACCTCCTTGATAAATTCCAACGGTATAGAACCACAATTCGTTCCCTTCTCGCTGTGCTTCTCTATATGCATCGTAATAAGTGGAAAGATGATCGAGTTTGGGAATCCACACTTCCAAACGATCCTGACAGTGCGTCGTCTCGATGGCATCGAACCGTCTCAACGACGGCGCATGTCGATGAACAAATGCAGAGGCTTCCCGCCAATCCATGATATTGTGATTGGACGGTTCGTCGGCAATATGAAACACCGTTTTTTCCAGCCAGCCTTTCTCCTCCAAATGGTCCTCCAATGCGGGTAAAAACTCCGGAAGAAATTCTTCGCCAGGCACCCGAACCACTTTCTTGTTGGCTTCATCGAATACAGGGAATTCCCGCAGCATGATCTCATGACTTGACCACCCGCCTTCCCCAAATCGGGCGACAAAGCCCGTTTCCAACAAATCCATGCCTCCGGTATCCCAAAAGATATCTGCCCATCGATCAAACTTTGAAAAGTCGAATGAGTAACGGTCTTGGGCATCTCTACTGTTCGAGATAAGACCAAGGCTCAACCGAAACACATTCTGCCGATGCGCTGCCATGTTCTCAGCATAAACAGACAACATATCATAAAATAGCTCGGAATCACTATCCTGAATGCCATGGAATTGTTCGAATTTACTGGTTGTATACCACTTCGTTGCAAATAGATGCCGCTCTTCAGGCAGTGTAAACGGATATACGGTAAGCATCACCGGCAAAGAACGGTTTCCTTGGTTTGTCTTTACGGCCACAGTTCCTTTGTAGTCACCTGCTTTGGCGTTTTGAGGGACATTCATTGTCAAATAGACGGCTTTGGAGGTGCCTTGTATCATGGCGATTTGCCTGTCTTCAGCCAGATAATCGGGGAAATGAGCGGGAGCCGGCCGGATAAGGTCACTTTTGATTAATTTTGAGGTATTTGTTTCAATAAAGATAGAGCCGACAAAATTCCATTGAATACAATCCATCGGCAAAGTATACGATTCATCGGCATGGGAAATCGGATCAATATGGACAGTCACATTTTCAAGATCTTGTTCCGCTTGAATCACGCATTGTGCGGATAAGGTTTCATTTTTGATTCCGAAAAGTTCAATCGTATCCTTTGCCGGCAAGGGACGATACCCATCCTCAAAAACACGTTGCAAGTCGCTGACGGCGTAGAACTGGAAAGAGGCTTCTTTGCAAAAGGAGGGAGAAGAAAGTACACTGATAAGAGTAATCATTATTAATGAAAGAGTGGATACGCTTTGCATTTTCATTCTCCTTCTGGATTCAATTATTTCTATCACCTCTTCAGGGTGAAGATTTGCCTCTAACGGATCATCGTCCAACAATCAATTTCATAATCCCATTGATCATTTCTTGCTTTCCCTGTTTTTTGAGCGCTGATGACAAAATGCACTCTTCATCATCCCAGATCTTCATCATACGTTTAACATTCTTCCGCGATTTGGCGATAACGTTTTTTCCCAATTTGTCCGTCTTCGTCAATATCGTCAATGCAGGAATTCCGGTATGCAGAATCCACTCCCTCAACTGCAAATCCAAGTCGGTTGGATCGTGACGCGAATCGACAAGTTGCAGCATCCCGCATAAGGTTTCCCGCTTCTGCAAGAATTCATCCAGTGATTTTCCCCAATATTCCTGCTCTTTCTTACTGGTTTTCGCATACCCAAATCCCGGTAAATCGACCAGATGCACATGATGATTGCCCGGTTCGATGCGCAAGAGAAAGTAATTGATCAACCGTGTTTTCCCCGGTGTATTCGAAGTCTTCGCCAGGTTTTTCCGGTTACAGATAAAATTGATCAAACTCGACTTCCCCACATTCGAGCGGCCGGCAATCGCGATTTCCGGCAACGTCGCTTCCGGACATGCCGCCAGTTTCGGTGCACTTGTCACAAACGACGCCTCTACCACGCGATAGTTTTCTTTTTTCTTGAATGAAGATCGATCGGTTTCTGTTACCATAAATATTGCACTTCCCGTTCCAATTCGATGCCGAATTTCTCCCGCACCCGCTTCGCCATCTCGTTCGCCAATTCATTCACCTCTGCCGCGGTTGCCCCACCGTAATTGACGATGATATTGGCATGTTTCGCGAACACCCCCGCTCCTCCAACACGCAATTCCTTCGCCCCCACTTCATCCAACAGCTTCCCCGCTGGGATTCGCCTCCCCTTGGGTTCGTTGGGCGGCAAATTTTTAAAGAATGATCCGGCCGATGGAAAATCGGTTTGAGGATGCTTTCTCTCGCGTTCCGCCTTGATTCGTTCGATCTCACCGAGCAAATAGTGTACATCTCCACAGGTAAAATTGCCGAATCGGACCGAAAGGATAATATCCCCCCGCTTTTTGGCCTCACTGGTTCGATAGTGAATGCCCAGCGCTTCGCTGGGAACGATTTTGACCTCGCCGCTACGCTGTAAGATTTCCGCTTCCAACACATATTCATGCACCAAATGTCCGAACGCCCCCGCCCCGCCAATCACCGCCCCACCGACAGAACCGGGAATGCCCGCGGCAAAACTGAGATCCGCCCATCCTTTATTGGAGACGTCTAAAACAAACCGGTCAAGACTATACCCACCATCGACTTGAACAATCTTATTCTCTCCCCATATAATATTTGTCATACGATTCAATACGACCAAACCGCGCAGTCCATGATCATCGATGAGAACATTCGAGCAACCGGCTAGAAAATAAAACGGAATATTCAACTGTTGCGCAACTCGGCAAGCATGCACCAAATCTTCTTTTTGATGAACTTCCAATAAATACTCAGCCGGTCCCCCGATTTTGAGAGTGGTAAAAGGCGCAAGCGGTACATGCCGCTGCAATTGATTCCCGAATGCGGTATGGAGTTCCTGTTCGATAGACACGTGGGTATGGGTTATTGCAGCCGGATTTCCAGCCATGATTTCATCAATCGGTCTTCCCCTTTCAGAAGAGTTCCAGGGGGAGTTTGTTTGACTTCGTTGATCACGTTTGCTAGTGGTTCGTCCAATCCTCGTAACTCTTTGAAAGCCAGTTGGAGCGCTTTCACCACTGTTCCTGTCAATATAAGTGGAATAGGGAGCCTTAATTGCTCGTTTTGAATGACTAACGATGAAGCCGAGGCTTCCGGATCGATCGGGACCTTCTTCTTCATGATCACCAAATTGAAATCGTTTTTGGTGAGTTCGAACGTTTCTCCGGCTGGCATCGATTCGATGATATTGGCTATCGTGGGAATATCGAATCCGGCATCCGCCGATTCTTTCAGATATTGAGCAGGAACAGCCGATACGATCGCCTTCCCCAAAGACAACGGCAGTGTCGCCCCCCCAATGACCGGCGAGGCGGAATTGATTTCCTGGAAAGATCCATACAGCCACACTTCTTCCTGCTGCTTCGGCTGTACTTGCTCTTGTGGATTCGGCTGCGCCTGCGAACAAATCCCTATCCCCAAAATCAAGCATGCGCAAACGAGTAATCTCATCATGTTCCCATTCATCATCGAATCCCTTTCACAAACCAAACCGGAGAAATGTCTATCGAAATGTGAGCATTCGATTCGGATTTGATTTGAATTCCGTTCGTTCCAGAATCCGAGCCTTGCGGCCATCCTTATAAAGAGTATCACAAAACCGGATTCAGTTCCAACTTTCGATCAATGGTTCGAGCCGACAATAAATATCTTCGATCGTCCCGACTCCGTCGATTCGATGAATCAAATTTCGCGATTCAAAATAGTCGAGAAGCGGATACGTTTTATCCTTATAGACCTTCATGCGTTCGAGAATCACTTCTTCGTTGTCGTCCGGCCGCTGCTCCCCGTCTTCTCCTCGTAATTTCAAGCGCTGAATGACGATATCTTCCGGTACTTCCAAATAAATGACTCCGGGAAATCGAAGATTCAGATCATTCAACAACCCTTCCAACAATTCCGCTTGGCTCAATGTGCGGGGAAAACCGTCGAGAATAAATCCCTTCAAATGTTCACTGGCTTCGAGTATGCCTTTCAGAAAATCGTAAAGCATATCCCGGATCAGCTGGTCCGGCACCAACTCGCCGCGCTGCATGATGTCTTGCGCCTCGAGCGCTTTCGGATTCTGCAGTCTGATCTCTTCCCGAAACATATCTCCGGTGCTCGCATGTTTATACCCGAGCCGTTCCTGAATCAAGGCAGCCTGAGTGCCTTTCCCACAGCCGGGAGGTCCGAACATCGAAAAAGCAATGGCTGACTTTGCCGGATTGTTTTCCATCGATGAAAATCCTTTCCTACCAAGGTTATACCTACATGCTTTTTTATGGATTGCAAAAAGTACTCTTTTTACACTACGTTCCGGTAGATGGAACAGCATGATCAAATACGCATTCTGACACCGAGATATTGTAAAGGAATATGGGGGAATTCAAAAGGAGTGAGAACGCAGGATGAGAGAATGAAGTTTTTTGTATCTTACAAAATGCGGGCAGGGATGCCCGCGCTCCGACATTTGGTTTTATCGGTTCGATGATTTCTGTTTTTTCGTTGCTTTCTTGTTGGGGGCCTTTTTCGCGGATTGTTGGAGGGTCAAGTCCAGGCAGGGACCGTTTTTATGATTCAATTGATCGTATTTTTTACAATAAAGCGCCACGAATGTCCTACACGAGCCGGATCCGTCGAGGGCATCCTCTTCCGGCCATTCGGCATCGGCGCATGTCAAGTCACACCAAATCGGCATATGTACTCTCCTTTTTTTCTTATAATTCTAGCCAAAATCCCGCTTTTCGTAACGGCAAAGACAGCCAGAAAAAGAAAACCGTTCTGCCTCGGTGCATAGTTCGTAACGCCGCCGTCCCGGCGGCACTTCCGAAAAGCCGGCAAGATGCCGGCGTTCGAAAGGAATGGATTGACAGCGATCTTAGAGAGTATAATGTACCCATCACGAGTTATCGGAATTGCCCTATGGATACACCGAAGAACTACAATTATTCCTCATTTTTCCAAAGACCTGAAGGACGCGCGATGATCGCCTCTCTCGCCTGCGGAGGAATCATTGTGTTGGTCAAAGTTTCAGCTTATTACGTTTCTGGCTCGATGGCCGTCATGGCGGATATGATGGAATCGCTGGTACACAATCTGGCAGTATTGTTTGCCGCCTATTCGTTATGGTACAGCTGGCTGCCGCCGGACGAGAATCATTTGTATGGGCATGGGAAAATTCAATTCTTTTCCGCCGGTGTCGAAGGGGGATTGGTGTGTGGAGCGGGGATCGTCATTCTATTCAATGTCTTTAAAGGTTTCTTCCATGTACATGAACTGAAAGACATCTCCAACGGTGTGCTCTTGGTAATTATCGCCGGATTTATCAATAGCGTGTTGGGGGGGTATCTCGTTTGGGCAGGGAAGAAATATAACTCGCTGATTCTACGGGCGAACGGCATTCATGTCCTTTCCGATGTCGTCACGACTGGCGCATCACTGATTGGCTTGATCGGCGCTTCCATGACCGGCTTGATCGAAATCGACTTGATTGTCGCCGGAATCGGGGGGATGTACATCCTGGTTCAAGGATTGCGATTACTCAATTCATCGTTTCGCGGATTGATGGATGAGGCGGACAAACAGGTCGACCAAGTCGTCAAGGAAGTTTTACAACAGGAATCCAAGGAACATGATATCGATTACCATGCTTTACGGCATCGATCGGAAGGTAACCGGCATTGGGTGGAACTCCATCTCGAATTCGATCCCACCACCTCATTGGAAGCTGCACATGAAAAAGCCACCCACATCGAAACGATGATTCGCCAAGCCTTTCAAGAACCGGTATCGATAATCACCCATCTGGAACCGCAAAAACCGAACAAACACACTATCGATCCCACACATTTGGAGGAAGGAAATTCGACGATGAAGGATGAATCAAAACGCTATACGATCAGAAGGTTGACGGAAATCGAAAAAGAAAAAAGCACCTGCGGGTACCGGCAGCGGTTGTTCAGCACCGGCGACGACACTCCCGCTTTTTTCCATGTCGTTCGGATTCATGGTTCGAAAACCCATTATCATAAACGAACGACGGAATTCTATTATATTTTAGAAGGCGAGGGCACAATGACGGTGGACGGGGACACGTTCCCAATCGAGCCGGGAACGATGGTGAAACTCGATCCGGAATCGGTGCATTCTTCGGAAGGAGATCATTTGGTATTGGTAGCCGGTGTGCCGGATATCGCGGAGGACGACATATTCTTTCCGGAAGAAGAATAGTAAATCTTTAAGGGCCAAAACGATAAATTTGCCCCCAGCTGGTAAGACCATTGGTCGACTCATAGAGGATAAAGCCAGCCGGCTGTCCGCCGTCGATGTGTTGGACATGGCTGGGGCCGATGGACACGAGTGTCCATTCATAATTACCGGGTAGGTCGATGCCTTTATATACCCCCGGAACAATAAACCATTGAACGGGAGAAGTGCGTGGATCGAAATAACCGTACCGAGGTTTCATCACGCCGTCATGGTCTTCCCGATATTGGAGGCGGAAAGGATCGGAGATGCTGTCCGGTGACGAAATATAAGCGACAGGAGTGGAAAGAGCGTTGAAATAGTTTGGATGAGTGTGACCGCCCCAGTCCGGATAAGGGAGATAATTGTTGCAATCGAGACGGTACGATTCGAGCGCCGTTGCCAAGGAGCGAAAATCCCCTTCAACTTTCGCCAGTTTGGCGCGGATTTGCGCATTCATAAAATTCGGCACCGCAATGGCGGCAAGTATACCGATAATGGCGACAACAATGAGAAGCTCGATCAAAGTGAAACCCCTTTGAATCAATCGGTCTTTTCTCATGATCCTCCCTCCTTCCATACTTCTTGCAGCACTTCATACATAACCGGATCGTGCACCTGAATTTCCGCCCGCACAAAGGGATAGAAATCATTAGTTCCGAAAAAAGCTTCGGAAAGTTCAGCAAAATACTCCTTCTCATTATTCATGGCATACGCTTTTTGCTTCTTGCCATTATAGCGAAGCACAAATGCATAGGATTTGCTTTCCTTCGCATTTTGATAGGCACGCTTGATTTCCGGATGATCATGACCCAATACCTGATGATGATACGCATGCGCCATCTCATGCATCACCATGGCCGGCTGCTCCTTTGTCCAATTGACAAAATTGGTCGCATTGGCGATATGAACCGATTTGGCCATTTCCGGATTGAAATCATGCTCTTCCAACCATTCTTCGGATGGATGATAAACCGCCCCTGGAAATTGCTTTGCCTCGAGGTCCACCCAAATCGGAACCTGATGTAAATGATCCAGAGCCTCTTCTGACACCATTCGGTTGATGTCCATCAATTTGGTATCCAGCAAACTTATCACATCGGATGCCAGTTCAGGATCGCTCTCATACATCCGCTTCTCCAAATGCACAGTCCACCCCCGCATTTCTTGTATGCTGTAAGGTTGTTCATCAAAAAGACCGAACTGTTCCACAGGGAAGAAACAAAAGATTACAACAAACCCAAAAAAGAGAAGAACCGGTGTAACTTCAGCCGTATCAAATGAATATTTCATTTTCACGTCTCCATATGCCTTTCTTCTCTTGATTGTAAAACAAATTTTCATGCAAACATAGGTGGAATCCCCTCGAAATCGGTTTATCCCACTACAACATCTCAAATTTCTATTTTAATATTGTGACGAATTCGATTGGATTCGTTTTGACAAAGTATGTGATGTTTATAAAAAAGAAACAAATCTCCACATTGAGGATGGTTTCCGATTGAATTTCGACGCCCAGATGCATTATAATGGGGAATCATTGAATAAGGGGATTAGCAGTATGGAAAGGCAACCCGAAAGTTTCGTTGATGAAAATACAGCGGCAAACGGTACCTTAAAAACAGATGGGAATGTTCGGATAAATGGAATCCTGGAAGGGCAAGTCATATCCAAAGGACAAACGGTAATCGGGAAATCCGGCCGTATACGCGGGAAAGTCGAATCCAAACAAGCCATTATTGAAGGTTCGGTTCATGGCACGATAGAAGCGGGAGAGAAAATTATTATCTCCAATTCGAGTTCCGTGAAATCAAACGTCGTCGCGCCTCAATTGGTAGTGCAGGTCGGCGCTCGATTGCAAGGCTATTTTGTCATCACTCCCAATCAAACCGAACGGGAACAGTTAAAACAAAATTTGAATACCGATTACACCAAACCGATCCCTCAAACGGTTCCGTATTCGGTTCGCTTGCCGGATGCCGGTCAAGTCAAAATCGTGGGAAGTTTCACCGATTGGGATGAAAACAAAGCCATCCCCCTACAAAAAACAAACAACGGTTTATGGTCAGCCAAGTTGAATTTGAAGCCGGGACGATATGAATACTTACTCCTAATCGATGGCGATCCCCAGCCCGATCCCGACAATACCGAAAAAATCAAGAACAATTATGGTGGTGAAAACTCCATTCTGACGGTGATGGAAGAATAAATTCAAAGGATACACGATGGCACATCAAATCATTCTGTTTGAAGATGCAGGATTCATCAACCTTCACCCTTTGACTCTTAACCGCCCGGTATATGACTTACGTTGTGGGATTCGATTACTCTGGGAGAAAGCGGCAAATTGTTACCCCTCGTCCGAACTCGCCTTTCACGTTCGAGACTATTTGGCGAAACTTGTCAAGCAACAAAAAGGCACAGATAAAGTCAATGCCGGTTTCGGTGACCATGGTTTGCTTCTGAATGGGCGCGTCATTTGGGACAACCAATTGTCACAAGCCATCTCACCCGAAGGCGAAGATCAAGTATTTCACTGCGGAGACACCCTTGTGGCCGCGCGGCTTTCCGGTGAACATTTTGCCAAAGTCGATTGGAGCAATCCTCTATCTGTCGGACCGTTTCTCGGCCTCCCCGCCAAAGAGGTAGAAGCGACCGTCCTGCATTATCCATGGGATTTGATCCATTATAATCCGAAACAGATCGAAATCGACGCCAACGCTCTCGGCTGCAATGGCGCAAAAGACGGAAAAATCTATGATGGCGTGCATTTGCTGGCACCGGAACAGATTACTGTCGCCGAAGGAGCATCCATCAAGCCCGGCGCGGTCATCGATGCAGAAGAGGGACCGGTATTCATCGACAGCGGCGCGAAAATTCTTTCTCAAGCCGTCATTGAAGGTCCCTGCTATGTCGGTAAAAAAAGTACAGTGAAAATCGCGGCCAAGATTTATGAAGGCACCAGTATCGGGGAGGTCTGCAAAATCGGGGGGGAGGTGGAAGAAAGCATCATTCACTCTTACAGCAACAAGCAGCACGAAGGTTTTCTCGGCCACGCCTATCTCGGCATGTGGGTCAATCTTGGAGCCGACACCAATAACAGTGATTTGAAAAACGATTACGGAATCGTGCGCTGCTTTATCAACGGTCAGCCGGTCTCCACCGGCAGTATGTTTGTCGGAAGCACGATCGGCGATCATACCAAGACTGGGATCAATTCGATGTTCAACACCGGCACCGTCGTTGGAACCTGCTGTAACATTTTCGGAGCCGGATTCCCTCCCAAATTCATTCCTTCTTTTTCTTGGGGGGGATCGGAGCGCATGGTTGAATACCGCTTCGAGAAATGCATACAGGTCGCCAAACGCGTCATGCAGCGCCGCGAAATGGAATTGACAAGAGTGGAAGAAGAAGTCTTTCGCACAATTTATGAAAAGACCGCCGAAGCCCGTCGTGATTTCTTCGTCTTGCACCAATAATTCTTACCTACGCCCCCACTCAACAAAAAATCATAGTCAAGTTATGATATACAAATCATCAAAGCAAATGCAGAAGTTAAGTAAAATCAGTATCATGATTAATCTTGACCGAAAGTGCCGACGGAAATCCGTATTGATGAAGCGGATTCACCACTCATTTCAATCGGAATTGATTCAAAAAATTTGACATTCATAATGGGAAAGAACCGAACCTTCTCGATATTGACATCCATCAAACGTTTCTGGGGACGGCTAGTATTCCGTTATGCCGGACGGAATTTATGCTCTCACAATCCGGTTCTTGTACGCCGTTTTTACAATGTGATTGGGAAAATGTATGACTGGTTATATACCGAACACATCGAAGGATATCAAAAAGCGGCGACAGAATTAGTGAATTCATACATTCAACCGAATGATCGTATACTGGACATTGGATGCGGCACAGGAATATTGACTGAATTGGCAGCCTCCAAATCAGCCTTGATTGTTGGGGTTGATTTGTCGTTTAAAATGATCAAACAAGCGCGGACGAAATGTTCTCCTTTCGCGCATGTGCATTTCATCGTTGGGGATTGCTGCTTATTACCAATTCAAACCGAATTCGACAAAATCATCTCCAGTTTCATGATGGTCACATTATCGGAAGAAGGGAAAAGAGAAATTCTCAAGGAAATCTATCCCCTTCTGCATAAAGATGGAGAAGCAATATTTCTCACTTCACATGAACAGATATCTCATCAATGGCTTTCCGGAAAAGAATGGAAAGATTTATCTAACAGTGCAGGTTTTCAACATATTGAGATCGAGAATCTTTATGAATTTTTCCGAATCGTGCGCATACGAAAGAAAGCAAGCCACTAAAAATCATGAAGTTGTTGCTTCCACTATCCTTAAACCGTAGATAGAGTAAAGTCGGTATGGTAAAATACTCCGGATGATAGATCATCAGAACTGACTTGAGATTTGATACCGTAAGGGGTTGAGTTATTATGAATCGATTTGTATCCTATCCGCTTCTTTTCAGTTTGTTGTGTTTATTCTTTTCTTGTACAACAACCCATGAAGGCCGGATTTCAGATGTGTATACAATGGACGGCGTTATGCATACGACCGACTCGGAAGAAACCTTATACGCCGTCGCCAAAACGTACGAAGTTTCTCCGCAGCTTTTGATCCGGGTGAATGGGATCAAGGATCCGCAAAAAATTCTCCCAGCCGGTACTCGTTTATTCGTTCCCGGAGCAGAAGGATTAATGGCAGTCGATGTTGAAAAAAAGGAAGAGGTCAAACCCGACGGACTTTGGCATACCGTAGAACCGGGGCAAACGCTTTTTGCCATTGCCAAAGCATATGAGATCCCCAGCCGGAAAATCGAGGAAGCCAACAATCTCAAGCACGCCGATGATCTTTTTGCATGGCAAAAAATCTGGATTCCGGAAGCCAAAGAAGTAAAAGATATAGAAACGAAGCAAGTAACATTGATTACGGAATCTGCGATACAATCGCTTCCCAAGGAAGACAAACGGGTGGAAGAAAAAGTCGTCCCCCCTCCACCCAAACCCAAACCGACTCCGAAAAAGGGGAAAAAACCTACCCCAACAGAAGAGGTGGAATTTCCGCGAGCGGTAACGCAAATCGGGGAGTTGAAATATCAGTGGCCGCTGAAGGATTCATTTCGGGTTCTGCGTCCTTTTAACCAATCCATCAATGATTTGGATTTCAATCCCGGGATCGATCTGGGAGCCGAAATCGGTACGCCGGTTTATGCGGCCGCGGACGGGGAAGTCGTACTGGTAGCGGGAGTCAGTGACTTGAAATTGGGAAGCAGTTTTGGCAATTATATCATTTTGTATCATGGAGAACACAAGAGCAAAGGGCTTCGCACCATTTATGCTTACAACAGTGAAAATCTGGTGGAATTGGGACAAACAGTCAAACGGGGGGAACAGATAGCCACTGTTGGAAATACCGGCCGTCCCCCTGTGCAGGAAGAAGGGATTCTGCATTTTGAAGTTCGCGAACTCGATAAAGCAGTCGATCCGACAAAACTGCTGCCTCCATTGAAATGAAATCATTTTTCACTATGATAGAATGGTTTGAAAAGAATGACAGTTGTCTTGTTAAATTTACATCCGATGGAACTAATTGCATTGAAAAGGTGAAAACAGATGGTTCACGAGAGACGAGTTTTTGACCGGGAAGTTGTCAACATACCATTCATTTACACTCTTGAACCGGGGGATAGTTTTCAAGAGGGAGAATGGAAAGAGGCCGTAACCGTCGATATCGGTCCGGTGTTGGTAGGGGGGCTTGCTTTTTATACGGACGAAGAAATCGAGATTGGGAGTTCGATTCGTCTAGCCCTTTTCATGGATTTGGAATTGAAAAAAATGTGGGAAAACGATCGGGATGGTATCCCTCCTATATATGATGGAAAAGTCTGTCGTGTCACATCCGACGAAAAAGGAAAAAAAGTGGCTGTCGTATTTCGCGGATTGGAGAGAGAAGAGGAGGAAGAAGAAAGCAGTGAGGAGATTACCCCTGCTTGAGCGCCACTTTTCAGACTAACTTTCATATTCAATCCTTTCATCAAATAAATGAAAAAACAAAAAGGAAAATATTTATTCATTCGAACAACCACTTCCTTGCCAGGATAGTTTACCTATCCGCCGATCAATCTATTGACATCCCAAACATTTTCATGCAAGGTATTTAAAATTTTTTTCTGTTCATTATCAGCATGTATCTGGAGAAACTTCGGTTTATAAAAGGGAGGCGAATCGTCTATGAGAATTATCATTCTTGAAGATTATGAAGATTTGAGCAAATGGACTGCGTATTATGTTGCCCAAAAAATCCGCGATTTTCAACCGACTGCGGATCGTCCATTCATTTTGGGATTGCCTACCGGTTCTTCGCCAGAAGGAACGTATCAGCATCTGGTGTATTTGCATAATGAAGGAAAGGTATCGTTTGAAAATGTAATTACGTTCAATATGGATGAATATGTTGGATTACCGGAGGATCATCCGCAAAGTTATCATTATTTCATGTGGTATCATCTCTTCAGCCATATCGACATCAAGCCGGAAAATATCAATATTCTCAACGGAAATGCACCGGATTTGGAAAAAGAGTGCAAAGATTTCGAAGAAAAGATTAAGCAAGTCGGCGGAATTCATCTCTTTTTGGGAGGAATCGGACCGGACGGTCATATCGCGTTCAATGAACCGGGATCCTCGTTGACTTCCCGTACCCGTATCAAGACATTGACTTATGATACGCGGGTGGCAAATTCGCGATTTTTCGATAATAATTTCAACAAAGTTCCCAAATTGGCGTTGACTGTGGGGGTGGGAACAGTAATGGACGCCAAAGAAGTATTGATCATCATCAATGGAATCCATAAAGCGAGAGCATTGCAAAAAGTAGTGGAAGAAGGCGTCAATCATATGTGGACGGTTTCCACGCTGCAGTTGCATCAGCGGGGGATTATTGTTTGTGACGATGATGCCACCATGGAGTTGAAAGTGGGAACCGTAAAATATTTTAAAGATATCGAGAAAGAGAATTTGGAAGCCCCGGAATTGTAAGCGCGCCGTTTGCCGTTCACGAATGATGAAATAGTTCAATCAGGGCTTTATGAATTTTTCCGTTGGACGCCAGCATATTGGTCATGGTTAGTGATGGAGGGTTGCCGAATACATCCGTCACTGTGCCACCGGCTTCTTGAATGATTGGGATGAGGGGGGCTACATCCCAGATATGCATGATGGCATCGATGGAGGCTTCGACGCGTCCATTGGCAACCAAATAATAGCCATAGCAGTCTCCCCATGTGCGTTGCATTCCGGTTCCTCTGATAATATTCAGTAAAGCCGTTTCTCCTTGATGTTGCAGAATATCGCGAAACGAACTGGAGACGATCATCGCCTGAGCGGGGGAATCAATGCCAGACACCCGGCAGGGATCGTTGTTGCAGGAACAGCCATTTCCTTTCAAGGCAGATATCGTTTCTTCGTAAGCAGGAAAGCGAATGACTCCGATTTTGCTTTCGCCGTCTTTTTCCAAAGCAATCATCGTTCCATACATGTAAATTCCGCGAATAAATGATTTGGTTCCATCGATAGGATCAAGGATCCATCGAAAACCGGTTGTTCCCGGTTTTTCGCCGAATTCTTCCCCGAGGATCGCATCATCAGGGAATCGTTTCTCGATTTCCTTCCGGATAAATTCCTCCGCGGAGCGATCGGCGATGGTGACGGGGGAATCGTCCTCTTTGGAATCAATTTGCAGATTCGTACGGAAATATTTCAGAGTGATGTAACCGGCTTGTTCAGCCAGTTGTACAGCGAAATCGAGGAGTTCTTTCATAGGATTCAATCCCTTTGCTTTAATATAGAAGGTTTATCCGAGTGTCTTCATAAAGTAACGTGGAACGATTGCTATGTGAAGTGTACATCATATTTTTAATAAGATAAAAATTTCTTGAGTAAACGCACCTATAGCCTTCTGTTTTTGCAAGATTTGCTCATCTGTTTTTCTTCTTTCGCCCTTACAGCGCTAGTAGCTAGTAGCTAGTAGCTAGTAGTAGCACTAATACCCTATTTGTAGTTTCCCAGGGCGTTGCCCATGGGCTGTCTTCTTTTACCCCGTTTGGGATGTGGTACCCGAGGTGTTTTTCAGCCCTTTACCCATTTGGAGATTAATGTCTGAAGATTTACTTTTTCACGCTCTCTTTGGGATTTGGTTTCCTCGGGATTTTTTTCAATCCGCTTTTTGGGGCTTTGTTTTTTTCTGCCATCCTTTCTTTTATATTTTTTAGTTGGGCGCCCAACGGAGGGCGGCGACTACTGTTTGAAACCTGTGGTGCCAATCGGATACACACGCGGTACCACTGCGGTTTTCCATTCGGATACCTTAACACCAACGGAGAAACCGGATTTGGCATCGCAGGATGGGTCGTTTTGGGGAACGACTCCGGAGATCATCGTGATGCACTCGTTTTTTTTAGGCTGAAGGTGGAAGGCTGAAGAGGTGGAGGGATAATCAGGGCAGATAAAACTTGCCCTGGCTACCCGATGTCTTGACGCAAGGACAGATGGAACTTGCCTTTGTTATTCTTTTCGCACCTCAGGATATTTTCCACGAAGAGCCTTTGGAAATCCCTTTTTTTCGCTGAACCGGGGCGGGGGATTTCCAGGAGTAGTCTTGGTTCGGATGTAACGGTTCTCGGCCGAGAAAAATGTCACGTCCCTCTACTATATAGGAAGAGTTCCTCATTATTCGGGCATTAATTCCGGAAGTACAAAGTTTCTTGGATTGTAAGTCTTTATGAATAAGCTAGTTAGAAGTAGATTCCCTACTTTTTGTTAGAATATTTTTTGCGGTTGTCAGCGGGATCCAGATTTTACCAGTAAAACCGGTAATGTTTTTATTTTTACCCAGTGAATCCGCTTCCGGTCACTACAATGACCGCCAGTTTCAATTTGAGTTCGAACTGATCAAGATGTGGGAGGAAGACGGGAGCACCGTATTGAATACGGATGATTATTATCTTTATCCTTTTATTCCGTTGATGAAAGCAGATGAAAAGATTGTTCTGGAAGCGGAGAAAAAGTTGTATAATAGTGATTTACAACGGAAAGAGAAATCCGACTTGGTGACCGCCATGGTCATCTTTGCCGGATTAAAAGATCAAGGAATGAGCCAGCAACTCATTCGACGCAGGAGAGATATCGTGATTGAATCCTATGCTTATGATATTCTAAGAGAAATGGCGATGGAAGAAGCAGTGAAAGTAGTAGGAGAAGAATATAAAAAGAAAGGGCTTAAAGAAGGCCTTTTGGAAGGGCGTATGGAAGGGCGTATGGAAGGGCGTATGGAAGGGCGTATGGAGGGGTTTCAAGAAGCAATTAAATTAGGATTGGAATTGAAATTCGGAGATGAAGGAGTGGCACTCATTCCGCGTGTGCAAGCCATTGAGTCAGTAGAGAAACTGGAAGAACTCTTATCCGTTTTGCGTTCCACACATTCACTCAGCCAAGTGGAATCCGTTTTTGAATCCTGATATCCTTCCATTGAAATAAATTTGTTGCATACTTTACCTTCTTAGTAATTTCTGGTATTCAATTCATTTGTATGATTAAGCCAACATAAAAAATATAGACTCTAGTCTATTTTTAAGTTGACAATATAGACGCTTGTCTATATACTCCTTTTTGTAGATGCATCACACTAATCAATAAAGATCATTGAACCAGGAGTTCTTTCATGAAACAGACCTCTGATTCCGTATTGCATGAATTGCCGGATGCGGAAATGGAAGTGATGGCATGTTTGTGGAAATTCGGGAAAGCGACGGCGCGGGAGATCAACGAAGCAATGGGGGAGTATCGGCCAATGGCGCATGGGTCGACGGTGACGCTGCTCAATCGGCTCGAAGCGAAGGGATTGGTCAAGAAAGAAAAGGGGGATCAGGGAAAGGCGTTCGTGTATCGGTCGACACGGAAGCCTTCGCCTACCTATCGGCATGTGGTGGGTAAGGTATTGCAGCGAATTTTCGGGGGGGACAGCCTGGCGCTGGTTTCTTCACTGTTCAAGACCAAACCCCCGACGGAAGAGGAATTGAACGATTTGCAGCGCCTGTTGGATGAATTGAAGCGGAAAGCGAAGGAGTGAGAACGATGAATATCAACCAACTGATCGAACGATTTTGTGATTTTTCTGAATGGTGGTGGGCGACGGTTTTTTCCATGACCTGGCAATCAACGGTGGTTTGCCTGCTGTTACTTGCCCTTGTATGGTTTGGAAGACGTTGGCCATCTCCCCTGCGGTACGGGATTCTTCTGGTTGCACTGGCGAAATTCGCGGTGCCACCGGTCATGACGCTTCCGATCAACCATTGGCAATCGAATACGCAGCCAGCTGTCACTTCATCTCAAGAACCAATCGATAGTTCCTCACGTTTTCCAGATGAAACGTATCGAGATGAGAAAGAGAAAACTATAGAAAATTCTTCTTTGACTTTGAAAAAGAAGCAAGAAAGTCCCGTCTCATCTCAAGAAAAAAGAACGGAAATGTCTAGCACGAAGCTGGTATCGGAGCATTTTTCTCTTGTTCACTTTCAATTTGATTGGTCCGTGTTTTTCTTGGTTGCACATTTGGCTGGAATTGTCGTTGTCGGTTTGTGGATAACCAAGCAATGGTGGCGGTTGCTTCATATTAAACAAGAATCTTCTGGGATCCAAGAAGGTGAATTGAGTGTTCGCATGCGTCAATTGATAAAACGTTTGAAATTTAGGCGAAAAATCGATTTTCGAGTTTCGGATAAAGTTGATTCTCCTATTGCATTCGGGATCTTCAAACCGGTCATCATGCTGCCGTATGGTTTTTTAGAGCGATTATCAGAGAAAGAACAAGATGCGATACTGGCGCATGAATTGGCGCATCATGTCCGGAAAGACACGCTTGTGAATTGGCTCCAATTGTTATTGACGGCGGTGTGGTGGTTCAATCCGGTTGTGTGGATTTTGAATCATGAGATTCGGAAAATTCGTGAGGATTGTTGTGATGATTTACTTCTACTCAACGGAATCGCGTCGAACGATGAATATTGTGAAACCTTGCTGCGGGCAGCGGCGGTGCAGACACGGCCGGTTTGTCTGGCTGCTTCAGTAGGACTAGCCGAACCGATGCATCCATTGGGGGGGCGGATTCGGCGGATCATGGACCGGACTTTGTTCCGTACGGCAAGATTATCTCATATCGGATTGGCGATCATCGTGATTCTTGCTTGTGCAATATTGCCGGTCTTTCTGACGCAAAGCGGGCAGCGTTTGCTGCATAGACAAACAGAAACCTATGAACTTGTGCCTACCAACTACGCATTCAAAAGTGTTTCGACACCTTTGCAAGCAGCACAAGGGGAAACTATTCTTGGCTACGGCACCTTGCAGGCGATGGATTGTTCTGCGGATGGGCGGCTTTTAATTACGGCAGGTGGATTGGGAGTTTTTGTTTGGGATTTGAATGTCAGCAAAACAGAACCGGTACGCTGGTGTCCGATTGATGATGAGACAATCCACTGCATTGCCTTATCACCGAATAGTCAAAGAATTGCGATGGGTAGTGAAAGCGGGAATTTGACAGTTTGGGACATAAACCAATGGGAAAAGTTGTATACGAAAAGTGCTCATGGAAAATGGCAGATCAATGAAACTGTATTTTCACCGGATGGGAAGTATGTACTAACAGGGGGCGAAGAAGGTATTGTTAAAATGTGGGAATCGAGTACCGGAGATTTTGTACATTCTTATCGAGTACGTGATAAAGTTGTATCCGATTTAGTCTTTTCACCGGATGGCAGTAAGATTTTGGCCGGTTATGAGAGAAGTGGTAAAGCATATTTGTGGGATACATGGTCAGAGAAGTTGATTCGCACGTTTCAGAGTAATAGCGGCATGAAAAAAGCTGTTGCGTTTATGCCGGATGGCGAAAATATGCTCTTAACGGCTTCGGACTATTCGGTTTCCTTGATCGGTATCGATGAGAAGCAGACGCTGGAAGATTTTATTGATGGAGGGACTGAATACACTGGGCATAAACGGGAAATATTCGATCTGGACATTTCTGCGGATGGGAAAATGCTGGTAAGCGGGAGTAACGATGGGACAGCCAAAGTATGGGATTTGGCGACGGGACGTGAAATCCAGTCCATCGGGAAGGAATTCCAGCGAGTCATTGTTGAACCCCGCCGGTATTCCACATCACGAACCATATTCTTCACGGAATTCATTGATGATGGAAAACAACTTATTCTCGGTGACCATAATGGAACGATTCGTATTTGGGATGTCAAGCAACAAGAGGAGAGTTTTCGGTTGGATGACCATATTTCGCCAATAACAGAATGGGCAATAAATCCGACTCATTCCGAGGCCTTGATCGGTTGTTCGGATGGTACGGTCAAATTACAAGATCTCCAGAGAGGCGATATCATTCGAACTTTTGGTGCACATTATGATTATGTCACAGATGTTGCGTTTTCACCGGCTGGAAAACTGATTGCCAGTCTGGGGCGGTCAGGGGATATTAAAATGTGGGAGAAAGAATCCGGTGAGAGTCTGTTTGAAATCAAGGAAGAAAAAGATGATTGGTTTGGCTCGATTGCATTTTCTCCGGATGGAAAGTATTTAGTCGCTGGAGATACGTTTCTTACCAACGGCCAATATCTAGAAATCAAGTGGTTGGATGTGAAGAGTGGTGAAGTGATTCAAGTATGGAAACGATATTTCACACCACCTATGTCGATACCTCAAAACCAAGACCGATTTGGCATTGAAACAATTTTCTTCAATGAAGGAAAATATGCGCTAATTCCCGTCATTGGAAAAACGAAAGTCTGGGATGTAGAAGCGGCGAAAGAAGTCGAAGGTGTTACAATCGGTGAGGGATTCACTTCACCGAAAGCGATATCTCCTGACAACTCGAAAGCGATCTTGAGTAGTACTTGTTTGGAGATATGGGATATTCACGAGGAGAAATTGCTTCATACACTTTTGGATAGAGAAGGAGAGGGTGGAATTTCTCGAAAATATATCAGAGCTGTCGCGTATTCAGCGGATGGGAAGTATTTATTGAGCGTAGATCACGAAGGGACATTTCGTTTATGGGATTTGGAAACGTATAGAGAGATTCGCAGGATTCATAAACCATCGTATTCAAGAGTCCAATTACTGCGATTTTCGCCGGATGACAGCAAGATATATGTCGGAACACCCAACGGAATGCGGATTTGGGATCGGTCGGTTTTGTTTGGAGATTAGGGATTGGGTGTTGGGTGTTAGGTGTTAGAGGATTCAAGCACAGAATGGTTCCATAAGATGAGGTTAGTTTTCATCTGTGGATTGATGATTATGGTATTCTTTTATAAGTTGATCGAAAGCTTCGAGTGATTCAATCCGAAGAGCTTGTTTGCGGAGTTTTCTAAGATAGGAAAGGTCATCGATGCTTTTGATCGATTGAGTCAACGAAGCGGGAAGTTTGCCGAATTCGTCGCTGAGAATATCGATGATGGTGGCTTGCGCTTCTTTCAGACTTCCGATTTGAATTCCTTCTTGTTTCCCTTCTTTTATTCCTTCCTTTTTCCCTTTATCCATAGCAATTTGTTCAAATGGGGCAAGGACCGGCATTTTCTTTTCCTCCTGGTACTCATAAATTCTATTCAGAAACTCGTGTTCGAGATCGTTCGGTAAACCCATGAGAATATCGATGAATTTGAACAATAAACCTTGTCGAGCGATTCATATCCTTTGGTCCAGTCGATGTCTTCATGAACCTTTGGGAAGAACAACAGCATGAACCAGTTCAGGAATTCATCCAGGATTTCTTTCCAGGAGCTGTCGAAATTGGCGTGTTCCGATTCTGGCTTTACCATGGTGTTCAATATCCTGCAAGATCCAGTATGGCTTGATTGTATCATTTGCTTGGAATGCGGTAAATCACCAAACACTGGTTACAAAATACGTGTGACACTCGTTCATTGGATATTATGAGAAAATTGAATCATCTTTTTGGATTCTGTTTTTTTTTGTTTATTGCTTTGTATGGTTATGAACTGTACAAATCAAAGTAAACCGATTTCCCTTTCGGATGAGTTTGATGAGAGCGGGACTCCAACAATGGCTTCTCCCATTCCTACTCCATTATCGGAAGAGCGAATACGAACGCCTTCAATCGACAAACCGGCTTCTTTGTATTTGTGGATGAGAAATACAAGTCGAGATTATCGTATACAAGAAAGTATTGCATACCGCGTTCCATCGCCGGATGGTTTTATACGGATACATGTAAAAGCCGGATCCTTTGGAGAATGGTTGCGGTATTTGCCTTTAAAAGAACGCAATGCACCGATTTCTTTCTATAGCGGACGGTTGAAACGGGATCAAAGTATCCATTATGCTGTAATTGATATCGATGTTGGGGAAAAAGATTTGCAGCAGTGTGCGGATGCGGTTATCCGGCTTCATGCGGAGTATTTGTATTCCAGCGGGCAGAAAGAATCGATTCGTTATCATTTCACTAGCGGGGACCGGATTGCATTTAGGCGGTGGATACAGGGGGATCGGCCGGTTGTCAAAGGAAATCAGGTGCGGTGGCGAAGCGGGGGGCATAATGATTCATCGTATCCGGCGTTTCGGGAGTATTTGAATACAATCTTTTTGTATGCGGGGACTTATTCGTTGGAGCGGGAAATGGAACCGGCAATGGTTGATGAAATGAGGATTGGGGATGTGTTCATTCAAGGTGGATTTCCTGGGCATGCAGTCATTGTTGTGGATATGGCTGTGAATCCTGCAACGAACGAGAACGTGTTTTTGCTGGCGCAAAGTTTTATGCCGGCGCAGGATATTCATGTTCTTGTGAATCCAAATGATCGGGGATTGAATCCATGGTATGCGGCCGATTTCGGAGAGACTCTCTATACGCCGGAGTGGACGTTTGGGAGAGAAGATTTGCGGCGTTTTTCGTTTTAAACCGGTTCGTGTTGATTCTCCATTGTAAACCATCATAATGATTGAGAGGTCAATACGTGAGAATAAGGTTTATTCTTATGAATCATCAATATTTTATTGTACCGATGATATTCGTTCTGCTATTTCTCTATGCTCCATCGTTGAATGCGGGAGAGGATTCAGAGTGGTTGTTTCAGCGATATGTCCAACAGGGGCGTATGACAGAGAGCCGATTTCATTATGCGGAGGCGTTGCAGTGGTATGAAAAAGCGTTGGCAATACGGAACGATGTCGATGTGCAGGTTGCCAAGGCGAAGCAATTGGTGGGGCTGGAACGGCTGGAAGAGGCGCTGCACGTTTTGAAAACTGTCATTGCTCGTGCGCCGAATCATGCGGAAGCGCATGTCTTGTTGGGCAACTATTATAGTAAAATCAAGCAGAATCTGAAAGACGCCGAATATCACTATCGCAAGGCCATCGAGGCCGGTCCGGAGTATCTTCCCACCTATTGGCTGCTGGGTAATTTATATATCACATTGGAACGGTTCAAGAATGCGGAACAAGTTTTTATCGACCTACTCAAATTGGATTCGGATTCCTATCAAGCACATCTAGGCCTGGGTGAAACCAAATCGAAGATGTCAGAGTTCGGCGAAGCGAAACAGTATTTGGAAAAGGCTGTTTCCCTCAATCCGGATGATCCCGAACCGCATCGGCTCTTGGGGCAGACATATGCGAAAATGGGAAAGCGTGACAAAGCGAAGCAGGAATTGGAAGCGTATCGGGAATTGAAGAACCGGGAGAATCATTTAAGCAATTTGGTACGAGCGGTGCGCCGCTCTCCGGATGATGCCATGCAGTGGTTTGCTTTGGGAGAAGAATATTTTCAACGCAAACAGATCAAAGAAGCATTCGTTGCGCTTAGCCGATGCGTGGAACTCAATCCCGATTTGCCGACAGCGCATGTGATGCTGGGGACCTTGTATCTAGGCACGAAGCGGTTGAAGGAGGCGCGGAACCATATGAAGCAAGCGATTGAACTCGCGCCGGATTCGGGGGATGCGTATAATAATCTCGGTGTGATTTGTTTGATGGAAAAGAAATATGGTGAAGCGGCCGAAATGTTTCGGAAAGCGATCGAGTGTGGGAAAGATGAAGCGGGGGTGCGGAAAAACCTCGACTATGCAGTGAAAAAACAAAGGGAAATTTCTGGTTGGCGATAATTTTTGTGGTGCGGACCTCCGGTCTGCACACCTGAGATGCAGACCAGAGGTCTGCACCACAATTATCACGTTCTTTTGCTAGATTTACGTAAAAAAAACATGAAACAGTGGATTCTTTCAAGTATTTTATTACTTTATTTTTCATTAGCAAACTGTGAAGCGCAGATTCGGTTCGTGGAGAATGCGAAACAGCGAGGGATTGATTTTGTACAGACGAACGGATCGAAGGAGAAGGAATATATCGTCGAGGCGAAGGGGGCCGGAGTTGCCGTTGCGGATGTGAATGGGGATGGGTGGGATGATATCTATTTTGTCAACGGGGCTTATTTGAATCAAGCAATCAATGATCAATTTCCAAAAAACCAACTGTTTTTAAATCAAGGAGATGGCACATTCAAGAATGGGACGAGGGAGAGTGGATTGGGGGATACAGGTTTTGGGACCGGAGCGTTTTTTGCGGATATCGACAATGATGGGGATTTGGATTGCTATTTGACGAATTATGGACCGAATCAATTGTATGTGAATGAGGGGAATTGTCATTTCAAACCGGTTCCGAATGCCGGGGGGGCACAGTGTGAGGGTTGGAGTACAGGGGTGGCTTTTGGGGATATCAATCACGACGGTTTTCTCGATTTATACGTGGGGAACTATGCGGTTTTTTCTCCGGAAATAGCAAACCAAAAAGGAAAAGTCGCCCCGTATTTCGGGACGATGAGTTTTATCGGGCCGACGGCGTATGAACCGGCGGAGGATCGTCTCTTTCTCAATAATGGGGATGGAACATTTCGGGATGAAACGGTTGAGCGGGGGATCAATTCGTTTGAATGCGGGCGGGCATTTACGGTGCATTTTACCGATATCGATGAGGATGGGGATTTGGATATTTATACGGCAAACGATACAACCGCGAACCATCTTTATGAAAATGACGGCAACGGTTTTTTCGAGGATGTGTCTCTGCTTTCCGGTGTGGCGTTGAGTGAGAATGGGAAAGAACAGGGAGGTATGGGGGTTGCGGTCAAGGATGTCGACGGCGATCTCGATTTGGATATTGCGGTGGCGAATTATCAGAACGAATACAATATCCTTTACCGCAATGACGGGATGTTGCAATTCACGGATTTCTCCTATAAAAGCGGGATCAGCCAGGGTACGGTAGAAAAGATCAGTTTTGGGATGATTGTGGAGGATTTCGATAACGATGGATGGCCGGATATGTTTGTTTCGGCCGGGCATGTGTATCCAATCGCGGATGAATTGCCGATGCTGCACGGGTATGCGCAGGGGAATCTCTTTTTTCGAAACAGTGGGAAGGGGATATTCGAGAATCTTTCGGATTCCATTGGGCCGGCATCGGAATTGAAAGGCGTTTCGCGGGGATGTGCGGTTGGGGATTTCGATCGTGATGGGGATCTCGATATTGTAATTAATAATTTGGATGGGGAGCCGTTTTTTCTGGAAAATCAGAGTAAAATCGGAAATTGGATTCAAATCGCTTTGCGGAATGAAAGAAGAATGCCTGCGTATGGGGCGCGTGTTTTTGTTACGGCAAACGGAAGGACACAAGTGGCGGAGCTTTTTTCGGGGGGGAGTTTTTTGTCGCAGAATAGTGCGGTTCTTCATTTTGGATTGGGGGGAACGGAGCGGGTGGATACGATTACTGTTCGGTGGGCGAATGGTTTGGAGCAAGAATTGAAGGATGTTTCTGGGAATGAACGGGTTGTGGTCGTGAAATCGTTGGAATGATTGTGCGCGCGTTGAAAGATGCGGGCAGGGATGCCCGCGCTCCCAGTATTATTGCAAGGCGAATTCCAGTTTTACCCGGTGAATTTTGTTCAGGGGAATGGGGAAGACTTCGAAGCCG
Organism: uncultured bacterium; assembly: GCA_964412555.1. Taxonomy (GTDB): domain Bacteria; phylum Hinthialibacterota; class Hinthialibacteria; order Hinthialibacterales; family Hinthialibacteraceae; genus CAYPPG01. Next base: position 61,663 of record CAYPPG010000007.1, read on the forward strand.
GCGGTTTGGGAAATTGATGCGGCATAGGACGAGATGAGTGAGCCGTGAGATGTGGATTGAATGTCGAGTTCACGGTTTTGGCTGTCATAGTAGGAGAAAATGCAGGCAGGGACTGAAAGTCCATCTACGGAATAGATTAGCGAGGTCGTTGTCTCTACATCGCCCTTCGGTTCGGGGGCCATGCGAACATAGGTATTCATGTATTTGCCGATGACACCGAGCGGCCATTCACCTTTCATCGAGTGAAGAGAAACTCGGATGGGATATAAATCGAGAGATGTTTTGGAGATTTCCTTTCCATCAACCAGAAACTCGACAGGGGGTGGAGGATTCAGGGATGCGGGGCTGATTTTCGGTAATCGAAGTCCCTCGAAATAGAAACGATGGCGTCCGCCGAATGGACGTATTTCGAAATGATCGATTAGGGTATATGGGATTTCAAAATTGATGACTTGGGTCGGTCCCATTTCATTGAAATCGATGAAATGGGGGACATCGGGAAAGACTTTGTTTCCGTTTTGGCTGACGGCGCAGATTTGATAGCGATCTCCTGTCCATTCTCCATTGAAATCGAAAACCACCGTGCAGGCGACGCTTTCGTCGCCTTCGCTTTGGCCCCATTGAATGTTGCCGCGTGTCATCTTATAAGACACCGAACCTTTTTGCACTTCATCAATGGTTATTTTCCCGTCAACAATGACGACGGATGAACCTTCCTGTGGGGGGAGTTTGTAAACAGGATAATCCTTGTGATAGCTATGCGCGCGCATCCATAGATCGACCGTATCCGGTAACGTTTGGAAGCAACTGCGAATTTGGACTACCGAGGGTAACGGTATATCAAAACCGGCTGCGGATTGTTGATTCATTGTGACCATTTCATGGGTGGTGTGATCGAATACGCGCTGTTCGAGGACATCGAAGAGTTTTTCGTCGAGGCTGAGATAGATATTGACCAGATCGAGCCATTTGGCTTGATCCGTAAAATTTGAGTTGACCTTAAAGCCGGTTTCTTGAAGGGAGTTCCCTGCCCCGTCTTCGAAATGGAGAGATCCATCGCGGTCATTACGGACTACGGCTTGGATAGAAAATGTGTTCGGCCCGACGGGAATGGTTAAGGTTTGTGTGGAAGGGGCATTCTCATACCCGGAAGGTAAGACTTGTTCTTCTTTCCGTGAGCATCCGGACAAAAAGAAAATACAAATGATAAGGAAAAAGTATCTATTGTATGGTATAAGAGAACTCATTGATTGTCCTTTCTTGCTTTGTGATTCCCCTCTATGGATTATACTATAAGATGTTGATATCGTACATTCACGATAATTGTTCCTTGATTGGTAGGAATGCGATTTTATACTGTTTATCTACCGATCGCAGGTTGCGGGAGAAAAATCTTGACTGAACAAAACCTATCCGATTCTTGGATTCAGCTTGAAGAATGTATCCGTACTCATTCTCGATTTCTCGTATCAAGCCATGTGCATCCGGATGGTGATGCAGTCGGAGCCTCGTTGGCATTTAAAAGAACGCTTGAACGCTTAGGGAAAGATGTGGCGTGGGTCATGAACGAGGATCCGGGGAAAATGTATGAACAATTCTATGAGGAAGATGAAATCGAGATTTATCAAGATGGAATGAGCGATTTTTCCGACCGGGAAGCCATTGCGATGGTGGATGCCGGTGAGTGGAGCCGGCTGGGAGACTTGGGTACGGTTTTGCAACGGCATCCAGGGGATAAAATCTGTATCGATCATCATTTGATGACCGGCGATTTCGAGGGATTGAAAATTGTCGATACGAAATCGCCTTCAACGACCGTGCTTCTTTACCGTTTCCTCAAGCATTTGGGGATGGAACTGACATTCGATATTGCCGAGCCGATTTATTTGGGACTGATTGTCGATACTCAAAATTTTCACCTGCCCAATACGACGGAAGAAGCGCATTATATCGCGGCGGATTGTTTGAAAGCCGGCGTCGAGCCGGTCAAAGTCCACGAACCGATTTATGGAACGACGAGCGTTTCGCGCATCCGATTGTTGGCCGAAGTCTTTCACACATTGGAAATCTATTGCGGCGGGATAATTGCCGTAATTTATACGACGCAAGACATGTTTGAGAAGCATGGTGCAAATAAGTGGGATGATGAAGGATTTTCCGACTTGGTCCGGTCCATTGAGGGTGTTCGTGTTGGGATTTATATGCGTGAAGAACCGAATGGAACGATCAAAGTGAGTTGGCGTGCCAAGGGGGATAACAATGTCGCGGTCTCGGCGAAACGTTTCGGCGGTGGTGGGCACATGCGAGCAGCCGGGTGTTTTTTTCAAGGCACTTTAGAAGAAGTGAAAAACCAAATCTTGAACGATATGGAACACCGTGTGCGCAAAGGAGAGATCAGTTAAACTACGGCCCTTTGTCCATCTCTTTTCCCGATATAAACACAATACGAAGCAAGGCAATCCGTTCCCACGGAACAAAGCGAGTATCGACGATGAACGGCTTCATCGTCATAGGATAGGATTGGAATACCTCCGTATCCTGCCAAAACAACAAATCATTATCAGAATTATAGTATTTAAATTGGGCGTGGATTCTCAAAAATGGATTTTGAGTGCGGTTGACCAAGTAGCCTCGTACATAACGCCAAATCGTCGTATGGTAGTAATTTTTGTCCGGATAAAATTCAAGATGGCTCGCTTCGAGAGGCGATTTGGATTCCACCCGGATCACATGGCCGCCATAACCGGGGATCTTTAGGCTATCGGTCGCCGCGCCCAGTTCGAGAGTTTCAACGCCGGCCTCTACCAATTTTACATCCCATTGCGGATGCATTGTCATAAAACCGAACCGTTCAATATGGTATTGGCGTTCGACCAATTCGATGTTATGGCCAATAAAAATATCGCCGGTGTGGAGCGTGATACGGTCTGCCTGTGCGCTGGTGACACAAAAAACAAGAATACTCGTTATACTTGTGACGATTGTTTTCATATTTTCTTTTTGTAATTGCTTACATATTGATGTGATGCTGATACACTTATAATAATAAGGATTCGCCTGCACGGCCATGAGTGATTTTATGATACGGTCGATACTTTATTTTTTCATTGTCATGTTACTATTACAAGGTTCCCTGTGTTTTGCACTGGAACCTCTCATCAACACGACTTTCTTGATTCAGGATGTGTGGGGTGGGATTATCGGTATTACCCTTTCCCCGGATGGGACTCCTTCCGAGCCGGGTATAGTCCGGCCCATGACCTCGGAATTTCCCAAATTCCTCGGTTTGGAAGCCTTTACGGACGGCGCGTATCAGTTGATGTCCAATGGATATGTCTTGCCGATCGGAAACACCAAACTTCCTTTGTTTTTTTGGATGCCCACGCGCGATCCGAAAGATTTCACCATGCTTCCCGGGAATCAAGGAGGATGGCTGTCGGCGGGGAAAATCATCAAAAAAGTGGGGAGATACCCCCCGAATCTTGTTTTGCCTCCCATTAATCGTGCGATCAACGATTTGGAATATGATCCCTTGAGGAATAGGTTGATCCTTTTGTTCGAGGATGGTGAAATCGCCATTTCTACAGAATCGGCTTTTCAAATGATTTCCACTTTGGAATTGACCGAGGATACAGGAATTCAAATCACTTTCAATCCGAAACAATCCAATGAATTCTATGTTTTGACCGAAAATGCGAAAGTATATCATGTGACACCGGACCAAGCGGTCCTTTTTCCCGATATCCCGTCAGGATTGGAAGGGCTTGCCCGGGATATCGAATATTCTCTGACCGGTACCGGTTTTTACCTTTTGGATGGATTCGGGACGATTCACGCTTGCGGCGGAGCACAGAGAGTTCCTACAGAACCGTTCACGAATAATATCGCCATCGATTTGGAGATCATTGCATCCGGAAATATTCCTCAATGGTATCCAACCGGTTGGAATACGAAAGTGCAATTGGTTCCTCAAACCCTATCGCTCGATCCGGGCGGCTATGCGAAAACGATGTCGGTGGTCATCCAAGAGGCGGAAAATTTATCATGGTTTTCAACCGAACTGAGGTATGATCCTGCTCTTGTTACGATTCCTTTGGAAGGAATACGAAATGGAGAATGGTGGGAACGGGTCATGAACGGATCGCAAGTAGCCGCCTCTGTTGAGCCGAAGAGCGGATTGATTCAATTAAAAGGAGGAAGTGTCTTTTCCCCTTTTGAAGGTCCATCCGGAAATGGTGAGTTGGTACGGTTGGAAGTCAAAACGGCAAATCCTGTCTCAATCGCTACAACGACCATTGATATCAATCACTTTTACTTTGCTGACGCTTCTCCTCTCAATCAATACAGCACGGCGGAAATTGTTCATTCCGCGACGATCATCATCCGCCCTTCCCGTCCTCGATTGTTCGTACAATGGTCCCGAGAAGGAAAAGAGATTACCAATTCGCCGGTAAAACCGGGGGATGTTATCCGGGTGGAACTCATGGTTGAGGATGGAAGCCGAATTCATGAGATCGTGTATGGTTTTCGTTTTCAGCGTGACATGATGAAATTTTTGGGAATGGTGAACGGTTCAGCGTGGAAATCGGAAATTCCGGTCTGGTCTGAATTCGATCTTCCTTCCCAAGCCAATCAGGAGGAAGGATTGTCGATGCAAACGATACGCGCTTCAACCTCAAGAGCGTGTACTGATAAACCCGGTTCATTAGTCATCCTCTTTTTCGCAGTAACAGGACAGGGACAAGGAACGATCACTTTCGATTCTATCGAAATTCGGAATGAAGAAGGAAATGTGATGGAGTTAAAGAACGATGTTTCGGATATTTCCATTCTGTCACAATAATTTTCGTGAAAATTGATGGAATCATGATATTGTTATACTCGGAATGGAACATAAATAGAGTAATATTATTCGTTCGAATTGTAACGTAATGTAAAATGTATGGGATAGCGCTTGAAAAAATTGAAGATTTCTGAGATGATATAGAGATTAAATAGTTTTTGTAAGAGTGAGATTTGTATATGGCTACTAATACTTTACCAGAAGAACAACCACGTTATGTCATCGATGAAGGAATGCCATCGGAGGAAACCGAGGAGAAAATACTTCCAGAAGAACAAGAGCGAATTTTACATAAATTGATGAAAGCAGCTGGGCATTCTTTGACGAGTGAAGAACGTGATTTGGTCTTTCGCTTGCAAGATAAATTAAAAAATGAAACCAATCGAGTCAAATCGCTGAAAAAGATAAAAGTATCGGATAAACCATTCGATTCATATCTCGGCAAAGCAAAGAAAAACAAGAACAACAAACCCAAAACTTCAACCGCTACCCAAGAGGAAGAAGAAAGAGAAAAAAAGGCTCCACCACCGAGAAAAGTACACACCGTCGGATTCAAACCGGATGAAGTTGTCAAGCGATATATCGAATGTTGGAATCAACAGAAATTTGGCGCCGAATTTGATTGTTTCAGCCGAGATTTTTTGACCACCGATCGGGAAACGTATGTCAACGCCCGGCATTTGTTTTATCAGCAGCAAATGAGCCAAGGTGGAATGAGCGTGGATTTCGGGGGTGTGGAATCATCCGAAACATTTGGAGGAGACGCAGAAGTCGTGGCCACGAAAATTGTGGCGGTCGGCAATCGAAAGCCGCAGGAGGAAACCGACCTTTACCGTTTGAAATTAGAAAAAGGGCGGTGGGTGATTTATGCGGTCGAGCCGATGGAACGATAAGAAGTTTTCAATTTAATGAGAGAGAAGGCAGGTGAATTCACCTGCCTTTTTTATTCAAAATTCATCTTTTATAGAGTGATATGGCTTTCAATAACCTCAAAGATTTTGTTGAATTATTAAAAAAAGAAAATGTACTGGTCGAGATCGATTATCCGGTTTCACCGAAGTTGGAAATCACCGAAATAACCGACCGGGTGACGAAGGCGGGTGGCCCGGCATTACTGTTCACTCGGCCGGAAGGTTTCGAAATGCCCGTTTTGATCAATGCCTATGGATCAGAACGGCGCATGGCGTTGGCATTAGGAGTCGATCATGTCGATGAAATTGCGGAACGGATTCGGAGCCTGATCCAACAAAAGCCTCCGAGTACGTTTCGGGAAAAACTGGCCGCGCTTTTTCAATTGAAAGAATTTGCCGGATATATGCCGAAGCGTGTGGGTGACGGCCGCTGCAAGGAAGTCGTCTTGTCGAGCAATGCCACGCTGGATATGCTGCCGATTTTAACCTGTTGGCCGAAAGATGGTGGTCCATACCTTACATTGCCGCAGGTCTACACTCGTGATCCGGTAACCGGCGTCCGCAATGTCGGATTGTATCGAATGCAAGTCTTCGATTCCACCACGACCGGCATGCACTGGCAGATCCATAAAGTCGGTGCGGCACATCATCGGGAATACGTCGAGAAAAAACAGCGGATGGAAGTAGCAGTCGCGCTTGGCGGCGATCCCGCCATTCTCTATGCCGCTTCCGCTCCCTTGCCTCCGAATATCGATGAACTGTTGTTCTGCGGATTTTTACGCAAAGCGCCGGTGGAATTGGTTCGCTGTGAAACCATCGATGTGGAAGTACCCGCCGATGCCGAAATCGTTATCGAAGGCTTTGTCGATCCATCCGAGCAGCGTATGGAAGGGCCGTTTGGCGATCATACGGGATATTATTCGCTTGCTGCCCCTTTTCCGGTTTTTCATATAACCTGCATCACCATGGCCCGTGATCCGATTTACCCAACCACCATTGTCGGAATCCCCCCAATGGAAGACGCCTATCTTGGCAAGGCGACGGAACGTATCTTTTTGCCGTTGATTCAAATGACATTTCCTGAAATTGTCGATTTGAATTTACCGGTCGAAGGGGGATTCCATAGCCTGGCTCTCGTCTCGATCAAGAAATCTTACCCGGGACATGGATTCAAAGTCGCGCATGCGATCTGGGGAACCGGTTTGCTATCCCTCACGAAAAATATCATCGTGGTGGACGACCATGTTAATGTTCACGATCCGGCGGAAGTGCTTTGGCGGGTAGCCAATAATGTGGCGCCGGAACGGGATGTACAGATCGTCAAAGGTCCGGTGGACGAGCTGGATAACTCATCGGAATTTCCGCGATTTGGCTCGAAAATGGTGATCGACGCCACCAAGAAGCTTCCGGATGAAGGATTTACGCGGGAGTGGCCGCCGGATATATCGATGTCGGGTGAAGTGAAAGAGAAAATCGACGCGATTTGGGATGAATTGGGGTTGCCGATTTCGTTGAAGGAATCGAAGAAGCGGGTGTTTCATATTACGCCGGAATCGTAGATTTTTCTTACGCCCTTTCAGGGCTAAATTTGGGATTAGATTTTATTTTCCAGGGGCGTTGCCCACTGGCTATCTTATGTAACCCCGTTGGGGTTGAGAATGAAGCGGGGTAGCACGGGTAAGGGAAGTCTACCCGTGCCTTTGTCACTCGGAAGCAAGGGCAGACTTTCGTCTTGTCTTGGTACCCTATATTTATGCGAGGGCAGACCTGACGTCTTGACCTTGGTACCCTTGGAAAATGTGAGGAACAATGGAACAAATACTCGTTGTCACACGGGAATCGCTAGGATCGTTCATTCAGTTTCACGGATTTAAACCGGCGGGGGAGGAAGCGCCTGAAGATTTACTGCCCATGCGGCAATACAAACCGCGTGAGCCAATGGAAACGGATCCTTCTTACAAACAATTGATCCCCTATATCCTATTGCGGGATGGAGATCGGATTTTTCGTTATTGGCGGACGAAAAGAGGGGGGGAAAGCCGGCTTCATCATTTGTATTCGATTGGGATCGGGGGCCATATCAATCCGCGGGATGAGAACCTTTTTACCGAGGATCATGAAATTCTGGCAGAAGCGGCGATGCGGGAACTTCTCGAAGAAATCGATGTACCACCATCGGTTGAACTCAGCCATGTGGGATATATCAATGACGATGAATCGGAAGTGGGGAAAGTTCATTTGGGGATCGTGTATGAAGCGTGGGTGAAAGCCGAAGATGTCAAAATCCGGGAAAGCGCGTTGGGGCGGGGGGAATGGAAAGAGATTTCTGAACTGAATGATGGGGTGAACTATGAGACATGGTCGCAGTTTGTGATAGATAATTTTCTGTCTAAGTGATTTTTTTTATACACTCTGATACAATTCTGCCTACTTTCATTCTTTCCATTTAGCTGAATCCACTCTTTCAATCACTATTCCGTAAGAAAATTGAAGAAAAAGTATTGTTTATCGATTTTTTTCTTGACAACGCTGTTCATCTGTGAGAGAAAGGTATTATCATTCGAAACTGTAACAATTTTTCGTTATTTTCTTACAAATAGCGAGTTTCATCTTAGAGAAAATTCATGAGTTACTGAACATTTTCGCAATTACACAGATTCAATTTGTTCATTTTATTGTAAAGTTTTGAAATTCGGTTGGGGAATTTTTATACACTACTTTCAGTGTCACAACAGCTGAGTAATCGTGATCCGGAACCATACGCATAACCTGTGAAATCACGATTTAGGAAAGTATTACCGCGTTTAGGGTATGAGTGAGAAAATGAGGCTTATTATCGATAATAAAATATCATATATCAAAAATTTTGAAAAGATTCATTGCTTGAATCGCTTAAAGTATTGTTTTTTTGATAGCTAACTTGATGCCAACTGTTTTGAGTTATGCTAGCTAGAACCAAGAAAAATAGCATTATTACCCACGATAATGGGCAGTACATCATAAAAAGAGAGGAGACATTATCATGAGGAACAAGCATATGGAAAGACTGACATGGGATTTTTGGTTGAATGGAACGAAGGGACGCTTTTTTGCGGGAATGCTGTTGTTGTGTTTTGTAATGGGATGGAGCGTTATTCCTGCAGCCGCGCAAGAGACGGATGTCTGGGATAAGTTGGAGATCACGGGAGAGGTTACGTGGGAGGGGACCGTCTACCTTCACGCGGATGTCATCGTCACGGAAACGGGTAAATTGACCATTGCTCCGGGAACTGTCATTAAAATCGATCCGCGGGTCGACTATGGTTTCAGTGGCGCGAATGACAATCGTGTGGAGCTCATTGTGAATACGCACAACGTTTCCGCCGATAGCGTTGAACTGGGCGGAATACTCGTTGCTGAAGGAACGGAAGACAATCCCATTGTTTTCGAAATTAATTCTACCGAACCGGCGAAAGGCGATTGGCAGGGGATTCGTGTACTGGGTGGGAAAGCCAGCCTCGCCCATTGCAACATCCATTATGCCAGAAATGGTCTAGCAACTCATGGGAATCTAACCCTCGCCAAAAATTGCGTCTTCGAGAAAAGCGAACGTAACGGTGTCTTTGTTGGTGTTGATAGCACATTGTCAATAAGCGATTCAATCAGCCAAAATAATAATCATAATGGCATTTATTTGGACGATAGAGCCAAAGCCACGATCACCAACAGTGACTTCCTTCAGAATGAGGAGAATGGTATTTATGCAGAATATGAGGCGGGACCAGCAACGATAACCGGCTGCCAGATGAATAATAATAATAGAGGGATTTACACTTATCGTTGCGGTGATAAACATATTGCGTTCACCGATTGTATCATCGAAAGCAATAGAGACCGTGGTACGTATTTTTAAAATAGTACCTTTTCATTAAACCAGTGCCGAATAAGTAATAACACTCATTATGGAGTTGTTATTACTGGCTCAACCCTAGGTGAGGATGGATTTTCCGATAATGAAATTACGGGAAATGAGCGGGGGGTATATATCAATGTTGGCGCTCTGTTTGAACTTCCCGGGGGAAACGATATTTATGAAAATGTTAATTATGAACTTTATAATGATTCCGGAAATCCGGTAAAAGCCCCCAACAATTATTGGGGAGAACCGACTACAACGGAAGCCAACAACCGGGAGCCTAATTTATCCAAGATTTTTGACAGCCGGGATGACGCGAGTAAAGGCGCGGTGGTTATTCAACCGCTCAGCGAGGTTCCGCTTACATCCATTGTGGTTCCAACCCCGACAAACACGCGTCCTCCCAGCACTCCAACGGTTCCGCCGCCAACAGAACCTATTCAAGAACCAACGGACACACCGACCCACACGCCAGTTCCCACCAATACAGTGGGGCCGACGGATACCCCGATTTTACCCACCGCGACGCCCACGTCCTATCCGGAGTTCTCATTAGGCGGCGGCTCAGCATCCGGTTCGCCTGGAAGTACGTTCGACGTACCGATTCAGGTTTTCGGTCTTCCGGAAACGAATTCGATCAGTTTTGAAGTAGTATACGACGAGAATGTGCTCACTTTTGCCAATGAGGTCACGAAGACCGGCACATTGCTTGAATCGTGGGGACTCGTCGATGCGAACGAATACACACCAGGCAAGATTCGAGTTTCGGCGGCGGCGTTGACGGCAGCCGATGTGAGTGGAAACGGAACCTTGGTGAAACTCAAATTTAACTACAACCAAAATGTTACCGTCGCTTCCACGACGATCACGCTGGAAAATTTAGAAGACGGTGTTTCACATGCCGTTCCCTTCCCCATCACCATTTCAACAGCCATGAAAGGCGATGTCGATGGAAACGGCCGTATTACAGCCAACGATGTTGAATTGGCTTTCGAGATTTCTCTGGTCCGGTTAACCCCGACGGAATATCAAGAATGGGCGGCTGAAGTCACCGGTGACGATCAAGTTACGGCTGCCGATGTTCAGAGGATATTTGACGCCACATTAGGCCGTGCCGACTTAACCACCGCCAATGTCACAGCGAAACAATCCCGGCGCAGTTTGTTATTGCAGGCGGAAACCACCTTATCCGTAGGAGCGGTTTCAGGGAATCCCGGTGATACGATTTTCGTACCGATCCAAATTACTCCCGCAGCCGATATCAGTACGGTACTGATTGACCTGACCTACGATACAACAAAACTCGCCTTTGCCGCCGCCGACAAAACGGGGACTTTGGTAGAGAGTTTCGCTCTGGCGGATGCGAATGAAGTGACGTCCGGCAACATCCGAGTATCTGCAGCGGCGTTGACCGCCGATCCGATTTCCGAAGCCGGGACGCTCATCAATCTGCAATTCACGGTGCTCGATGGAGTGAGCGGAACGGCGAGTGTGTCCATCACTTCGACGGACGACGATCTGGCAGGCGCTACGACAAGCGATGGTTCGGTCACGATCGGTGGAGCAGCGGTTACGTCCACGCCGACCCCCACTCCGGTATCCCCGGTGAATACGGCGACTGCGACTCCGGTTCCGGTGCAGCATGTGTTCATCTACGACGATGCCGGAGACACAACCGGCGATCTCACCGGAACCACCGATTTCGACGCCGTCGACAATCGGAACATCACGATTGCATGGGATGCGGAACAAGGAAGCGCAACCGACTGGCATATTTACGTGCGCAAAGGCTTCGGCGGGATGAAATTCCTCGGCCGTACGGCTGACGGAACGGCGACCAGTTTCGCTTGGAATTCCGACGCAGAGAATCTCGACAGCAATTTTGCCAACGGTCCCGATTTCAATTCCGCTTATAGTTTCCGAGTTGTTCGAATCGACGGGCAGCTGGGGGCGGATGATTATTTCGACATGTCCGTGCCGGTGGGGTTCAATCTGGAAGGCGGGAATGAAGTGTCACTCGCACAGCCGGAGCTCCCGAATTTGAATTCAGGACAGATAGCGATCTATGATGACATTCTCGGCGGTAACAATCTCGCCCCCATGGGTTCGAGTGGTTCGGACAGCGATGCTTCGAGTACCCGTGCGATTCAAATCGCGTGGAATTTTGGACGAGCGGCTTCTGAAGTGAATGAGTATCATATTTTAGTGAGCATCGACGGCGGTGAATTTGGATTTCTCGGGCAAACGTACACCAGCGGGCTGAATTATTTCTGGTGGACACCGAATCGTCCGTTCCGTACCGTTCAGGATTATGCGGAAGGGCCGCAGGATGGGCATACGTATCAATTCAAGGCGGTGTTGAGTCCATTGTCCGGCGAACGGGCTACTTTGATGAGCGGTACGCTGACTTATTCGGTCAGTGGAAGTTAATGCGTTAATCTGCGTAATAATGAATGTAGGGGCGGTTCGCGAACCGCCCCTACCTTATTTGAGGGATGAGTGAATAAAGTATGAAGTAAAATAGGAAAGTGAAACAATGGAACGAATACCGACACATCCCGGTGAAATATTAAAAGATGAACTGGATGCCAGAGGGATGAGTATGAATCAATTTGCAAAAGAATTAGACGTTCCAACCGGCCGAATTAGTCAAATTGTAGCGTGCAAACGGTCTGTGACACCGGATACGGCGCTACGATTCGCCCATTATTTCGGCACATCACCGGAAGTCTGGATGAACCTTCAGGCACAATACGATTTAGCGATTGCGAAACGCAAACTACATAAGGAAATGAAAATTGCATGAAAAAGCAGGATATTGTATTGGTATAGGCGATCATGCGGACGGCTTCCATCAAGGAAGGGTAGCGACTTGGGGGAAATTCTCGTTTGACGAATGCATACAACACCTTCCAATGAGAGTATTGATACTATTCGAAGTTATTTTAGTCATGTCTATAATTGAATTGATTTTAGTGCACGCGATAAAAGATGCGGGCAAGATGCCCGCGCTCCCAGTGGGGGAAAGATGCGGGCAGGATGATTGCACTCCCAGAGAGAGGAAGGTTTCTTAAATGGATAGGATATGCTTTTATTTTTTTGTTTGTTTTATTCTTGTGGCGGTTGTAGGGAGTAGTAATGACAACGCGGTGGAAAAAAGTATGATCATCGTTATAAACCGAGTCCATATTGAGGTATTTGGCTCCTACTAGCCACTTTATGTTGTGCAGACAGGATGTCCGCACCACAATTTTTGACTTTTGCCGTAGCGTTTGTAACGATAACCTTATATTTGATACTATTGGCACGCCCGCCTTTTTCATCCAGCAAGGGCAGGCTCTACCCAAAACAATACATCCGGTGTATATGTAATTATCAAAGATCCTGCAACCGATTCGATGCGAATGTCATATGCGACAACAAGCGATTCTTTTTCTCCATAAGGCATATTGCGGAAGACGTCATAGGGAATGGGAATCACCGTAGAATCAATATGAAAGGAGGGGTCTTGTTTGGCCCACGAAGCCTTGAGTCCATCCGCGAATATGGATGCGACCGCTTTGGCTATCGTGATTTCAATGTCGGTAAACTCGTAATGTAAGATCGTTTTGCCGATCTCGCCGCCACATAAAATCCTGATCAATGAATTGATTACTTTCCGTGCGAATTCGAGGAAGATGATCCCCCCAGACCGTTCTTCTTTGATTATGGCAAAAAACGAATCATGGAAAGACGCGTCCTGATTCAGATCACTGCAAACACATGAGATATCAGCGCAATTGATTTCAATCGCTGTTCGAATCCAGGATTCCAGTTTGGGCATGAGAATCGTTTCGGCCAATTGTTGGTGTAATTGATAACAAGGATTTTTCCATCCCGATAAGTCTTCAGGCATGGGTTTATCGCTAGATTTCTCTTCATCCCATTTACTGAGGAATTCTTTAAATTCATCGGGAGAACACAATTCCACCGAATCATCGAGGTCGAAGAGCTGCTCCAACTCTGTTTCCGACTCCTCATTAGGCGAATCCCTCTTGGCATCTGGATACTCACCTCGAAGTAGGGCAGCAATTTCATCTTGAGATAGCGCTTCCGGTTCATCAGAATGATTGGATTTGGGATCCATGTTTGGTGAACTCCTTTTTGCAGCGGAAACGGCTATGTTGTTTTCGCTGCCATATGCTCTTGAATGGATTTGGCAAGTAGACGATCTTCCATTTCTAATAATTCAAGAAGGTTTTCCTTTTTTGTCGATTCGTTGAAGTGCTGAACAACATTCGCCATCCATTGTTCGTCAGGATATTGTCCGAAAAAAGATTGGGGTTTTGTCTCAAGGCATTGTCGTAAAGAATCGGCAATCATTTTCGCAACGCCATCGGCCGGCGGTTTGGCATTTTGGATGCGAAGAAATATCTCCGTAATGTCTTGTGGAGAAAAATGGGCTAGAATTTTTGCCGCTTGTTCCGGCATCGTTTGAGAGAGAATCAACGCGGTGACTTGCGGATGACAACCTTCAATCGCACTGGCAATATCTTGCGGTGAATAGTGGTTAAGATAATCAAATAAGGGAGAGGGGTGAAATTCAATACACATATGCGCCTCGGTTTCAGAGATTATGCAATAACTTTTGACGATTCTTTATCATCATTCCACTGTAGTGGATCACGTATATCAGAAGTATATAAAAGGTGTAGAAAACCAAGTGGTTGTTCCTCGATTCGGATTTCAATTTTGGCGGCGATCATGGGTGTTTCCTGACTGCACAATAAAACGATCTGATCCGCTAATAGTGGATGGAGAGTATTTTTAAATGAAATATTATACAACATGTCCCACCGAATGCGCAATGCATCGGCAATCTTTGTCGAAAAAGTGTATAATAACGATTTTTCCATTGCGGTTGGTGTACACAACTTTTTTGTCGCCGATCCGTCATAAATCCCTCCGCAAAGGATTTGAATCAAGGAATCAATCAATGAAGGCGTCAGAGCAATCACAATCGAACCTTGCCGCGCGAGAGTGGAGATGGAGGAAAAATAGTGGGATTCAGAGATCCAGGTATTCAGTTGATCCATTGAAAGGAGAGATACACCTTGGTGAAACATATAGATGCTCGCTTTAACAGGCTGATCAGCTGAATCCATAAACCTATATGGCTTCATCCACCGCGAAAAGTGAGGAGCCAATTGTAAATTGAATATGCTTTCGTGCAGCCGTATCAATCGATACTCCCAGCTGGTTTTATCGATTTCCTTTTTATCCGTAGTCTGAAACGCACTTAACAATTCTGCAATTTGATCTTGAGACAAGAGATCGGTTTGCGAGGTATTGGTTTCTTTCGGGATAGGGGGTTTCCCATCTTCTTTTTTGGTTTTTTCCTCCAACAAATTTTGTGTTTCTTCCGAATTCATTGGTTTGGCCAAAAAAGTACCGAGGACCAGGTTCAGAAAATAGGTGGGAAAGATGTGATAGATGTACCCCGAGATATTGTTTGACAGCGTAACTCGAAATGATGAAACGGTGAGGTATTCATCGTTCAATTCCGGTTCATTTGTTTCTTGTCCGCGCTGTTTTCGCAATGCTGCAACCAACTCGCTAGTCCGATAGGTTAGGTATTGGCCATGACAGCGATGGAAATAGGAAGTCATGTTGATCACTTCCGGTTTTCCATCATATGATTTCCCGCGTTCACTGGCGCACAAATGATGCATGCACAGAAAAAGTTCCTGCCAGACAGTTTTCCATGTATCTCGCAAATTTTTTTTCGTACAGCTCACTCCCGTCATCATTTCCGTCAGAAGAATCGCCAGTTCCCGATCGATCGCGGTGATGGTTTTCACTTCCGCTTGCAAAAAACCAATCACGCTCAAGTTAACCAATTGATGATGTTTGCATTCCGCGAAAAAGAGAGGTTTTGAATAGATAAAACTATCCCATGATAAACCGGATTGTATTTTGGGTATAGATTGTTCAACATGTACATTTTTACCGCTGTAACACCTCAAATGTTCCTGCAGTTTTTCCGTGAAATAGCAGTTGTATGTGAGTAGATGTTTCTTGGCGGAATCAGAGACTAGATTTGATGGTTGTTTTTCTTGAGACATGAGTGCGCTCTTTAAAATACAAATACTTGATATAAATAATAAAGTTTTGTATATTTTTATTCGTTTTGTGTTTGATTCAATTCTTTACTCAATCGATCATAACTCTCATACGCATCCGGAGTTCTTAAACCAACATGCGAATGATTGTAAACTTTTTTATACCACATTAATGCTTTTTCCTTATCAACTTTCACCCCCTTGCCCGTTTCATACATGCGGCCTAAATAATACATTCCGTCAGGGTCATTCGCTTCTGCAGCCTTTCGATACCATTTGACGGCAGCATGATAATTTTGTTCTCCCCCCTCACCTTTTTCGTACATATTTCCTATTCGAAGTATAGCATCAATTTGGCCTTTCTCTGCCGCTTTCAAATACCAAATCATTTCATTTTTAGAATCCTTGTTCTCATTATATATCTCTGCAATTCTTAAACAGGCACGAAGTGAGTCATTTTCGAAAGCTTTTTTGTACCATTTCAAAGCCATCCCGCTATTTTTCTCATCCAAATATGATATCTTTCCCAATAGGTAGGCCGCTTCAGCATTGTTTTTCTCGGCTGCTTGAAGAAGCCATTCCTTTGCCATTTTCAAATCGCGGTTCAGGTTCACTCCCTTCCCCTCCGCATACATCCTTCCCAAATAATACTGCGCTTTCACATGGCCGGATTGCGCCGCTTTCCTGAAAAAGGGGAAAGCTGCAGAATATTTTTCCTGCTCGAAATACTGCTCTCCGAGAGAATAATGATCGTCGGGATTATCCGAATCGAGTAATACTATTTCATTTATGAGTTCGTTTGCCTTACGATGCCCTTTCTCAGCCGCTTTCAGGAAATATTCTTTGGCGGTTTTTCTGTTTTTTTCGACTTCTATACCATCTCGATACATCGTTCCAAGCATATAGAGCGCGCCAGGATGTCCTTGATCAGCGGCTTTTTGGAACAAGTCAACTGCGGTATTTTTATCCCATTGTTTCGAGATGTTTTTATTCACTCCTGCACCCTTCAAATACATTTCCCCGAGTTGGTATTGAGCGATGTCAAGACCGAATGATGCGGCTTTTTCAAAAAACAAATACGCACAAGCATAATTTCTCTGACTCCACAAATCTCTTCCTCTTTGAAAAATTTCGCGTGCCTGCATCGTGGAATCAATGGTTTTTATTTCGCTGGCTTCTTGCAAAATAGACTCGATTTGGCTGATGTCATTAACCGCTTGAGTTTTAAAACCATGCCATAATGGAGTGGTGAATCCTTCGGCGTACCTTTGATAATAAATACAAAACTTCTGAAACGGGAGATGCGAGTATGCATATTTCATTAAATTGCCGTTACAGTACATGATTGGCGCGTCTCCTGTAAATAAAATGCCATACAGTTTACGACAGAAAGAAAATGCATCCGCGCCCATATATTTAACATTTGCCGGTATCGTTATACTCGTCAATGCATCACATCCCTGAAACGCCCGATCACCAATCACGGTAACCGAATCAGGGATAATTACATTGGAAAGATTCGAACACTCTGCAAAAGATCCCCAGTTAATTCTCGTAATGCGTTCAGGAATAGATATGCTTTCTATCGCTGCACATCCATAAAAAGATTCCTTTCCGATATACGTAAGATTTTTGGGGAAATTGATATTTTTCAACTTCGTGCAATTTTGAAATGCTTCCCTACCAATATACGTGAGTTGAGAGGGGAGTGTCACCATTTCAAGTTCTTCGCAATATTTGAACGCGTTATCATCGATATACGTTACGTGATTGGGAATCTTGATTTGTTTCAATTTTTTGCAATGCCCAAAAACTGAATGATTGATTACTGAGAGCCGATCGGGAAGAGTAATACTCGTTAGATTTTCACATAGTATAAAAGCAGCGGGACCAATTTGAGTTACCCGATCTGGAATTGTAATATGGGTTAATTGCACACATCCATCAAACGCATTCCGTCCAATTTCAGAAACCCTTTCCGGAATGTTGATGGTTGTTAGATGTTTACAGCCGCCAAAAGCGCCATTACCGATCCGAGTTACGCTATTTGGAATGTTGAAAGTCTGTGAGGCTGAGGGAGAGCAATAGAGGAGTGTTGTTTTTGCTTGATCATACAGAGCATCATCTGACAAGACATAAGTATCGTTCTCTTCGAGTGTCAATTGGTTTAGTTGAGAGCATCCTGCGAGAAAACCTTCTCCAATCTCACTGACACTTGCCGGTATCGTCAAATGGGTTAACGACCCGCAATTACAAAATGCATATTCTCCAATCGATTTTACCCCTTGCGGAATATTCACACTCCTTACTTCAGCACAACCGAAGAAGGCTTTCTCTCCGATGGTTTGCAACTGTTCGGGTAAGGTGAGACTCGTCAGGTTTCTACAATCTCCCAATGCGCCTTTTCCAATCGAAATTACTGGATGGGGAATTGTGAGGTGTGTCAATCCACGACAACCTTGAAAGGCAAAATCCCCGATTTTTATCACATTCGCGGGAAATTTGATATCCGAGAGATTTAAACAACCATAAAACGTTCCTTCATTGATTGTTGTTATCCCGTCGGGTATTGTAATCGCGCTTAAATCTGCACAATTTTGAAAAGCCCAACGTCCTATAGCGGTTACACCACTGGGAATATTGATTTGAAACAGATTTTTACAGCCACAAAAGGCGGCGGCTTGGATTTGGGTAACACTTTGGGGGATCCGGATAATTTTCAATTCGTTACATTCCCAAAAGGCGTATTCACCAATCGTCACTACCCCTTCCGGAATCTGATACAGCATGCTTTTGCCGCTGGGGCAACATATAATTTTTGTTCTTTTCTTATCAAAAAGCACTCCATTCAGACTGGAAAATGCCGGATTGGCGTCATCCACTTGAATATCCGTCAGTTTCTCACACTCGGAAAATGCATATGGGTCAATACGAGTTACCGTTTTGGGAAGTGTTACTTTTGTTAAATTACTGCACCTATAAAAGGATGCTTTTCCGATTTCCGTTACCCCTTCCGGAATCGTGATGGTGTTGATGTCTTCACACCCATTCAACATATTCTCAGGGATACGAGTCATATGGCTTGGAATTTCAAAACGGTTCATGGGACAGGCTTTATGCCCATTCCACTCGGGCGCCGTCCATCCCTTGGCATCCGAGGAATAACAAATGGTGAAGTTTTTGTGAGTTTTTTCAAATACATCTTTAGGCAACTTCGCTGGTGCGTCTCCGCGGAAATATGCCATCGCCAAATTCTTACAGTCGGAAAAGGCTTGATTGTCAATGGTTCGCACATTCGGATGGAATTTAATAAACTGCAAATCGTTGCATCCAGAAAACGCCCTTTTACCAATCGCTAAAATCCCGTGGGGTAGATATAATTCCGGTAATTTTTCGCATTGGGAAAAGACTCCCTCGTCGATGATTTTCACATTCTTCGGTATATTGATGTTGGTTAAATTGCTGCATTCGGAAAATGCAAAAGCGCCAATGGCCGTCACTCGATCTGGAAGAGTAAGGCTTTCCAAATTTTTACATTTCAAAAATGAATACTTTCCAATGGCATTGACATGCTCAGGAATCGCAACGCTTGTTAGATTTTCACATCGCTGAAATAAAAAATCGCTAATGGATGTAATTTCAGCAGGAAGAGTAATGCTGGTAATACTATCACACGCCGAAAAAGCGCCTTCTTCAATTGATGTCACATTTTCCGGCAATGTGAGACGGGTTAAGCTTTTACAACCGCTAAACGACGAGGGACCTATAGTTGTCACGCTCTCTGGAAGTATGATATTCGGTAGACTTTCACAACCACTAAATGTTCGTTTCCCAATCGCGGTCAAGTTCTTAGGCAAGTTAATGCTGATTAAGCTGCTACAACCCGAAAATGCAGCGTCTCCGATAGAAATCACGCTTTCCGGAATGGTGATGCGGGTTAGTTTCCTACATCCTGAGAATGCGTGATCCGCGATGGCCGTCACTTGATCAGGAATGGTATACTCCCCCTCTTTAGCGGGAGGGCAAAGAAGAATGGTGGATTGGTTTTTATCATATAAAACGCCTTGGTGACTGGAATAAGCCGGATTGCCTTCATCCACTTCAATGGCAGTCAAGGAAGAACAATTGTTGAATGCGCCCTCCTCTATCTCCGTAGCACTTGCCGGTATTTTTATATGAGTAAGAGCGCAGTTTTCAAAGGCATTATTTCCAATTGTCGTCACGCGAGAAGGTATATTAATTTTTTCGAGTTTAAGACACCCTTCAAAAGCACTCCGTCCGATCGTTTCCAACGAGGCAGGCAAAGTCACGGATTCCTGTATCCCACAATACGAAAATGCCAAATCACCAATGCTTTTGACCGAACTGGCAATCGAAAGATGAGTCAAGTTGCGATACTCTTTAAAAGCGCCGCGGTCAATTGCGGTTACCTTTTTGAAATAAATGGCATATGGGATGTGGAGTTCTTCAACTTCCGCAGCGGTTTTTTTGTGTCCTTTGATCCTAATTGTGGAATCCTCTTGAATTTCATAGATGAAGTCATCCGGAAAAAGTCCACCGTACATAAAAACATAAATGAAAATCGAAAAGATAAGACCCAACAAGCCAACCCAATAAATTTTCTTATTTTTCATACAAAAATCTCCGTAACTTTACCCAAACAAAATTACCCCAATCTGCCATTGGCAGGCCGGGTTAACCTCGAGAAAAGTATAACACTATTTTAATGGTATTTTCGCAATTGCGAACGTTATCTTCATATCACGAAGAGCATTTTGTCATTCTCGATAAAAATGTCAAGCCTTTTTAGTGGAGAGTGTAAAAAGGTATGGCCTTCGTTGTGAACCTAGTATAGATTGCGGTGATAGGTTCTTGTGCAGGCAGGATGTCCGCACCACAATTTCTGACTTTATGCCGTAGCATCATGCATTCTCTTTCTTTTATTCTTTGACACTTTTTTAATTGTTCCTGTCATGTCTATAATTGAATTGATTTTAGTGCACGCGATAAAAGATGCGGGCAAGATGCCCGCGCTCCCAGTGGGGGAAAGATGCGGGCAGGATGATTGCGCTCCCAGAGTGAGGAAGGTTTCTTAAATGGATAGGATACGTTTTTATTTATTCGTTTGTTTTATTCTTGTGGCGGGTATAGGGAATAGTAATGACAACCTTATATTCGATACGGTTGACACGGGAAAAGAACCGCAAAAGGCAAGGCTAATTGCGCCGTGGAAAACAATCGATCTTGATGAGAAATATGGTGGTTTGTGGGTTGTGACCGGGGATGTGGATGGAGACAGCAATGTCGATATCGTTAGCGCCCGGAATGTCAATGAGAACGATGTACATTATACCAGCACGGTTGTCGCTCAACGGTTGAATGGAAGTGTTATCTGGAAGTGGGGGAATCCGGATATCGGCCGCCGAATTTGGCATCATGATGTCGCATGCCAGATTCATGATTGGGATGATGACGGGAAGGTGGAAGTGATCATCTGTGCCGATGGTGCTCTGATCGAATTTGACGGAACTACCGGCAAGATCAAGCGGAAATTACCTCTGCCCGAAGACGCGACCGATTGTCTGGTTTTCGCTAATCTTAGCGGAAATCCTCACTCACCTCCGCGGGATGTCCTGGTCAAAACCCGGTATAGCCAAATATGGGCGTATGATTATGATTGGAACTTGCTTTGGACTGTCAAAAATCCCGGGGGCTATCGTACCGCTCATCAACCTCGGCCGCTTGATCTCGACAATGACGGCAGGGATGAAATTATGGCCGGTTATGCTCTATTAAACTCAGACGGTTCCGTGCGATGGGTGTTTGAATCGGAGAAAGTCGATCAAGGACGGGGGCATCTCGATTGTTGCCGTGTCTTAAAAAAAGGAAAGACTCCGAAAGAGTATCGTCTGGCACTCACTTTGTGTGGGGCAAACGATATCGCCGTTGTTGACGGACTCGGGAATACGATGTGGGAAGTGACAGGGCATCATTTCGAGTCGATCAACATCGGGAGAATTTTCCCTGAAATTGAAGGTCCCCAAATTTTGGTTGACATCGATCATCGGCCTAGAGGGGAAAGCCCGATGTGGTTTTTGGATGAAAAGGGGAATCATTTGGCGCAGATTGTGTCCGATTACTGCCGCCATCATACGCTGATCGATTGGACCGGTGATGGATTCGATGAATTCGTGATCGCCGATTCGCGGGGATTGTATGATCAGAAAGGCAAACGGATTGCGACGTTCGATATGCCGGAGGGAGCGAAAAGTATTCTTACTGGAGATATGAATGGGGATCAGATTCCGGATATTACTTTGACTACGGAAACTGCGGTTTATGTTTTCTTGAATGAAAAGGGGGAGAAATTCGAAGAAATGCGGCCTTTGGGGTGTGGGGTTAATTTTACTTTATACTGATCTACTTGTTGATTTGACAGATTTCCTATCTTTGAATTCGTTCATTCTTTATCTGTGGGTGCTATTATATTTAATGATGCCGGCAAGATGCCGGCATTACGGTGTAGCGCCGCCGTCTCGGCGGCATCTGTGCCAATGCCGGCAGGATGGCGGTGGTACGGTGTAGCGCCGGCGTCTCGGTGGCATGGATGAAAATATTCTCGTTGAAAGATGCGGGCAGGGATGCCCGCGCTCCGACTGATTATGAAATATGATTACGATATAGTTGTTGTGGGTGGCGGCCATGCCGGGTGTGAGGCAGCGGCGGTTGCTGCGAATATGGGCTGCAAGACGGCGCTTTTGACATTCGATCTCGACGCGCTGGCGAAGATGTCCTGCAATCCGGCTGTGGGGGGGCAGGCCAAAGGGCAGTTGGTGCGGGAAATCGATGCGCTTGGGGGAATTATGGCGTATATTACTGACAAGGCTGGGATTCATTTTCGGATGTTGAACGCTTCGAAAGGTCCGGCGGTGCGCTCGCCGCGTTCTCAATCCGATCGACCTTATTATTCAGTGGTAATGAGAGAACGATTGGAGGAAACTGCCAATCTTGATTTGCTGGCAGGGGAAGGTTCTTCTGTGTTGGTCAACAATAGCGAAGTCATTGGGGTGTCGGACCGGCAAGGCAATAAACTGTATGCGCGGAAAGTGATACTCACTCCGGGAACATTTCTCGGCGGGCTGCTGCATTTCGGATTGAATACGGTTCCCGGTGGGCGTATCGATGATAGTCCTTCTCTTGTTTTGGCGGAAAATTTAACCTCTCTCGGTTTCGAACTTGGACGGTTGAAAACGGGAACTCCGGCGCGCTTGGCGAAGGATAGCATCGACTATTCCTCGTTGGAAAAACAGCCTGGGGATGAGCCGCCTCTTCCCTTCTCTTTCCATCCCGAAGTTCAAGTTCAAAACAGGATCGACTGCTACATCACTCGCACGAACGAACGGACAGCGGACGCGATTCGCAAAGGTTTGGATCGTTCTCCGCTTTATACCGGCAGAATTACCGGTGTCGGTCCGCGGTATTGTCCGTCGATCGAAGACAAAATACATCGTTTTCCCGATAAAACGTCTCATCAAGTGTTTTTGGAACCGGAAGGTCTCGAGTCGAATCTGGTCTATCCCAATGGGATTTCCACCAGCCTTCCGCTGGATGTGCAGGAAGAATATATTCATACCATTCCCGGACTGGAGCGGGCGGTAATCGTCAAGCCGGGGTATGCCGTGGAGTATTTCTTTTCCAATCCGCAGGATTTGTATCCTTCGATGGAGACAAAACGTATCAAAGGCTTGTACTTTGCGGGGCAGATCAACGGGACATCCGGCTATGAGGAAGCGGCGGCGCAAGGGATGATCGCCGGGATCAACGCCGTGCTGCAGATTCGAGGTGAAGAATCGTTCATTTTAGGGCGTGAAGAAGCCTATATCGGGGTGTTGATCGATGATTTAGTGACGAAAGGGGTCGAGGAACCGTACCGACTTTTCACCTCCAGTGCCGAGCATCGTTTATTGCTCCGTCAAGATAACGCGGATTTCCGGCTTACGGAGCGTGCTCATGATCTGGGATTGGTACCAAGGGAATGGAAAGAGGAAATCATCGGCTGGAAGCGGGATATGGAAAAACTGCGTGAAGAGCTGCGGCAGCGTGTCATCGTTCCACGGGAGCCGATTCGGGATTTGTTCAAGGAACTGGAGTTGGGGGAAATTTCTCATCCCACTCCGCTGTTGCATATTTTGCGGCGTACCAATATGACGACACATTTATTGCCCCGATTCGATGTGGATATTTCACAAAATCATCCAAGGGTACTGGAACAACTGGAAATCGAGACCAAGTATCAAGGATACATCGAGCGCCAAATCAAAAAAATCGAAGAAGACAAAAAAGCCGACAAGCGCAGGATCCCCGCTGAGCTGGATTATTACAAACTGGAAGGGATGCGGAGAGAAGCGCAGGAGAAATTCAACCGGGTGCGGCCGGCGACGATAGGGCAGGCGGGGCGGATACCGGGAATTTTTCCATCGGATATCAATGTTCTTTGGATCAATGTCATGAAGTATTCTGCGAAAGTTACCGAAAAAGCTTCATAGAAGGATAATAGGCGGGGACTTGCCGGCGGTACTTTCGATACTCTTCTCCAAAACTAGAGATCATTTTGCGTTCTTCCAGCCAAGTTCCAACAAAGATATAGAGGGTCAAGATCACGGCGGTTACCAAATCGGCTAGGTTCAGATCGCGCGCCCATACGAGAATCAAGACAGCGGCGTACCAAGGGTGACGGACATAGCGATGAATTCCACGAGTTCTGAATTCCGGTTTTTCGTTCATGCTTTGCGGCTCTCGAATTTGCCGAAACCCCAAAAAATCCAGACCATCATAACTTATGAATCCACCCACGATATAGACAGCTGCGAGTATCCACAAAAAAAACTGCAGCCCAATCCAATTCCCACTCCACTCAAAAACAATTTCCGATTCGAGGCTCTGCCAATAGAGCAAAATGGGAGTGAGAGTCATGAGACTGGCAAAATTATAGATTAAACGGTAATAAACAAAGCCGTTCCTCATTCGCCTCTGAAAAAAGGAAGAAACAG
Organism: uncultured bacterium; assembly: GCA_964412555.1. GTDB lineage: Bacteria > Hinthialibacterota > Hinthialibacteria > Hinthialibacterales > Hinthialibacteraceae > CAYPPG01. The sequence continues at coordinate 86,463 of CAYPPG010000007.1, forward strand.
AGGGAGAGATCAGGAAACTGTGTAGAAAACAGAACAGGATCCAGGCAAAGGCAAGAATAACCAGTTGAAACATTATCCCTCATGAATTTGTAAAAGTACTTTTTTTGCTCCGGTTTTTGAGGCGTGGCTCCAGGCTTCTTCGGCTCGTTCAAGGGGATATACGGCTTCGATCAACCTTTCTACCGGAATCTGGTGAGTGGATAAAAGATCGAGAGCAGGTGCGAAACGGCCGCATCGGGAACCGACAACCGTGATTTCATCGATCACAAGAGGTGTCAGGTCGAGGGCTTCGGCGTGAGCCATGGTGCTTTTCAAAACAATAGTCCCGCGGGGGCGGACTAATGCCATGGATTGTTTCAGACCTTGAGAAGAACCTGTGGCTTCGACAACGACATCCCATTGCTTATGCATTGATTCGTCGATCTCGTTTTCCAGCATTCCCTTGGCGTATCCTTTGACTACATCGAGTTTTTGTTTGTGATGGCCGATCAGCAAAGTATCCCGGCTATGGCGGCATGCGATGGCGAAAGCGATAAGAAGCCCTAATTTCCCATCGCCCAAAATGCAAATCCGATCCGTGGGTTGGACATGAATTTGTTCGAAAATCTCCAAAGCAGCTGCCAAAGGTTCTGTAAACACGGCTTCTTCAACTGTAACAGAATCAGGAACCATAAAGAGATTTTCGGGTGGCAAAGCCAAGCGTTCCGCCATACAACCGTTGCGGTTGAGAATACCGAGAACCGAACGTTGAAGGCAGTGCCGTTCCAGTCCTTTTCGGCATAATTCACATTTCCCGCAGCCTGCGTTGATTTCTCCTACAACTCGGGTACCGCGTGGCCAGGGAGCATGATCGGAATCGATGATACCGATAAATTCGTGCCCGAGAATTCCTTCGAAGTCCATATATCCTTTTGTCAATTCGAGGTCTGTGCGGCAGATTCCTGCCATTTGAACTCGGATTGCTATTTCTCCGTTCTCGAGAGCAGGTTCCGGATAATTGTGATCCAATTCGAGCCGGTTCTCTGTAAATCGTAATGCTTTCATCATTTTCCTTTCTAGTGTTTTCTTTTATATCATTTGCACAGTTTTTATGGTTAGCCCATATGAAATGAGACCAATTATGATTGATACTTCTTACATATTGATCTATTTGACTGTAATCTATTTATACATACAAATTCATTTTGTTATACCATTATGTGATAGGATGTGTGGATGTCACTGATACGAATCGATCACGAACATGTAACCACTTTAGCGTTCAATGAGGAAGAGCAGCTTCGCGATGCGGAAGCCATTCGCGAATATTTGAATGAAATAATCGAAGAAGGACGAATTCATATTTTATTTGATTTGGAGAATGTAACATATGTAAGCAGTTCGGTATTAGGCTGTTTCATCACGACTTTCCAGCAATTAGAAAAAAAGGGCGGGAAATTGAAAATTACCAATGTTCGTCCCAATGTTGTCGGTGTATTCGAGATGACAAGACTCGATAGAATCATTGAAATTTTACAAGATCGTGAGACGGCTTATCGCTCATTCGGAATTCAAAGCGAAAAGAAAAGCCCGGACATCGATGAAGAAATACAAGAAATTTTTTGAGTATTATTGAAATTTCCTACCTGTTCAAGTTCACTCCATCTCATTCTCGAAAATGAAAAAGGGAGATGTTTCCATCTCCCTTTGCTTGTCGCTCTCTTTCACCAGGGCAGACCTGGCGTCTTGCCCTGGCTACCCCAGTAAGTAACCATACATCAGTTCAGAAAATCGCGAATTTCGCGGCTTCGAAGCGGGTGACGCAGTTTCCGGATAGCGCGTTGTTCGATTTGGCGTACCCGTTCCCGGGTAATTCCAAATCGTTTCCCGATATCACCCAATTTCCAAACTTTCCCGTCAGTCAATCCATAGCGAAGGCGAAGAATCGTTTCTTCCCGCTCCGACAACTGACAGAGGATATCTTCGATCCGTTTTCTCAAGACCCGGTTCGACAGGATCGTTTCGGGTTCGATCGTACTGGCATCTTTAATCAGTTCCCCGATGGTGGTTTCACGATCTTCCCGAACAGGAGTTTCGAGAGAGACGGGGTCCTGTTGCCAACCCATCAAGTCGATGATTCGGCGTTCTTCCATGCCCAGATGGGCAGCAATCTCATGAACCGTGGGATCACGTCCCATCAATTGGGTCAGTTCGGTATTGGTCCGCTCAACCATGGCGATCTGATCGGTGACGCCGGTCGGGAGACGGATCGTACGCCGCTGTTGTTTCACGGCGCGAGAAATGCTTTGTCGAATCCACCATACTGCGTAGGTACTGAATTTAGTGCCGCGCGTATAATCAAATTTATCAACGGCGCGCGTCAAGCCAAGGTTTCCTTCTTGGATCAAATCCAGCATAGGAATGCCGCAGTGTTTATAGCGTTTTGCGACAGAGACAACCAGCCGCAAATTTCCGCGTATCATTGCCTGGCGAGCTTCGCGAATCTGTTTCAATCCTTCGCGTACAGTTTTGTAACATTCACCGAGGCGTTTGGGGGTATCTCCCAGTTCAGCAGCGACTTTCTTCTTTTCAGAAGGCGTTTTCGCATGTTTCATGCGAAGGAAAGCCATACGCAATCCTTTGGCCAATCGCCAGAGCGCATTGACGTCCAGGTCCATATTGTAAATGATACCCATCCATTTTTTGTAGCGGTTATCAAGCTGACGCTGTGAAAGGTTTCCTTCATCTTCTTCACGGAATCCTTGTTTAATGATCCGAATTTGGCGCTTCATTTCTTTGACGGTCTTTGCCAATTCAGTCTTGCGCCGTGCTTTTCCAGCATCCGGATTTCTCATCGTGACATGAGGAGAACGTTCTCCGGTCGCCAAATCATCAACCAATTTTTCTAAATCGCTGATCACATATCGGGAATGAGAAAAGCCTTCCGCCAAGTAGCGGCGGCCAAGATCCATTTTTTGATAGATCTCGACTTCATCTTCCCGAGTCAGAAGGGAGTAGTTCCCGATTTCCCGGAGATATTCTTTCACAGGATTATAGGTAAATCGATCTCCCGTACGAGAACGGCGGACGTTTTGAATTTCGCCCATTTCATTCTCATCGATCTCCTCTAATTCCTCTAGAATAGGGTCAATCGCTACCTCAACAGTATCATCGAGTAGTTTGATTCCCTTCAGTTCTTCATTGATTTCATGGTCTCTGGTCGTAATCATAAAAATATACCTTTCTCAGTTAACCTCGTTTCTTATAGAGAAGATCATTAAGTAATATATGCAAGTATTGTACCATCATTCTCAATCCTCCGTATATTAGTCATTCATGCAAATAAGAACATTTTCTATCTCATTTTTCTCGATTTTACTGTTCCAAATTGGTACAGTAATGTTCATTTTAGACGCAATTTAGTGAAGCGAATGTTCTGTGATCCAAGGTGAGATTTCAGTGTTTTGTAATCAAAGACATTACTATAACCAATGACCGTAGGCATAAGTAACTCAATAGATTACTTTGCACGAAGAACCATTTACCGGCATTTCCGATAGTATATTTACAAATCAATCGAAGAATATCTCTTTTCCATATCCAGATTCGAATTTTTCAAATCTGATAAATCATCGATTGATTTGTCAAAATTGAAACTACGCACAAAGGCAATCAAAAGGGCCCATGATTCATAAGTGTAATAATGAATCGAAAGCGTATCAAAATGATACGCCCCAACAAAAGATCATAATATTATAGCATAAGAATAAGGATTTGCCATATCTTTTTTTCGATCACACTACTTTAGATCAATAAATTCAAATAGATAATGTAATAATTTCCATCTGATTCAAGCACTTGTGCAGAGAGCGGATTTGTGAAGAATAGGAAGTAAATTATGAAGGAAGGATTTGACCATGAACGACACTAGTCATAGGAATTTGCAAAAGAGAACAAATTTTTTTCACGTGGATCGGCGTTTGTTTCTTGCGGGAGTTTTGTCCGGAAGTATCGTTTCAAATTTGAACACTTCTTTTGCCATGAAAAAAACGAACGAAAAATGTTCGTTGTGTTTATTTTCAAAACACTTGGGATGGATGAATTATGAGCAGCTGGCCGAGACAACGGCTCAGCTCGGTTTTACCGGCGTGGATCTGACTGTAAGACCGAAAGGCCATGTTTTGCCGGAAAATGTCGAAAGAGATTTACCGAAAGCCACAAAAGCAATTCGGGGTGCTGGTTTGGATGTCATGATGATCACAACACGAATAGCCGATCCGGATGACAAGACCACGCATGCTATTTTGAAAACGGCATCAGAGTTAGGGATTCCCTTTTATCGCATCGGTTCGTGGAAATATGACCCAAAACGTGAAATTTTGCCACAGCTGCGAGAATGGAATACCAAATTGAAGAAATTAGAAAAATTCAACCGAATGTATAATGTACGAGCCGGTTATCACAATCATTCAGGACATAACTATATCGGAGCGCCAATGTGGGATATTTACGAGATGTTAAAAGGAATTGATCCGGAGTGGATTGGGTGTAATTTCGATGCCGCTCATGCGGTCGCCGAAGGTGGGTATGGCGCATGGGAGATCAATTTTAAACTGTTGGCGGACCGAATCAAAATGTGTGCGATTAAAGACAGTCAATGGGTCAAGCAAGAGGGACGTTGGCGTATGACTCATCCGCCGGTCGGGGAAGGCATGACTCCTTGGCCGCAAGTCTTATCCATGTTGAAGGAGGCCGGCTTTTCCGGACCGATGTCGATGCATTTTGAATATGATATTCCCGCGAAGTCAGAAGAAGAGGAGCGGAAGAAATCCATTGAGTGTATTCGGAGAGATGCGAACGTATTTCGAAAGATGTTGGAAGAGGCAGATATGATTTCCATTTGAAACTGACGGATATTATGCAGACAGGATGTCCGCACCACAATTTTGACTTTGTGCAGACAGGATGTCCGCACCACAATTTTTCACTTTGTGCCTTGGCATCATTTATAGTTCTTCAATATAAGGTTGTAATCGCGAATTTTGCGGTACAGGGTGGCGGGGCTTACGCGGAGACCGGCGGCGGCTTTGGATACGTTTCCTTGGGTTCTTTTCAGCGCTTCTTCGATGCCGCGGCGTTCGAGATCTTCAAGAGGAACGATGTGACTCCCCGATTCTTTCTCAGATTCCACCATTGTTTTCGCTGTTATGGGAGGAGAAATGGTTTCCGGGCGGTCATGATCGATTTGTTCCATAGTTGTTGTGCGCACCGGTTCGGGGAGCATCTCCCGGGTGAGTGTCAACCCATCATTCAATACAATGGCTTGATGAATGCAGTTTTCCAGTTCGCGCACATTCCCCGGCCATGAATAGACACAGAGCATATCCAGTGCTTCATTGTTGATCTCTTCAAATCGCTTTCCGTTTTGTTCGCTATATTTTTGAATAAAATAATCGACGAGGTGGGGGATATCTTCGCGGCGTTCCCGTAACGGCGGGACCGGAATCCGAACGACATTCAAGCGATAATATAAATCTTCACGAAGATGGTTCGTTTTGATCGCTTCGAGAGGATCGCGATTGGTTGCGGAAATCACGCGGGTATCGGAAGTGATTTTGTCTTTACCCCCAACACGGTAAAACGTAAAGTCCTGTAGAAAACGGAGCAATTTCGCCTGTAAATTGATATCCATTTCACTAATTTCATCGAGGAAGAGAGTGGTTTCGTGGGCGCGCTCGCACCGGCCGATATAACGGTTGTTGGCGCCGGTAAAGGCATTGCGTTCATGGCCGAACAGTTCGCTTTCCATCAATTCTTTGGGAATGGCGGCACAGTTGACGTCAACCAACTCACGATTTTTGCGGGGGGAGAGTTGATGAATCGCGCGGGCAACCAGTTCTTTTCCGGTGCCGCTTTCTCCCGTAATCATCACGGGCGCATTTGTCGGCGCCACGGTTTCTATAATACGGAATATAACTTGCATCTCTGAACTGATACCGAGGAGATCACATAATTGGTTGCGGTGAGAGCGTTGAAAGGTTGTGACCTGCTTTTTTAAGGCGCTGCTCTCGAGAGCGTTTTTGACGGACACATTGATGCGGTTAAAGTCGATGGGTTTGGGACAAAAGTCGTATGCTCCTTTCCGCATTGCTTCGACGGCTTTTTCGATACTCCCATGGGCAGTAATGATAATGACCGGTACATCGGGAAGGCCTTCATGCACTTCCTCGAGCAGATCGATTCCGTTCCCATCGGGAAGATAAATATCCAATAATAAAAGATCGAATTCCAAATGATTCAAAGTATTGCGTAAGCCTGCCGCATCTTCCTCGCAATGGACGGAATACCCCACTTTGGTCAAATGAGTTTCGAGAAGCAGGCGAGTTGTAGCATCATCATCGACAACGACAATTTTTGGTTTCATATTCTTCCCCCTGAAAGGGATGATCCGGATCAACAAAATACTATATAATTAAATATTTAAACCACTTTTTAACGAGATGAGAAACATGTTGCACATTGTGAGTAATGTACATTCAAATTGGAATTTGATCAATTCTTATCCGTTCATTCCATGAAGGCGAAAATCACAAATTGTCAAAAAGGCTTGACGAAGCGATACATTTTCGTTTACCGTAGCTTAGTGCACTAAGACTGTTGTATTTTCAGCTCGATTCTATTAAAAGAACAGGAGATCGACATGAAAGGTTATTGGAAACTCATGAAACAATCGGTACTCAGCATGGTGTTGGGCGCAAGCCTAGCGCTATCGACCTCTGCAGAAATTCCGTTTCGTCATGTCATCGTCGATGACAATCAACCCACACGGCCTTATACAAAAATTATTGGGGATTTGGATGGAGACAAATTTCCCGATATTATCATCGCCGGAGCGCAAAGCCCATTGTTATGGTACACCTATCCGGAGTGGACAAAAACCGTGATTGCCGAAGGCGGTTATAAGACCGTGGACGGAGAAGTTGGCGATATCGATGGAGATGGAGATTTGGATATTGTAATGGGGGGTACTTTTTGGTATGAGAATCCCAGGCCAAACGGTGATCCCCAAAAAGGTCCTTGGAAAGCCCATCAAATCGCCGATCACCGAACGCACGATGTGGAAGTCGGCGATCTCGACGGCGACGGTGATTTGGATGTGGTTACCCGCGATCAATCCGACTTCGGGACGAAGAAAGGCAATGAAATTCATATTTGGATGCAAGAGAATCCGGATCAATGGAAGGAACACATGATCCATTGTCCTCATGGAGAAGGTATCGTTCTTGCCGATCTCGACGGCGACGGGGATCCCGATATCGTGATCGGGGGGATTTGGTTTGAGAATACCCAGAAAATCCTGGATGGAGAATGGATCGAACATTCTTTTGCCGAGTGGCATCCCAGCGCATCGGTGGATGTTGCGGATTTCAATCTGGACGGCCGAATGGACATCGCGTTGACTCCTTCCGAATTACGAGGGAATTATTACAAAATTGCCTGGTTCGAAGCGCCAAACGATCCGGTCCAAGAGAACTGGAAGGAACATCGAATCGAAGAAAACGTCGAATGTATCTACCATTCACTAGTTGCTGCAGATATGGACAATGACGGTGATCCGGATATCGTCACAGCGGAAATGCATCAGGGAGAGGATCCTGATGAAGTGATGGTTTACATCAATCAGGGGAAAGGAAAATCGTTTCACAAACATATTCTTTCGAAAAAAGGAACTCATGATACGTATGTTGGTGATATCGGAAACGACGGCGATTTGGATATCATCGGAGCGAATCATGCCGGAGAGTATTCGCCGGTGGAATTGTGGGAAAATCAACTAAATCCTTAATTTTTTTGTCTGAATCAGGATAGGCCGGATTGTAGGATGACCAGGATTGATGGAGATAAAAGGCCAAGACTTTGGTTGAATCCGACTAAACAATAATTTCATCAAAGGACCAATCTCATGTTCAACAATTATGTGAAGTTTCTTTTTTGGGGAATCGTTCTGTCACCGATTGTATGCCAATGCGAAGAAAGGAAAGTTCCGCAGTTTCCGCCGCAGGAAGAGACACTTCGTGTCATCATCGATACGGATGCGGCGTGTGAGATCGATGATTTGTACGCCATCGCTTTGGCGCTTTTGTCGACGGACCGATTCGAGATTGAAGGATTCATCGGCGCTCATTTTGGTGATGCCGGAGGGCCGGATGGTGTGAACCGATCCATCAAGGCTATCAAAACCGTTATGGAAAAAGCGGGGATGGCGGGTAAATTTCCGGTAAAGCGTGGCGCAGATCCGTTCCAATACAGCGAAGTGCCGGTGGAATCGGAAGGGATCGATTTCATTATCGACCGTGCTATGAATGGCGATCCTGAGAGGCCATTATATGTGGTCTTGCTGGGGCCGGCTACGGATATCGCTTCCGCATATCTGAAACGTCCGGAAATCAAGGATCGTGTCGTTGTCTTCTGGCACGGACGAACACAATGGCCGGTGAAGTGTTGGAATTTCAACGCCTATAACGACTTGAAAGCCGTGCGCATTCTGTTTACTTCCGACTTGCCTCTCATCCTCTTCGACACCGGCACATATCTCCGCTGCCCGATGGACGAATCGAAAGAAAGAATGTATCCATACGGCGACTTGGGAAAGTATTTACATGAATTTCGTTCAAGAAAAGATTGGTATCAGTCTCCGGCCAAAGGATTTTACGATTTGGGGGATATTGCAGCATTGGCTGATCCCAATCTCGTATATTATGAAATCGTGGATGCGCCGGAAGTGAATTGGGATATGAATTATGTTCACAATCGGAAACATGGAAAGATGGTGAGAATTTATCAGATTGATCGGGAAAGGACATTTGAATTACTCTATGAGAAGTTGAAACAGCACAGCAAAAATCAATAAATCGAATTGATCCCATTATATAATTGATTCCACCTCGATTGCGACAACGATATTCTGTAACGGAAAAGGTTACTCAATATATCGATGTAACTTATAATACTACTATCACGTTACCAATTTATCGATTCAACAAAAGTCAAATAAAATATATTTATAATCCATCCACCGCAAGTCAAAATATTTCAACAAGTTAGCACAATTCATTGTAATTTCCCCACCTAATTATCAGAAATTCCTAACATTGGCACAGTTATCGCGTGGAGAGGAAATTAGACACAAGATGATATTCTGTTATTGATGGGGAATAATGAGCATTTATTTAAACAACGCAGCAAGTGGATGGCCTCGTGCAGAAGGTGTCTATGAAGCGGTCGAACAAGCGTTACGCACTCCTCCTTTTCATCCTGGCCGGGTAACATCCAGCCGCTGTGATGCAATTTCCCAATGTCGAAAGGGGATTGCAGATTTCTTGCAGATTGATGATCCGTCAAGGATCATTCTAACCTCAAATTCAACACAGGCCCTAAACATAGCCATTTTAGGCCTTGGACTGAATAACGATACACATGTAATCACAACGGTTACAGAACACAATTCCGTACTTCGCCCCCTTCATCATCTAAAAAAACGTTTCCCTCAGTTGAAATTAACGATTGTTGGTTTGGATTCAAACGGTTCGTTGAATGAAAAGGAATATGCAAATGCTCTTGAGAAGAATCCGTTTCTTGTTGTAATCAACCACGCCTCGAATGTTACTGGCCGAATAAATCCTGTCGAGAAATTATTTCAAAAAGCCAAACAAGCCGGTGCGATAACTTTATTGGATGCCTCTCAATCATTTGGACTGAGCCCGGTTTCAGCATCGTCGCTTCATGCTGACTTGATCGCCATTACGGGACATAAGGGGATCCACGGGCCGGCCGGCACAGGTGCTCTTTATGTCAATCCGCCCTTGGATTTGGAGCAAGTTTTCGTCGGAGGCACCGGTATACGCAGTGATCTTATGTTCCATCCGAAAGATATGCCTATTCGTTTGGAAGCCGGAACTCCCAATATTCCTGGTTTTGCCGGAATGGTCGCCGCATTGCACTGGTTTAAAAAAGAAGGACACGCGCATGCAACAAAAGCAAATCACTTCGCGAATCAATTACGAAACGAACTTTTCACCATCCCCAACATAACGGTTTTCGATGGTGCTCCGGAGATTCCTCGCACTCCCGTCGTATCGTTTCGAATCGAAGGATGGGATGTCGAGGAAACCGGTTTTATTTTAGCGGAAAGTTTTGGGATTCTATGCCGATCCGGACTGCATTGTGCGCCGCTGATTCACCAAGCAATTGGAAGTGCACCGCATGGAACGGTGCGTCTTAGTCCATCGGGATTTAACACGGAAGAAGAGATTCAAGCGGCAATTGCCGCTGTACGAAAGTTAGCGGAATGAAGATTCTAGAAGTAAAAAAAGTAGAAGATTGCTTCGACGGCAGCACCATTTACGGGTATTCCTTCGACGAGAAATGGACCCGTGAAACCATCTTCCAATTGAAGGCGATGGGAGAATTGGATTACTTTCCTGATTTTCCACGCCCGTTTTTTCGGGTGCGGGGAAAAGATGGATTGCAAATAAAAGGGGTAGAAGGTGAAGACAATTGCCGTGCAATTTATCCCCAAAAACAGAAGGAGGTGAGGAAACAAGAATTTGAAAATCTGTTCCGGGCATAATGTTTCATTTAGTCATTTATGAGATTCACTTATTTGTTAGGAGGCGTGCAGATGAAGTCATGTTATACAATGGTCATTGTTGTCTGTATTGTTGTTTTCAGTGGAAGTTTCTTATCCCTTTCCTCCTTTGCTCAAGATGCTCCTCCTCCACTTCCGGCGATTGGAATTGAAGGTTATGGCGGTATTTTTTCAACATACACCGCCTATCTTACCAATCCGGCAAAAGGGGAAGATATTTTTGGATTGCCCAGTTTTGCTTATACATATGTGCATCTCGGGCAAGGAAGAAACTTGAACACCTTTGCACTGACCGAGACGTTATGGGATCGAGTGGAGTTGGGATTTGCCTACAACCTTCTCGATATCGGTGATTTACCACAAGCGGTGGAGCGGGCAACCAACCTTCTCATCGAAGACGATTCCGTTGGATTATACAATTTCAATGCTCGTCTCTCGTTGTTGAAAGAAGGTGATTTCGATTTGCCATGGCTCCCCGCGCTTACAGCGGGTGTTCATTATAAACACAACGATACCATCGATGAAATTGATCAGGACTTACTAGGAACACTCACTGGAATCGGCATCGAGGATGAAGATGGTGTCGATTTTACCCTTTATGCCACAAAATTATTTACGCAATTCCCCCGGCCGGTTTTGGTCGACGTCGGCGTACGGGCCACAGAAGCTGCTCATCTCGGCTTGCTCGGATTTACGAACAAGTACGAATGTACAGTGGAAGGGAATGTCATGGTTTTCTTGACGGATCGGTGGCTCATCGGTGGTGAATACCGGATGAAGCCGAATGAATATCAATCGATTCCAGGGTTAGTGGAAGGGGAAGATGATTGGTGGACACTCTGTACTTGTTATATCATCAACGATCACCTGACGCTTTCTGCCGGCTATGGTCATTTTGGAAGTATTCTCAACCATGAAGCCAATGGCAGTTGGGGCATACGTGTAAAGTGGGAATTTTAATCACGATTCAAGAACAAGAAGAAGAAACATCATCAACGAATTGGAGGTTATTCAACTTATGGGCGAAAAATTAAAACAAATGTACGATTTCGCACAACAGTCCGGTGGAGTCGAGGCAAAGATGCGGTTGGCCGTTATTTCCGGAATTTCATCAGCGAAAGCAGCGAGCGAACCGGATTCACCCGAAAACATTGCCAAACTCAAAGCAGCCGTGAAAGAAGTGACGGGAAAAGACGCTCCCATCAGTTAAACGGAAAGGAGAAACCTTCATGGTACAATTTAAACAAACGGAAATACTACTCGATCATCGGTTCGATCCGAAAACCTGCCGTCATTCATTGAATGACAAAGTACATGTTCTTCACTGCCATCATTATGCCACCCTCTATTCGCGCTTGGCCGATGATTGTGGAATGTTGGACGGCAAGCAACTATTGGCCGAAGTTGCAGAAGATACTTTCTTCGATTTCTTCACCAATTATTTCGAGAAAAATGGAATTGATGCATTGGCGGATAAAATTTCAATCGCCGAACAGTATTATGCCGCCACCGGTTTGGGTCAGATGAATGTTCTCTGTGCCGGTCCGGAATCCGGTGAAGTGGAATTGCTTCATTCGCATGTGGATGAAGGATGGATCAAAAAATGGGGACAACGGGACAAGCCGGTCAATTTTATGACTTGTGGATTTATTGCCGGTATGTTCAGCGCCGTATTTGGCAAAGCAACCCGCTCTTATTACGTCTCGGAAACGGAAAGCATTGTCGCCGGATCAGAACACTCGAAATTTGAAGTTGTGGCCAAATGATAAAGGAGGAATCGACAATGGCAATCAATCGCAAACAAGTCATCGAAAACATGTCAAAGGTAAAGGTCGTAGGGAATGAAGAAGGATTAATCCCTGCATTTAATGTGTATATTACCCAATTACCCGCCGCGTTCTGGAACGGATTTGCCGAACGGTTAACCCGCCGAGTGGGGGCTGAATTGCTCGAATCCGCCGAATGGCTGTTAGTCAACGCCGCTCATGAATGCGGTTATCACACGGGCTACGGTATTATCACATCGGAAGAATGGAAAGCAATCGTTCAGCCGATGGTGGAAAAAGTGCCGGAAGATATCTTGCACGGCGCCTTTGCGGTTTTCACCGCGTGGGGATGGGCGAAAAGTGAAATTATCGAGTTGGTTCCCAATGAAAAAATGGTTGTCCGTGCCTATGATTATTACGAATCCGATGTGGCTTCGTATGGCAGTTCGAACAAAATGAGCGCTTATATGATTCGCGGTGTTTCTGCAGCATTTATGGATCTTGCTTATGGCGGAGAATACGATCCGACCGGAAAAACCGGAATGCGTACATTCCAATGCCAACAAGTCAAAGGGATTGAATGCGGAGACGAATATGGAGAGTTTGTTGTAACCAAAAGTACTCAGTAAGCATACATTCAACGTGTGAAGGAGGCTAATCCGGAATTCGTTTGGCCTCCTTCAAAACACGAGGAGCGTAACTATTGATCGCATCAAAAGGGTGACATCATGAAATGGAAAAATAGTAGTTTCAATGTTAAATTTGCCATCGGCTTCGGTGTACAAATTGTACTCCTTTGTTTCATTGCATTATGGGGAAATCAAGGGATTCAGCAATTGGCTTCAAGCATAGATCGACTAAACGGCCATTACGATTTGCTTGCTGAAATGGATCAACAGGAAATTGATCATCTGAAATGGACATTGCATATACAAGATTTGTTTACCCGGCAAGATATATCATTCATCGATGTGGAAACCGATCCTAAAAAATGTGCCTTGGGGAAATGGCTGCAAGGTGAAAAACGAAAAAAATCGGAACAAATGATACCGGAATTGGCTCCGTCTCTTTCCGCAATTGAACAACCGCATCAGGCTCTCCATCAATCCGTGATCGCCATCAATACTTTTGCACGGAAGAATCAAAAAGATCAAGCATTGGAAGTGTTTCAAACCCAAACCAAGCCATCCCTTCAAAAAGTGCAAGAACTGTTGCAACAAATGCGAGACACGGCCTACCAACATGTTGCAACTATTCGAAATGCTGCAACCGGAACATCGCACAGGGTGAAAATATCGATAATAGGGATCAGTTTTGCCGCTCTTGTCATCGGTGTCATTATCGCCGTTCTCTTTGCGAAAGGATTCCTGGTTCAAATCCGGAAAATTCATCGGTTTACTCGGTATCTCGCTGAAGGAAATCTTACTCAATCCTTGCAAATCGATCAGCACGATGAATGGGGAAAACTTGCAGATAATTTAAACGAAATAAAAGAAAGACTCCATGTCGTCATGGGAAATATTCAACAAGCCTCTGATCAAATTTCTGCCAGCGCAGACGAAATGGCCTCTTCCTCACAAAGTTTGGCTTCCGGTGCCACGGAGCAGGCCTCGAGTTTAGAGGAAACCTCTGCCTCCATTCAACAACTGACCAATTCCATTCAACAGAACGCGGATCATGCACAAAAAACCAATGAAACGACCATGCGCGCTGCACTGGAAGTAGAAGAAGGCGGATCCTCGGTGCTGGATATTGTCGGATCCATGAAAAACATCACCCAACAAATTTCTATCATCAACGATATTGCAGATCAAACCAATCTGCTGGCACTGAATGCTGCTATCGAAGCGGCGCGGGCGGGTGAATTGGGAAAAGGATTTGCCGTTGTGGCTGTGGAAGTGCGTAAATTGGCGGAACGCAGTCAACAGGCGGCAAAAGAAATCAGTCAACTCTCAAAGGAAAGTGTCAAGCAGGCAGAAGCCATTGCAAAATATTTGATGGATAATGTCGTTCCTGGTGTTCAGAACGCTTCACAATTGGTGCAGGAAATTACGTCGAATTGCACAGAACAATCCAACAGCGCTACGCAAGTCCAACAAGCCATTGCTCAATTGGATGAGATCACGCAACGCAATTCCGCCACCAGCGAAGAATCGGCCTCTGCCAGCGAAGAATTGGCTGCCCAGGCAAAATCTTTGCAAGAAACAGTGCGTAGTTTCGAAATGAATTCTTTTGGTGAAGAAAGCAATCTCATACACAATACATCCTTAGTGCCTGACGAACAACGAGTCGATACAAAACCAGTAAGTCTCCCTGGTCCGGATTGGTAATCCGAACCATCCTATGTTTTCCACTCTCTCACATCTCCCCATTCCCCCCATCTTTTGCCGAAAAAACTTTTTTCTCGAAAAAATTCGTAATCGGTTGTCCTTGAAACCAGCTGGCGTATATGGCTTCGTATCCAAGCGGTTCTCCTCCGATATCGACGTATTCAATTTGCCGGTACGGAAAAAAGACGGTGTGCATCATTTCACGAATTTCATGAATCGCCTCCTTCCCTGGAGGAACGCTTTCCAATGCCTTGACTGGAATACAATACAAAATCAACCCGTCTTGGTCTTTCATCGTGACTTTTCCGAGAAATCGCTTTCCGTTGAGCAAATGAATTTCGACCATTTCTCCGATCATCGTTATCTATCCTTTGAATAATTTCGTAAGTCGTCGTTTCCGGATCATTTTCCGAACAATAATGCTCTCGTCTTTTTCTTTATCCTACCTTCCAATATACCCCTTTATGAAGAGGTAAAGACTAGGTTACAATCAACACAATATCTCTATAAAGTGTAACGAGGTGCAAAAAGGATGAAAGTAACACGATGTTGTTTTTTATGGGTGTGCAGTCTCTTATTGGTTGCTAGTGGGTGGTGTGACACTCATTCGATTCAAGGTTTACCCGCACTTGAACCAGATATGATGCGAATCTTTTTGGTTCGCCATGCGGAAACTCTTCATAATGCCAAATCGGGAGTGGAACTTACCGAGGATGAATATTACCGCATCACGGAAAAGGGAGAGGCGCAATGCCGCGCCATTGGTGAGATGCGTACCCAAATGAAACAGGCTCGATTCAAGTTATCGATATGATGAAAGACGGTCCTGCATTTTTACGCGCTTTGAATATCGTTCCCGAACTTGATCAATGAGCGATCCAACAAAGAGTGTGGGCAGCCAGTGCAAGACATCAAGTCTGCACTGGTAGTGGAACGTAAAATGGCAAGAGTAGACTTCGCTTACCCTTGCTACCCTTTAAAATATCGTTTATAAGGAGGTGTGAAATGTCGGAGATATCCTTGCTTTCAACATTGAAAGGTTCAATGCTCGACGGATTCTTTCCCAAAGGATGGGATATGGAGAAAATCGATCAATGCTGCCAGAATTCCCCCGATTCAGCGACCGAACCACAGTCTTGGTGGCACAATGACTTCAAACCGGTTCCCTGTGACACGATCGATGAATTTGACGCCAAGATGGGACATGAAATTGCCAAAACCATTCGTGATTACCGTAATGCCAATCGGCCATTGGCTTTGATTCTACCGGTCGGCCCGATGGGAATGTATAAATGGGCGGTTTATTTTCTCACCGAATGGCAGGTCAAATGTGACCATGTCCACGGCTTCAACATGGATGAATGGTCGGATGCCGAAGGAGACACGACTCCTCCGGAAGCCTCCGGTTCTTTCCAGGGAGCGATGGAAGAAGCCTTTTATGGTCCCTTGGGTCAATTGACCGTTCCCGGGGAACAACGGCACTTCGCCGGCAAAGAGGATTTGCCCAATTACCCGAAACAAATCGCAGGCATTCTCCAACAAGGGGGGGGATTGGTTGTCGTATTCGGTATCGGGCGAGTTTGTCATATTGCATTCTGGGAACCGCATTTTGCGGAAGAATTCACGGAAGAAGAATGGAAAAAACAACCGTATCGCATTGCCGCCCGACTCCATCCGCTCACGATTGAGCAAAATGCCATCACCAGCTTCAAAAGCCGTACGACACTCGTCTCGTGCTATGCGAATACCATCGGTCCCGGTTTGTTTCTGAAAGCCGACCGCATCATCGGCGGTTGTGACGGAGCGCTCAGCCGTGGTATGCAGTGGCAGGGAATGAGTTTCTGGATCACTCTTCGATACGGTCCGAGTATATGGCTTCCCTCTACATTCATGCCTACTCTTCCCGGACGTTTGTTCTTCTTGAAAGAATTGGCCGGTCCGCTCGTCGCCGAATGCAATTAACTCATTTTGCGCACGAGAGTGAAAATTGAAAAAGGGTAGCCAGGGCAAGACGTCAGATCTGCCCTGGCGGTGTATGCGCTATTCAGTAAGGTTAGACCTTACTGCTTATTACATAACGTATGCTACTGGCTTTATCAAGTAGTGCTTAAAGTAAGTTTGAAATAATGTAAGAAAAGTTTTCATGAGTCAAAATAGTTCTTCACCGCTCGTTGTAGGAACCGGTTTAATTTGCCTGGATGCCATTGAAATAGAGAACTCTTCTCACTATAAACTGTTGACCGGCGGGACCTGTATCAATGTTTTGACAATATTAAAATCATTCGGTTGGAATGCGATCCCGATCGGGAGAATCGGAAACGATGCTGCGGGAAATTTCGTCTTCCGCGATCTCCATTGTTGTGATATCGACACGATATACATTTCCCGCCGGGATGAAGATTCGACACCGATTTATATCCAACGAAATACACAGGACGGTCACCAGTTCATTCACAGATGTCCCTATTGTGCAAACCGGTTCGCCGATTTTACTCCCGTTGATCCGGATTCCTTATCCATCATATTTCAAGAAATACCGAAAAACATAGAAGTATGCTATATCGATCGAGTTTCTTTGGCGTCCGTATCTCTCGCCCGGGAATGCAAATCGCGTGGCGCCATGGTTTATTTCGAACCCAATCGCATGGATGATACGGCTATATTTCAAAAATGCTTGGAATTAGCCGATATCGTCAAATATTCATCCGAAAAGATGTCGCACGCTAAAGAGATAACGGATACCATTTCCCTTCCCCTCGAAATCGAAACCTTTGGAAAAGAAGGATTGCACTACCGGATCAATCATGAAAATATTGAAAATTCCTGGAACCACGTTCCTGCGGTTCAATGCCATGAATTCGTGGATGCTGCCGGTTCGGGGGATTGGTTCAGCGCTGAATTGATTCATCAGATACACTTCCATCCTACTTCAAGCCAATTCCGGACAGACCGAGATACTATCCGTTCTTTGATTCAAAAAGCGCAACAAAAAGCATCTATCAATTGCCGGTACGAAGGGGCGCGCGGAGCGATGTATCGACAGGGAACT
Source organism: uncultured bacterium (assembly GCA_964412555.1). Taxonomy (GTDB): domain Bacteria; phylum Hinthialibacterota; class Hinthialibacteria; order Hinthialibacterales; family Hinthialibacteraceae; genus CAYPPG01. Next base: position 104,235 of record CAYPPG010000007.1, read on the forward strand.
GTCCAAATTTCTTCCGGTTTTTGCCCCTATTGTGGTCAGTAAAGATATCTCATTATCAAATATACCTAATTAAACGGTAATGTATTATCCAAAACCAAGGGGGTGAAAGGTAAATTGGAGAAAAGGGGTAAGAAGATATTTTTCTGCCACCCCTTCAGGGTGGAAATTCTCGGTTATTGATTTTTCCAGGGGCGATGCCCACTGGCTATCATCTCTAACCCCTTTGGGGTAAAAATGGCTATCATCTCTAACCCCTTTGGGGTAGAAATGGCTATCCTCTCTAATCCCTTTGGGGTAGAAATGGCTATCCTCTCTAATCCCTTTGGGGTAGAAATGGCTATCCTCTCTAATCC
>CAYPPG010000007.1:104687-178215 GCA_964412555.1 uncultured bacterium
TAGAAATGGCTATCCTCTCTAATCCCTTTGGGGTAGAAATGGCTATCCTCTCTAACCCCTTTGGGGTAAAAATGGCTATCCTCTCTTAATCCCTTTGGCGTAAAAAATGGCTATCCTCTCTAATCCCTTTGGGGTAGAAATGGCTATCCTCTCTAATCCCTTTGGGGTAAAAACGGCTATCCTCTCTAATCTCTTTGGGGTAGAAATGGTTATCCTCTCTAATCTCTTTGGGGTAAAAACGGTTTTTTTTATGGGGAAAATAGAAAATTCGCATGACCTCTCAGGTACGATTTCTATTTGCCGATAATTTCGGATAAAAAGCATGGTGTATAAACATGATCAATTTCTTCATATTACTGATTTGTATGGTTCTGATGTTGACATTGTGGGGGCCTTCCCCAATATGGGGAGCGGTGGCATTCATTATGGGGGTCGTACTCGGTCATCAACGGCAAATTGGATAAGTTTATCGGCTGAATTGTATGCGATCAAATGGATCGGAATACATTTGAAACGCATTTTTTACTTTGCCTTCTTCAACATCTCCCTTATGAATCCATACGCGATAGTGTAAATGAATTCCAGGTCCTCCCGGTTTCATCGTCACATCATCCAATCCCGGCCAGGCGACTCCTAAAAAACCGTAATACCGCAATGTCCAACCGGCGGGAAAACCGGGATTCTTATCGTCCTGCATAATCGTAATACCAGTAATTTGATCACGTCCCCGAAATCGCGCCGACATATCCGCCCAGGGAAACGGTTTTCGATCGCTGTCTTTTTCTTGATAGCCACCGGAGGTCACGATTCTCGCATCTTCGCGCGGCGCCGGCCGAAAACAGAAACCGCCATATCCTTTATTTCTGTCGGAAGTCCCCCGTAAGGTGACCGGTTCGTCAATGGCTCGAAAATGTAGCTTCACATCGATGGCGCGTCCGTAAGTACCGGTGCGGAATACCATAAATTCAATCCGTTCCTCAACCACTTGTTTCTCACCGGTAAACCAACCGTTTTCCACACCGAACGAGGCGAAAACCGGCCCGGTTTCCCGATACAACCATCGGACAAACTTTTGCCGAATTCCGCGTATGTGCCAAAGATCATAATCTCTTTCGCCCACTTCGACGTGAGGCCATGTCCAGAACAATCCTCTGTGATGATAATGATCACGAGGGAAATCATCGCTGATGATTTCTCCATCCAGTCCATAAAGAGGATGAACATAACAGGATCGCGTGCGATCTTCCGGAACGCCCTCCTTGCTTACCATACCGAAATTGTAGACCATGACCGGTTGATCCCCTTCGAACAAGCGTAAATTTTGATCCGCTTTTTCTTCAAATCGAAAAATGGATTGGTTTTCCTGCCTCTTACCAATTTGCAAGCGAACCGAATCGCTTTGTGGAATGCGTTGTAAAGGAAGGATAAATGATAAGAATGGACCGGTGCGTTTGCCTTCTGCACCAAAGAACTCGCTGATTTGAAGGGGGATACCGTTTTCCTCTTCATCTCCCTCAATATCAGCATGATAGGATTCACTTGTATTGAGGGATTGAAACGATTTCGCCTCAATTCGTATAGGAACATCGATTTTTGCATTCTTCATGTCCGCTATTTCAATGGCCGGCATTTGTGTTACTATAAAAGAAAGGCACAATAAATGTTGAATCATAATCTCACCTCACCTTATTCACGGTTTTGAATTTACATATTCCTTTCTACTGTAGAATAAAACAAGGACATCCTCTACTCCCATCGATCATGAATCCTGTTTCATCCTATAATTTCTCGCGGGATGATGGTATAAAGAAATGACAAAACTTGACTGGAAGTGGAAAGAATTCTGATTTCACCTCACAGAATATTTCAAGGAATTCAGAAGGAGGAAATGATGCAAAACGACAATCAATCCCATGTTTCGAGAAGAACATTTTTGAAAGAAACATCCACGGTGACATCCGGAATTGCGGCCTTCTCGATCCTTCAGCCTCGGCAGGTTCGAGCGGCTGATTCGAATTCCATGGTAAACATGGCTATCATCGGAACCGGCGGTAGAGGGCGGCATGATGGAAGGAATCTTTTGAAGACAGGGAAAGTCAAAGTCATCGCTCTGGCAGATTATTTCGATTTTCAGCTGACAGAACCGGCCAATTTGTTCGATGTTCCTGAGTCCCGTTGTTTCGCGGGGATCGATGGTTACAAAAAGGTAATGGAACTCGAGGATGTGGATGCGGTGTTGTTGACTACGACTCCCTATTTCCGCCCTATCCAATTCGAGGCAGCCATCGAAGCGGGGAAACACGCTTTTGTCGAAAAACCTATCGCGGTCGATCCGTGGGGATGCCGGAAATTTTTGGAAGCGGGCAAACTCGCCAAAGAGAAAAAACTAACTGTCGGCGCCGGCCTGCAGACGCGCTATGAACCAGGCCACCAGAAAGTCGCAGAACTGATCCATGAAGGTGCAATCGGTGAACCGATCATCGGCCATTCGACTCGCATGGGTGGTGACCTTTGGCGGCGCACTGTTCCCGAACCCTACACGAAACTCGATATTCAAACACGCAACTGGCTGTACTATCTTTGGGGAGGCGGAGACTTTATCGTGGAAATGCACATCCATAACATCGATGTATTCAACTGGTTTACGGATATGCTGCCCGTCAGTGCAATGGGATCCGGAGGCCGCGAAGTCCGAACCGATGTCGGGGATATCTACGATCACATCAATGTCGTTTATGACTATCCAAACGGATTTCATCTCGCTCATACCGGCACTCAGATTCCGACCGGCTGCTACGGTTCCGTCAAACACATCATCGGTTCCAAAGGGTATTACAGCAGTGAGAAAGGACTTTATCTCAAAGACGAAGATAAATTCGTCAAACACGAAGGAATCGCGAAAGCCGTCGAAGAAGAAATGAAGCAATTCGTCGCCAGTGTTTTGGGCGAAGGTCCTTATATCAACAACAGTGAATATGTCACGACCAGCACCTTTACCTGCATCTTAGGCCGAACCGCCGCGTATCAAAACAAGAAAATCATGTGGGATGAATTATGGGAATCCAATAAGCGGATTCCATTGCCGAGCGAATAGAAAAGTTTTACCAAAGGGATACATTGCATGTACCCCTTTTATGATTCCCTTTCACGTATTGACCATCCGATTCGGTTGTCCAGTTGTTTCTAGTACTGACAGCCACAAATCTTCTTCGGGATCCAATCTTTTCTTTTGAGAAACCGATGCTTCGATCGGGATATGAGTAAACGAAGAATTCCAATATCCCACGATCATTCCTGTCCGGCCACTCATAGCGGCATGGACTGCATCATGAGCCAATCGGATACAGAACATCCGATCCGAAGGAGTGGCCCGCAAGGAACGGACAATATAACTCGGATCGATATATCGTACTTCAGCATGAATTCCCTTTTCTGTAAAGTATCCCTTTATACGATCACACAAATATCCTCCAATATCCGCCAACTTGACATTGCCGGAGGCATCCGTCTTTTGCCGGGAGGGGTCGTTTTCCAACAAATCTTGTCCGGCTCCTTCGGCAACAGCAATCACGGCATGATGGCGTTCCAGAATCCGTTTTTCCAATGCCGATAAAAAACCATGGGGAGGATCCATGTCGAATGGCACTTCCGGAATAAGAGTGAAATTGACATCTCCGCTGGCGACGGTCGCCATCGCCGTCAGATATCCGGAATGCCTTCCCATCAATTTCACGACGGTAATCCCATTAAAAGCTCCTTCCGCCTCTGCATGAGCACTTTGCATGACTTCGGTAGCAACAGTATATGCCGTTTCAAAACCGAAACTTTTCTCTACCAAAAAGATGTCATTATCGATTGTTTTCGGAATACCGACTACCGAAATGAGAAGATTTCGTTTCTGGATCTCGTTAACGAGATCAGCCGCTCCACGCTGTGTGCCATCTCCCCCAATAGTAAACAGTACATTGATCCCGCGTTTTTCTAAAAAATCCACCATCGCTTCCACTGATTGAGGTCCTCGTGAAGATCCCAAAAAAGTTCCTCCCCTTGAGGGAATATCTTCCACGATTTCAGGAGTTAAAGGTATCGGTGGGACTTCAGAACCTTCCACCATTCCTTTAAAACCGAATCGAATCCCAAAGATCTTTCTGACTCCATAATGATGATGGAGAGATAAAACAAGCCCGCGAATGACATCGTTCAAGCCGGGGCAAAGTCCTCCACAGTTCACAATCGCGGCGGTGACATCCTGCGGATTGAAAAAGATACGATCCCTGGGACCTGCCAATTCAAACGATAAAGGCTCGTTTCCTTGGTCTATCCGTTGTTTTATTTTTGAATAAGAATTTTGATAGAGAATTCTTTCCTCATCCTCCACAAAATTGGCGATCAAATCATTATCAACGTGTGAAAGCTGCATAGGGGATTGGCAACAGGGTTTCCCCAATCGTTTGATCGTCAAGTCAAGATGTTTGATTTGATTCACGGGTATATCCTTTCTTAGAAATAGAATATAAATGGTTATAACTTTGTGCGTTGAAAGATGCGGGCAAGGATGCCCGCGCTCCGACATTGATGCGGGCAGGGATGCCTGCGCTCCGACATTTCAGATATCAGGGGCCGGTATAGGGGTAGAGTTCAGTGGATAAATAGCGTTCTCCGGTATCGGGAAACACGGCAACGATATCTTTTCCACTTCCTAGTTCTTTTGCCAATTCCAAAGCACAATAACAAGCCGCTCCGCAGGAAATTCCGGCAAAAATCCCTTCCTTGCGGCATAAATCACGAGCGGTTTCCATTGCAGCATCATTGCTGACTTGCATGATGCGATCCACAAGACTCAAATCCAATATTTCCGGTTTGAAGCCGGCTCCAATCCCTTGAATCTTATGAGGGCCAGGATGCCCCCCTGACAGCACCGCAGAGGCCGAAGGTTCAATTCCGACAAGTAAAATTTGAGAATTTTTCTCTTTCAAGTATTTCCCTGCACCGGTCAACGTCCCGCCAGTTCCGATTCCACTTACAAAGGCATCGATCTTTCCTTCGGTTTGTTCCCATATTTCCGGACCGGTCGTCTCGTAGTGAATTTGAAGGTTCGCTTCGTTATTAAACTGTTGGGGCATAAATGCGCCATCGATTTGATTGACGAGTTCTTCAGCCTTTTCGACGGCTCCTTTCATCCCCCTTGGCCCTTCCGTCAAGACGATTTCGGCGCCAAAGGCGGAAAGTATTTTCCTTCGCTCCAAACTCATTGTCTCGGGCATTGTCAAAATGACACGATATCCTTTCACCGCAGCAGCCATCGCCAGGCCGATTCCGGTATTTCCACTTGTCGGTTCGACAATGGTTCCTCCGGGTTGTAAGGATCCGTCTATTTCAGCCGCCTCAATCATGGACAAGCCGATTCTTTCTTTCACGCATCCTGCAGGATTTTGCGCTTCCAGTTTAGCCCAGACAGTCGCCGAGTCTTTCTCCGTCAATTTATTGAGACGAACAATCGGTGTATCACCGATCAACTCCGTGATATCCATTACTCGTTTTGGCATAATGACCTCCTCACTTTTTCCAATGAGACCTATAATTTTAAGCTACGTTGAGATTCATATTTTCGGTATATGTCTGATAGTAACATTATTATCAAAAAGAATCGTATATTTGTCTTCTCCGCGAATCCCAAACAGTTGTTCAGTCCTTATATTCTATGTGGAATATATAATTTAGACAATGTAATGCTGCTTTTTCTTTACTGTATTTTCATCTGGAATTGACAATCAACCTTGAATCGTTTCCTGTTTCTGCCATAGTAATCTATTTGTAAAAAAAATATGAATGAGTCGAGAAACGAAACCATGTGAGGGAAAACGGACTCCTCTCAAAATGAATATGCTGAAAACCAACAATTCCCCCCCTCTGTCAACGGATAATGATGACTATTTGACTCCGTTTATGCGCATTTTAGCGGGAGTTATGATTGTCTTGACACTTCTTGGCGCATTTTTTGCCGGATTGTTTCCGATTCGAGGAAGTAATGATCCTTGGTGGCACCTCAAAGCCGGAGAATATCTCTGGAATCACTTTTTAGAGAATGGTTTTCATTTTCCTGAACAGGATCCCTTTACCTACACAGGTGAAGCCATCCATTGGGTCAATCATGAATGGCTTTCCGACTTGATTTTTTATGGGATTTATCAAATAAGTGGATTACAGGGAACAATTGTTTTTAAATCCCTTATCATCTGCCTCACCTTCGCCCTCCTTATTTTATATATGTACCGGAATGGTGTCGGTTGGAAAATGGCGTGTCTCGGTTCGGTGATTGCTTTGCTCGCTTCTCAGCAAAGTCTATTCCTGCGCCCCCCGATTTTTACATATTTATTCATCGTCATTTTTTTACATATTATTCTATCGTTCCAATTGGGTGAATATTTCAAATGGGCCTTCATCGGAGCCGTTCTTGCGGAAATCGTATGGATCAATCTTCATGGGGGGGCCGTGATCGGAATCATTCTGATTTTCTTTTGGTGGTTAAGCGAATTGTGGTTCTGCTTGGTGACATGGCTCCATGAAAATCCAACTGCCTCATCCATAAGAAGACTTCGAATAAGCACATATGTTCTTGCCGCAGTCATACTCGCTTCTTTCATCAATCCATTTACTTACGAAATCCATTTCCTTCCCATCAAAGTCACAAACGACTGGTGGCTCATCCGTCATAACGGGGAACTGAATCCTCCCAATATGCAAATCAACAATGCCTTCGAGATGATTATTCTGGGGCTTTTCATGCTCCCCATGTTACGGGCAGGTTCAATCTGGGTATATGAAGGACTCGCGGTCGTGTTTTTTGGACACCAGGCGCTCAATTATCATCGGCACATCCCCCTTTTCGCACTGGTAGCCGTGCCTCCGCTGATAACGGCTGTCTTCGAGGAACGAAAGACATTGGTTCCTTCCAGTTATGAGTCCCTCAAAGACCGAAAAGGTTTTTGGGAAAAACTATGCTCTCTCGTGAAATTGGGGTTACGCTACCATATTGATGTTATTATTGTTTTCTTGTTTGTGACTTATGTTTTCGGAGTCCGTCCCGGCAAAATCTGGCAGCGAAATAGTAACGATTTTTCCGTCCTTGTCTCGGAGGGATATCGACCGGAAGCCTATCCGGAAGATGCAGTCAATTTTATTTTATACCACAAAATATCCGGCCCGATGTTCAATCACGATAATTTTGCCGGTTACCTCATCTGGCGTCTCTCACCGGAACATATGCCAGTATTCACCGATAGCCGGTATGATTTGTGGGGCAGCAAATATGCCAAGGAAGAATTGGGAGTTTTCGATATTTGGAAAATTCCACTTGGTGCATATGCTCCGAACGGCGAATGGTATGAATTTCGCAGGGAGTGGACCCGAGACGACGTGATTCATTTCATCACACAAATCGGAAAACTAGAACAATTTCCCGAAATCCAACGATGGTATGAGAGCAAAAAGCCATACTGGCAGTACATTCTCGATAAATACAATGTCAATTTTATCATTTCCTACGAAGGCTACCCCATCGATCAGATGCTTCGCAATGAGTTTCATGGATGGTTCTTGATTTATGATGATACGATAACTTATGGGAAGTCCGGCGGGTATGTTATTTATTTACGGGGGACGCCTGAGAATGCCAACCTGATCAAAAAATTGGCGATTAAATTTCGCGATCGCATCCCCCAATCCGTCAATGCAGAACAGCCGGATGCTTGATCATTCTTTCCAACTATCCATTATACCGCGAATACCAAAAGCAGTGTTGTTATGCTTCAATTATCTCAAATTTTGAAACGCCAACCATAAAGCGTGATAATACTTCATCACCCGAATAGGATCGGAAGTGGGTGGTGAGGCTTCACAGAGTGTATATCCATCAAACCCGATATAATTCAACGAATTCAATAATCTCCGAAAGGGATAATCGACAAAAAGATCCCGCATATGCACGGAAAAGATTTTGTCTTTCACCAGATTGAAATTATACGAAAATCCTCCGCCTTCCATATCGGAAGCATTGGAATTCCAACAAACCCCTACGTTACGATGATCCGCCACATCCATCATCGCTTTGATATGAGGCAGTAAATTCGTTCCCCGTCCATGCACTTCCAGCCGGATTTGCACACCGTAATCGTCGCCGAATTCTCCCACTTCCCGCAAGGATTTACCGATCTGTTCAATCGTTTTCTCTCTCGAAACTCCTTCGGGGAATCCATTGGGACGAACCTTGATGCCCGTCGCACCGACATCGTGGGCAAGAACGATATATTCTTTTGTGGCTTCGATATCTTTTTTCAATTTGGATTGATCCGGCGTATGATAATCGAAAGCGCTGCCGAGTCCCATCAGTTCCACGTCCGAATCTTGAAACCTTTTTTTTACATCGGCACGTTGTGCTTTCGTCAAATCCACTTCCACACCATGGGCGTGAGTTGTTCGCAATTCCACTCCTTCAAAACCGGTTTCCGAGCAGTTCTTTATAATCGTTTCAATATCCCAATCTTTGGCGAGATTGTACGTCACGAGACCCAGATGCAACATTATCGTCAAACCCCTTTCTTAAAAAGAATCCTATTGTTTCACTGTAGACAAGAAATCCCGTTCTGTACAGATGCAGAAACCAATTGTTCTCCTCCTTCCGTGAATTGTACCTTTATATCTCGGTCTTCGGTGTACAAAGATAGAAAGAACAGAAAAAGGATTGATTAAAACGGGACAAATCGGAGTTCAAGAACTATATTATGCACATCGCTGTCGTTACGATTGATGAAAATGGAATTCAGTATTACTGTTCAATGATGAAAACCATTGTATTTCTCTTTCTGAACATCTTCTTGTGTACCGTATCCTATTCTACTGAGATTGTCATCAATGAACTCCATTACAATCCTCCGGATGATGGGTTGAAGGACGGTTCCTATCGAGAATTCGTCGAGTTGTACAACCCCCATTCCACCGCAATCGATCTGTCCGATTTCCGTTTCGTGGAAGGAATTTTTTTTACATTTCCATCCGATACACGAGTGGCTCCCAATTCCTATCTTGTCATTGCCCGTGATCCGGCACATCGAAGTTGGCGTCATCTAAATTCATCTTTATATGGACCTTATGAAGGAAAATTAGCCAATCAAGGTGAAACCATCGCCTTGGAGCGTTCGGATGGACAACTCGCTTTCCGGTTTGAATATAGCGATACCCCCCCTTGGCCGCTTGGAGCGGATGGTTACGGCTCTAGTATGGAGCGAATTGACTGGGAACTCCCTGCGAGTGACTATCATTCCTGGAGGGCATCTCACACGATTGAAGGAACGCCGGGAAAACCCAACTCCGTACTACACGAATCCCCTCGCCCTCTCATCGAACAGGTTTCGATCATTCCTTCTCATCCGACATCCAAGGAGGAAGTATATATTCAGGTTCGCTTGGACACTACAAAGGACATAGAATTCGTCGATTTGCATTGGGAACGGGCAGGAGAAAATTTTGAATTGCAACGCCATAGGATGGCCGCGGAATTTATATCCAATATCACAACTTTTCAAGGAATCATTCCGCCGCTTCCTTCCCAAACATTGGTTCGGTGCAATATCGAAGTGAAAAAAACGGATGGTCAAGTCCTGCGATTACCGCCTGAAGCGGAACCCATCCCTTTTTACTCGTACTTTCTCTATGACGGTGAGATAGAATCCCGTCTGCCGATTCTTTGGGTAATGCATCCCGTTACAACCCACTTGTTGCATACTCCTCGACCAATCAGTGGTGTAGTCAGCCTTCTTGAAGCAGACGGGAAACCAGCCGTTTTCGATGGAGCTCAAGTTCGTGATTCTCATAACGGGAACAAAGTGCGATTTATTAAGGGGCGTGAATATTTCGGGGATCGTACAATCAACCTTATCCCGGAAACACCGGTGCGTGGTACAAATCCAGGTTCCAGCGCTCCGTTTCGCGAGCATCTCGGTTTTTGGTTCTATCAGGAGATGAATATATTGTCTCCGTGGGCGAAGTTTTATCGGGTAATCACTCTCCCCCGCAATTCCAATTTTCCTCATGCACAACGATTGGTCATCCAACAAGTGAATGAACGGTTTCTTATGCTGAATGACCGTTCTCCTGACGGTGACTTGTATAAACGGGTATATTCCAACCCCAATTGGGAAAAGCATACGAACATGGACGAAGGTACAAATACAATCGAAGAATTGGTCCAAGCGCTCCAAACAGAAGAGCCCGCAATAAGAAGATATGCAATGGAGAATCGATTGGTGTTGGAGGAATTTCTGCGATACAGCATCGCTTCCGTACTAACAAGCAATTGGGATGGATTTTGGAATAACAACTGGATGGTTTTGCATCCCGGTCCTTTTGGGCGGTGGGAAATCATTCCCTGGGATCTCGATTGGTTATGGGGATCGACAACCCAAGAGATGTATGCAGAAATGCCGACCACTTTCCCTATTGACGGAGTCGCTGTCGGTGCAGAGCAGGCATCTCGACCGTCCGGTCCGATCACGGCTCCGCTTCATCGAGACACACAATTTCATCAAAAGTATATTCTCGGGTTACGCAGGGAATTGAACCGGCATTTCACCGAGAAAAAACTGTTCGGAAAAATCGATGAAATGGAGCGATTGCTGCTGGATGATTTGCAGAAGATCGAGCAAGAAACCGGACGCAATATATCTACCCGTAAACGGCACATTCATCAAGCCTATACAGAGATCAAGGAATTCATCACACGTCGAATCGAATATCTGAATCGTGTTTTACCGGTTGAGGTCCATGATTGGCAAATTCATGAGTAATCGAAATCACTATTCCGAAATCCGAATCGAATGATACACTATTATATATCTTTGTATTGTATTTTTTTGTAAAATCCAACCAGACAGATTGATGTTGTTCAGGCAGATTTCAAAGGAGACTTGAATGCAGTACTTACATAAAATTAATCTTATAAATGAAAGATTACTCTTCATTCTTTTTTTTCTTTTCGCTGTCAGTTCTCCATCCTTTTGCCAACAGACGGAAAGCACTCCTACGGCCAGTTCAACACCGATCAGTACTCCCGCCGTGCAAGAAGTCACGCCGGAACAGCAGATCAACAATATCAAAGCGACCCAGAAAACAGTTGCAGAGCAGCTCAAAGTCACGAAGGAAAGTCTGGCTAAAATTGCCTCGGGTACTGAACAAGCGGAGTTACGAGGGAATTTGACCCGGCAGGTCGAACTGCTTCAAACTCTCGATAACACATACAATCAGCAGGTTTCCGCTTTGGAGCACCGGATCGCTCAGGAAACCGAACAAAAACGGTTAATCGAAGAAATCGAACGATTGAAAACCGGTCCACCTCAGGAAGAACCTTATTCCTTCATTGAATTGGACCGTCTGCGCGACGAATTGAATGTGCAGCAAGCGCGAAAAGAAACTATCGATACAAAAATTCAACTGGCTCAATCGGCAGTCGAGCAAGCCCAAAAATCGCTTGAAGAAGCCCGTTCCAGGCAAAAAGAAGTCCAGGCAAAATTACAGTCCGCCGAACAAACAGACCAATCCGATCCGGCAAAAGCACTTCAAACAGCACAATTAGCGGTTCGGGTGGCAGAGGAAAACCGAAAACTGCAAGAACTGGAATTAGCGAATCGAAAACTCGAAAAAACCGTTTTCCAAGCCAATCTCGATCTGATCCAGCAAAAAATTAAAGTCATGGTGGGCAATCTGGCTTTCAGCAAACAGGATCTGGACAACCGGTTGCTGCAAATTCAAAAAGATAAAAATGACATCAACAAGGATTTAAACACAGCCAACGATTTGAAGGACGTTGTCAAAAGAAGGTTGGATCAAGCCAGAGATAAGCAGCTTCAGAATCCCGATTCCGATACCGTAGCCGAAGAAGTAAAGGCCAGGCAATTGGAATGGAGCCTGATTCAGACACGGATTGAAAATAATACCAAAAAGTTGGAATTGCTGGAAAAACGCAAAACCGCCTGGCAACAGCGTTATTCGGCTTTCAATTTCGAGGTCGATAAAAACCAATTGGAGAAATGGAAAACCGAAGCGAGAAACTATCTGGACACTCTCGAGCAAGATCAAAAACTATTGAACCTTCGCTTCAATGAGAGACAAAGCGAACTCGTTACATTACAAACCCGAATTAACTCAGCGGCAGAAGAATCTGCTGAAATCAAAAAATGGTTACAAGCTCAACAAAATAATTTACAACAATTGATCGGCCAATTGCATGACCTGCAAAACAACATCGAAATCACTCGGCGCGTTCATCAAAAACTCATTGACGAGATCAATCACATCACTGCCAGTTTGACATTAGAAGAACGGATCGATGCGTTTCTCGCACTCGAATTCTATGAAAACACCGTATACAATTGGCTGCTTGCCCTTTCCTGTCTTTTCATTATCTTTATTTCCTTATTTTTTATCCGCTGGTTTTTGGTCCGACGCTTGAGAAAGTATTCGGAAAAAGAACATGTCGCCTTTGCCCACTTTTTCCTGGAAAGCGTTCAACGGTCCAAGCCGTTCTTCTTTCTTGCAATTGCCATTCTTGCCGGATCACAATTTTTAAGCCTGGAAACATCCACTCGTGACATTGTCAAAAAAATAGCCGTCATTGCATTGATCATTCAAATGGCCATCTGGACCAGTTATTTTGTTCGTTCGTGGATCATGCGTTATTTAGCGAAAAAGTCGAAACGCGATTCGACGAGTATGGGGGCGTTATCGATCTTCAATTTTCTCAGCCAAACGGTCATTTGGACATTGGCGTTCATTTTGGCTCTTGACAATATGGAATATGATGTCACAGCATTGGTTGCCGGTTTGGGAGTCGGTGGTATCGCGGTCGCTTTGGCGTTGCAGAAAATTCTTGGCGATCTCTTCGCCTCTCTTTCGATTGTTCTCGACAAGCCATTCGTGATCGGTGATTTTATCATTTTCGACAATTACAATTTTCTTGGATCCGTGGAATACATTGGACTGAAAACAACTCGCCTTCGCAGTCTCAGCGGCGAGCAAATCATTTGTTCCAACAGTGATTTGCTGGAAACACGCATCCGCAATTTCAAACGCATGTATGAGCGACGAGTCGTATTCACTGTTGGTGTCGTATATCAGACTCCTTATGAGAAAGTGGCGGCCATTTCACCGATGCTGAAAGAAATTGTCGAATCTCAATCAAATGTCCGATTCGATCGTGCGCATTTCAAAAGTTTCGGCGATTTTGCTTTACTATATGAGATCGTTTATTATGTACTCGATCCCGATTATGCCACCTATATGAATATTCAACAAGCGATCAATCTGGAAATCTATCGACGGTTCGATGAACAGGATATCGAATTTGCCTATCCTACTCAATCGATTCATTTAGTTTCCTCATCCACACCACAAGAAACTTACACTCCAGAGGCTCCCCCACTTGAGATTCCACCTGAATAAAGAATAAGCAAAACCAATAAATGAAAATATTTATACAATTCATAACTCACCCTACGTACGAAAGGGAAAGTTGAAAGAGGGTAACCAGGGCAAGACATCAGGTCTGCCCTGGCGGTGAATGCGCAATTCGGCAAGGGTAGACTTCGCTTACCCTTGCTACCCGTTGCGCTATGGCTAATGCTGTTTTTTACAGTAGTACGTAAGGTGAGTTAATAAGCATAAAAATACTCGAAATGGTATTTTCCATTTCCATCACATCCTAAACATTTTTTAACAAAACCCTACCTCAATCCTAATAAATAAAGTTTAAAATTTGGTCAATGAAAATCTCTCAACATGTAAACAGAATGAATAGAAGGGGAAATATGATGTTCCACAAAACAACGGCCGTGAAAATTGACCTGCATTGTCATTCCTGGGCTTCGAACCGTCCGGCGTTATGGCTCATGCAGCGGCTTGGATGTCCTGAAAGTTTCACACCGCCAGAGCAAGTCCGTGAAACCGCAATGCAGCGGGGAATGGATTTTATTACGATTACAGATCATAACACTATCGACGGTGTGAATGAAGTCGAACAATACGACAATGTAATCGTGGGCAATGAAATCACGACCTATTTCCCGGACGGCGTCAAAATCCATGTCGTCTGCTTGGGAATCACGAAGGAGCAATTTGAAGTCATTCAAACCGTTCGTGAAAATATCGACCGTTTGGTTGATTATCTGAACGAGCAAGACATCGTGCATTTTTGCGCTCATCCTCTTCACAAAGTAAATGGGCGCTTGCAGTGGGAACATTTCGAAAAAATGATCCTGCTCTTCAAGCGTTTTGAAATTCTGAACGGAACCCGTCTGCGCAGATTGAATCAACTGGTGGAAGCGATTCTATCCAACTTGAATCCGACATTGATCGATGAGCTTTCCAAAAAGCACGGTATCAAGCCGGTTGGGGAACGGCCATGGATCAAATATGTTACCGGCGGCAGTGACGACCACAGTGGACTTTTTGTCGGCACATGTTACACCGAAGTGGAAGTAACCTCTCCGACAAAAGAAGGAGTGTTGGAAGCAATCCGTCAGGGACGCACCCGCGCTTGTGGAGACAATGACGGTTGCTTGACTTTGGCCCACCAGGTCAACAGCATCGCATTTCAATACTATTCCAGTAAAATCGGTCCGGAATCGCAGGAAATCCTTACCGTTTTGGGACATATCTTCCAACACAAAACTGCAAAGAAAGAAAAATCCATTAAGCGATTCCGAAAGAATCTGAAAAAAATATTCAATTATTTCCGCAAACCGAAAGGGATAGGCATCAACCTGTATGAGGAAATTCGGGGTGTTCTTTTTAACAACAAAGCCCTGCGGTCTCTTTTTCAGGAAGGATTCATCAATCGGGAGGAATTCAACCGCAATGTCTTTTATCTCTCTTCGGATGTGTTGGATGAAATGATCCTGCAAATCATCCGTAAGCCGAAATTTATCCCGTATTTCATGGTATTCGCCCCGGCGCTCATGGCTTCCTATGTGATGTCGACCAAAAACCTTCATGATGAGAAAGATCTCATTGCGGCTTCGGAACAGTGGTTAGGTCTGAAGCGGGAGCCGAAAGTTGCATGGTTTACGGATTCGCTAACGAATATGGATGGTGTCTCGAAAACGTGCCGTTCCTTCCTTGATGCAGCTTGCCGGCGTGATAAGCAATTGACTTTGGTAACATCCACATTGGAACCAATTCATCAGCATGAACACTTGGTCAATTTTCCACCAATCTACACGTTCCCATTGCCCGGATATGAAAAAGTGAATGTGAGTTTGCCTTCGATCTTGAAAGTGTTGAAGTTTGTTGAGGATCATGAGTTCGATAGTATCGTGGTCAGCACACCCGGTCCTGTCGGATTGATTGGTGTTTTGCTGGGTAAGCTAATGCAGATTCCCGTATATGGTATTTATCACACCGATTTGCCGCGCATTGCCTTACAGATTTCCGATGATGCGATTTTCGGTGAACTGGCGATGACAATGACAAAATTGTTTTACAGTTATCTCGACTCAGTATATGCACCGTCGCGCTGGTATATGGAGGATATCGAAAAAATCGGTGTCAAAGCCGAACGAATCCGTCTTCTTGAGCGATGGGTGAATCATGAGACATTCTCACCGAACCATCGCGATGAAACCTATTGGAACGCGCTACAGCCAGTGAAGTTGTTATACGTCGGCCGGATTGCAAAAGACAAGAATCTCGATTTATTGATGCACACTTACGAGCAATTGGCGGAAGCAAATGAGAATTTTGTACTCCATGTTGTGGGGGACGGTCCGGAATTCGAATCGATGCGGATCAAAACGGCGAAATGGGATCGATTCATCATGACCGGAGCGAAGTATAGTGATGACTTGGCGAAAGCGTATGCTTCTTCCGATCTATTCGTTTATCCGGGATTATTGGACACATTCGGAAATGTCATTATTGAAGCTCAAGCGTCCGGACTTCCCTGTGTGGTGATGAATGAAGGGGGGCCGAAAGAACTTATCCTCAACGGGAAAACCGGATTGGCAGCCAATACTGAACAAAGTTTTGTGGATGCGGTCAAAAATCTGTTGGATGATGAGGAATTGCGGCAGCAAATGTCAATTCGTGCGGCGCAACATGCGGTAGAATATTTCACGGAGGAGAGGATATTCAATCAATTTTGGGGGGAAATTACGCCGGAGAGAGCGAGCCAGTTGACGCATGCATCCGTTCCTCAAACTGTATGGCGTGTATCTTACGCCGAAGCGGTATAAATTTTTGTCAGAATCGGGATTGGCCAGGATGGTCAGGATTTCCTGGATGAAAAATATGACAGTATTTCATGACGATTCGAAAAGACAATCAATGGACGTTGAGAGCTCGTCAATTTCGCATACTTATCAGTAAACCAATCCTGCACATCCTAGAATCCTGGGCATCCGGATTCAGACAAAATGTTACGAATCTTTCTAAGATCAAACAATCTCCTTATTCTTCCTTACCATATTAAAAAATGGACCAATGTGATACCGACGTTGCGAAATTCGAACGGCGCGCTCCGTCCAATGCCCGGCCACCGGAAGCCTTTCCTGCTAGCAACTCTGCATTCGCAGGTACAAGAAAATCGTTCATGCGGTCCGGATTGAACCCGGTGGTTTGAAAATCAAATTGCGCATCGGCGATGATATTTCCTGCTGTATTCGGTGTACGGGATTCACTCCGGCTGGAAACGAATGTTTCTGTGCGATATGCGATGTTGGTGATGTTGACATTCGCCCCAATCTGATCTCCGAATCCATAATCGATCACCGTCGGTTCCGGCGGGAAATAGACGCCGTCGTTATTGGCAGGCCATTCCAGATTATCGATGATACAATCGGTGATATTGAATGTCACATTGGATGAAGGGACGGGGTCGACATCGAGAAATCCCAAACGGAGTAAAGCAGGGACATTGAAAAATGTGCAGTCTTGTATCGAAAATTCCACCGGTGTTTCAGAATCGAAGTTGAAGAATAGGCCGTCGTTTTGTGCATTGGAAAAAATACAATGAGAAGCCACGAGTTCGCCGCCACCCTCGGCTGCATCGAGACGTCCGGCCCATAGCGTCGTTACCGTGCCGTCTTCCTCGATTAAACCGATCTGCCATAGATGGTTCCAAGTATTGGTTCCTGTGCGCAAACGAACAGGTAAAGTGGAAGCACCGTATACAATCACGGGATTCTCTTCGTTTCCCTCAATGGCCATGGAATGGTAGTTGAAGGCATTGATACCGTTGCGCCGGGGATAGGTCAATCTCGTTCCCGCTTTGATGGTGCAATCAATATTCGGGCCATCGATCACAATGCCATCCGACGTTACATCCGTTCCGTAGGCGGTGATAATCACATTATCAAGAACGATGTTCATCGTATCATCGGACACACCGTCTGTGCTGTATCCGTCGATGTTGATAGCATCATCCCGGATCAACGTATCGGCAAAGCGGGGATCATCCCAGCCATCGAGTGTGACCGGCTCATTGTTAATGTAGCTGTTTGCGATCAAGACATTTTGTAGTGTAAGATTCAGTGAAGAGGCGACTCCGCCGCTGCCATGATTCACGACAGCGATCAAATCATCGACATCCGGATCAAAAAAGAAATTTTCCGAAGGGAGAATGATGACATCCTGTAATGTCAAGGAACCGTTCATTTGAATCACGAGACCGTCACCGATAGCCGTTTCCGGTAAACTCGTGTCGAAGTTGGGTTCGATAAGAAGGAAGGGGCGATTGGCTGGATCGGCTCCACGAACGGTGATCGTGTCTTCACCGATGAAAGCAGCAACATTCATATCGTTGTCGAGTGTGAAATAAGTCCCCGCATTGATCACAATCTCGTCGTCTTCTCCGTTCGAGAAGGCCATTGCCATAGCATCTCCGAACGTTGTTGCATCTCCATTTCCATTTTCATCCAACGTTATGGTTGCTGCGCAAAGTGAATTACAAAACAAAACCAGCAATAATTCTGTTCCAAACCATCGTTTCATCCTGTTTTCCTCCCGTATGAATGATGATCATCCATTTTGATAGAGTACTAAAAAATAAATAATAGCGATATTTCCAGCACGAAGTTTCCCACACATTGTAAATCAGGACCATTTTATACTATCATGTTGAGCCTCATGCAAAATAGACCATAGATGCAAGATAAATCTTAAAAATATACTTTTTCCAGCAAATGCAGCCTCTCGACTGCATGAATTGCTCAATTGAACTCTTTTTTACAAATTTGCAGACAGACCTCTCCTTTTCATCTTGAAAAAAGAAGCATCTTTACGAATTTTACGCAACCAATCGTAAAAGTTGGTCGGCCGTCAAGGCCAAAATGCCAAACATGAGGTGAGTGGTCACCTTTGCATGCCCTCTCACTTTCACATGAGATACCCCAAATTCTTCTTTCAGCTGTCCAAAAACACGTTCGACGGATGTTCGTTCCTTACACCGTTCTTGGGTTGCCGGATCCATTTCGATTTTTTCCCCACGGCGGGGATTGGAATCGATAATCGGCACATGACCCAAAGATCGAATATGATCCTTCACCGGCTCCGCATCATAGGCGGCATCCATCAACTCGTATAAACCAGTCACTTTCTGAGCACTCATCTCCGAAAGCGGAATGGCCGCCTGACTATCATGAACCGATGCCGAGGTCACAAAGCAACTGATCGGAATTTGTCCATTGAATTGTTCCCCAAATCTGCGATAGTAGTTTCATGAAGCCTCTCCTTTTTACGCTTTTTTCTGTTATCTTTATTTAAGCTTAATGAGAGGCTTCTTTCAATTGCTTTGACTCCGTTTCAGAAAAATTTCCTCTTTTTTCTATTTTGCAAGAGGCTCTATTGAGAAAATTTAGTATCGATTTTCTCTATGTTCTTTTGAAACTCATCAAGTGATTTACAATCAATCGCATCACGGAACAACTCCTTCAATTGTCCAAGATTACATATTTTTTTGATTTCATTCTCAATCGTTGATGGACAACTCCCAAAACGGTGACCAAGAAGATCAAGAATATTCTCTTGCGATTTCCGCAAAATTCCCTGCTCTTCGCCTTTCCGAAAGCCTTCTTGTTCGCCTTTCTGAAAGCCTTCTTGTTCGCCTTTCTGAAAACCTTCTTGTTCGCCTTTCTGAAAACCTTCTTGTTCGCCTTTCTCAAAACCACGCAAATTTCCTTTTTCTTCGGCCATTCGTTCAATACTCATTACATAAGGCATTTGTTTCACCTCCTCCTCTTTAAGAACTTGTATCCAAAATTGATTTTCCAATTCTTTCGGTAAACTCATTACACCATCAATAAAACGAAACAATGACACAATTGTATCACGATTATACCCTTTTTGATACAAATTTCTTGCCAAAGAAGATTTCCATTGGAAGCGAGTCTTATATTTGTACTTGGTTTCCAGAGACTTCAAATGTGCCATTACAACAATCGCGAATGGATTATTACTTGATTCCAGTTCCTCCCATCTTTCACGGAAATCCAAAATTTTCGCAATCGGATATGTCATTTTTATATGACATCCCAATAAATTATACTCAAAACTGTTCGGTTTCCATATCGAATTTTCATCAGCCAAAATGGCAAAGCTGGCCACGCGACGTTTGTATTTCTCGTAAATACGATAATTATACATATACATTCTTTGGGCAAAATGACTTTCTGTTTGTGCTTGCACTTCAAGATGCAACAACACATACGATTTATCTCCATCTCGCAAATACAGTTCGATCAATTTATCGACAATCTGCTTCCCACTGGGTGCATCATGCAAAATTCGCGATAATTCTTGATCCAAGAAACGAAATGGTTTCTCCCATTGAATCATTTCGAAGGCTTCCGGAAATAACAGTTCCATACAAGGAGAAAAGAAATCGGTTAAGGCGTCTTTCCAAGGGCTGTCGAACTCTTCTGTCATGATTGTTTCACTTTGATCTCAATTCTCATCTAAAAATGATTTAACTTTCTTTTCGTAACTCATTGCGTTTATTTCATCGTCCCGACGTATTTTTATTCCCAAATTCAGGGGTTGGCGAATTCTCTCACTCGGTATTACGATCCCATTTTCGCTTTCAAATTGCATCCCTTCTTCTGAGTGAGTGAATCCATGGACATGAATTCCATCAGGTAAATGAACTACAATTTTTTCGGGGATTTTCCTTTTTGGAGGAATGATCTTTATTTTTATGGATTCTTCACCCGCTTCGCAAGAGTATTCCACAGTGCCAAAATAGGTCATTGCTTCTCGGACAGAAAGTGATTTTCCACTTTCCAACCAATGATACGGAACACAAGATAGCAAATGCAATTCATCATGAAACTCTCTTACCAACATATTCCGCAACGTCGTCACATAGAGCGCCGCTGCCCATAGATGAGGGATCGTGTTGTTCCATGCCTCCCGCTTTTCATAATGGACTCCCTCCGGAAAAGCATGAGTTGACGAGGTATGCAATAAAAACGAATAAAAACCATCGATCGCTTCCTTACACTCTCCCCTGGCAATATGTGTATTGGTCACAAATTGCGACATATACGGGTGAATCGCCGGTTCTTTTCGTCCAGGAGACCATCGAATAATCCCTTCACAAAAACCTCCGCCAAACTCATCGTGTACTTGTTTTAATGTCTCTGTTACAAGAGCATCATGCGGATCAATCAACGGACTCGGAAAAATGACTTCCAAGTTTCCCCAATGGGTGCCAACCTTCTCATAACTTGGTGGAATATACTCCAAATTGGTTTTCTTCAAGGCAGAAAGAATACTTTGCTTATAATCCCTAAATTCACTTTCCCATTCCTCCGCATCTTTCTCTTTTTTCAAAATACGGGCCGCTTCGACAGCGAATTGCAAACCGCGTACATTCCACCAATCATACCCAACGATATGATATTCTCCGCCCCACAAATACTCCCCATCAGCTATTGCATTCGGCAGTATCCCATAAAATGGAGAAGACTCATCCGTTTCCGTACGCCTTTTTTCCTGTAACCATTCCACCCCCTTTTTTAAATTCGGATAAATTCGCCGAAGCCATTCGACATCCCCCGTTAGACGAGAATACTCTACCAATGCCCATAAAGAATAACCATGAGCATCGAGTTGACCTTTTTGAGTGATAAACTGCCCATCTTCCTGCTGATGTGTTAAAAACAGTTCCAACGCCTTTTTGGCTTCTTCAGGATATCCGGCATGGACAAGAGAGATTGCTTGATACGCGGCATCGCGCAAATACAGTTCATCATAAAAACCTTCCCCAGCATGCAACTCATCATGATCCAAGCCGATCTTTTGATAAACCAAAGATGCCTTATAGGTATTCAACACTTTCCCTTCGGCAATATTCAACTGCATCCCCTCTGCCAACTCATCCTCCCAAAATGCTACAGTCTGGGAAAACATTTTCTCATAATCAACATTTCCAATTACTTGTACTTTCTCATCGGAAAGATTCTTATAAGAAACGTAAGGAACCATAAATACAATTTCACTGGAACCATGCGGACTGAGGCCGACTCGTACTTGAACCTGATTCTCTTTTAATGAAATTTGGTGACCTTTTTGTAGATTGACAATACAGACCGTACCTTGATTGGACAGAATCGCTCTTGTTTCTTCGGCGGGAAATAGTTTGGGAACCGATTCCAGTTTCAAATTTTCCTTTTCCCATTCCAACCCGAAATAGGTCGCACAAGACATTCCCCTCACATTCGATAATTGAACACGGATCACATTCCAAAAATTTTCCGTGCCGGACCACTCATATTCCGTTTTCGAACTCCACTGCTCAGGAACCGCAAACATCTCTATTTCATACCGGATAAATTTTCCCGCGATAAAATTATATTTCACGATGGGCAGATATCCTTTATGCAGAACTTTCTTGATTTGATTGTTGAACGGAACCGGCTTTTTCCCAATGAGTGGACGGCAGACAACCTTTTCTCCCAATAGCAATTCGCCCTTCGGGGAAATTCTCGTTCCATGCGCATAATTCTTCAGACCAATGCAAGACCATGAATTCGAAAAATAATCGAATGGCTCGTTCTCGTTCTGGACCCATACAGTGGAATTGAGATGAATGATCGGATTCTCATCCGCGTAGTCAGTCATTGGAAACAAATAAGAGATCATACATAGTAATATACAACGTGGATTCTTGAACATATTTACGCTCCTTCATGATCAAAAGTAAAAGAAATGGATAGCAGGATCAGTAATTATAAAAAACCGGCAAGATAAAATCAATAAGAAAGGCAATCCTCACTCAATGAATCAAATAGGCAGTCGCCACACCAATCTGGCCGACAACCATCATCAAATACATATGTTTCCACGACACATGATTCGTTTCCGTCGCCAAAGCATGCGGTTCCCGAAGGATTAAATAAGATACATATCCCCCCCAAATCGATAAAAACAATGCAAGTCCCATTACGACATATTTCTGTGCATCCAGCAAACCGAATCCGGCACCGACAAACAGCAAAACAAACGGTAAAATAAAAAAAGGAGAAATGATCTTCGCCCCGAGATCGACGCCGAATTTTACCGGTAAGGTGATACAGCCGCCTGCTTTATCTCCCTTCATATCCGCAAAATCTTTCGTCGAAGCCGCTCCTAATATGTACAAGCCAAACACACTCCCTAATAGCCATGGCTCCAATTCCCAAACATCCCGCACCGCTGTCCATCCTGCCACGACTAGCAGACACCCACGGGGGATTGCAATCGTTACATTCGCCAGCCACCAAGACCGTTTGGTCCGAAACGGGGGACCGGAATAGGCGTAGGTCACGAATGCTGTAAATATGACAATAAAGAAAAACTGCCAACCGACCAGATACGCCGCTCCAAAAGACAAAACATATAGCACTCCACAAAACATCATCGCCGATCGAACGGAGATGCGTCCCGAAGGCATGGGTCTGCCTGGCTTGTTGATTCGATCGATTTCCAAGTCAAAATACTGGTTAATGATATTCGAAGCAGCGTTCAAGAACGCCGCCGATAATGCCCCAAACAAAATTGGCGAAAGCGCTTGCACCAATGACAATTTCTCTTGCCCTTTCCACCCCACCAATGCAAAAGCGATAAAACCGATAAATGGAGCCAACAACGTAAACGGACGACACAACTCCCAGTAAGCACGCCATCCGGTTTTCATATCCTGTTTCCTTTCTCCTTGAAGGGATTAAGCATAATACTCTACCTACATGATAGATTATAGTATAAATACAATCACAGATCAATTGATGTTATACAATCATTATACTGAATAGGCGTAGATTTTTCTGATGATACTCATATCATCCTGCGAACAAATTTTGTCCATCCATTGTCGCAGGCACTTCAAGTTGAAAATAGTGTAGCAAAGTAGGCGCAATATCAATAATGGCGGGTTCCGAAACTTGAATTTTGCGATTGCAGAAAAAAATACCCGGAACAAATTGACTTCCGATACTACAATGATCCCCGCTCCATTTTTCCATATTATCGGAAACCATATCTTTCGAGATTCCCCCTAAACATGTCTGCCAAGAAACCCGATAGCCCGGACTGAATCCGACTTGTAAATCCGGTGCATCATGTTCATCGTTCGCATAATCGTCTGCCCAAATCTCATCCCTTTTTTTGACATACGCCACCGGCGACTCCCCTAATTGTTCCCACCGATCGTCACTCGCCAATTCCAGATTTGCCGCGATCTCATCACACACAGCATCGTATTCGGAAGGATCCACAATCCCCAGTGGTTCCCTTCCCTTCATATTGATGTAGATTTGTCCTAATCCAAGCGCATATGCTTTCGTCTTGCTCCAATCAACATAACTAAAGAAATTATCCTGATTCTTTTTCAGCAAATCTTCCAATTTCATCTCCCGGGATATCAAGTTACTGCCGCGTATCGCCAAATACCCATTTTCATATAACCAAGTATTCAAATTCATCTGATACCGAAATGATTGAAATCCGTGATCGGAAATGACCATAAACAGCGTATTCGGATCATTGCCGATTTTCTCTTTCATTTTTCCGACAATTTCATCCATTCGCATGTAAACTCGCTTGATCGTATCACCGTATTTCTTCGCCATTTCCGCATCGAACATCGGATGTTCATCATCAATATGATGGAAAAACATATGACTAACCCGGTCGGTGATTGAAAAAACAGAAACAAACACATTATTCTGGGTTCGTTCCCATGTTTCGAATGTCTTTTCCGCACGAGTATTCATTACGTAAAACGCATCTTCGATGAAAGCGTCTTCCGACAAATATCCATCCTTCAACCCATGCGTTTCCGCTGCCCAGCCTCTTGTTTTATACAGATGGCCTATCCACTCCACCAACTCTTCCGAAAAGTCGTTGGGATGCGAGATAGAGACCGCCGGACTTCGCGGATCGATATCCGGAGAGGTCATGAACACCTTCATCTCCGGATTAATTTGTTGTGGGTAGAATCGGCAGATTGCAGTCAATTTCACAAGCGCGGTAACGGATAAAGGAACCGTGAACCAATCGCTCCATTCTCTCAATTTTACTTGCTGAACTTGTTTTCCAATCCGAATCTCGACAGTTTGCTCATCGATGGGTTGAAACGCTACGGTTTGCGTGATGGAAGGTGCTTCTTGGTTGATTTCTTCTTTTAATTTCTGGCTTTTTTCCCAAAATTCCGCCATTTTTTCCCGGGCTTCACTGGGGCCGGCTCCTTTTTCTTTCACATACGCCATGCCGGTATCCAAATAGGCTTGAATTTTCTTTACCCGTTCATGGAGTTCGGGAGATCCCAAATAGGATTTCAGCGCCATCGGTTGGATAACAAACATCCCCAGCCAATACGCCAATTTTTGTTTGTTGCTTTCCGTAACATGTTCCCCCTGCATGGTGAAAAGATGAGTCTGCCACTCACACCAGACGAGGTCCGCTTCCAATTTTTCTTGTTCTTTAGCGCGTTTTTTCTGATCGTAAACCGGATCGTAGGGTCCCCAAATGGTTCCTGAATAGATTTCTCCGGCTTTTTGTAACAGTTCGACTTTCCCGCCGAATGTTGTTTCCATCGTTTCCGGTTTCTCGCTGGTAAAATAATGAAATGTCGCCTGCATTCCCCGAATGTCGGGCACCCCTAAGCCGGATAACGCCTGCCCATGAGACAATTTCGGAGGCGGAAATGTAATCGGCACTTCGATTAAAGAAGTGCGCACTCCGGCCTCGCTCAACACATCCCAAAATGCAGTCCCACCACGCCTGAGCTTTGCTTTGGGCAGTTGATACGGAATCTGGCCGAATAAAAATTCCGCATATTGTCTCTCCGCAAACGCTTCTTCTGTCGGAATATATGAGCCTACCGGACGCCGCAGAAAATCAAACACTCCGTGCCGCCCCGGATCCCCCCCCACGGCAAAACTCGACCACGAAACAGGCGATTCAGCAGGGACCACTGTTTGTAAAGTCGAAAATGTTCCCTCTTCCGACAATGCGCGTAAATTCGGCAAATCCTCCCACCAACTCTTTACCAAGCGCGGATCCACACCGTCAAATCCTAAAATAACAAATCGTTTCTCTGTCTGGAAAACCGGTGGAGTAGAAAACCAAAAAGAATACACGACAACCAATACCAAGACGAGTAAAACAATCAGCAATTTTTTCAAAAAGGAGCGTTTTTTTACTTTCCGATGAATTTCATTCGTGCTACGGATTCGCAACATTCTATCCTTTCATACTATTCGGTATGATTTGTGGTAAAATCTCACCTGCCCGCCCGGACAAATACAGATCAGCATAAGGGGTAAGGGCCGTTCGGCCTGGATTGATCACTATCAACGTTCCTTGTGATCCTCGCGAGCGCATCGACCATTCCATAATATACCCGAAAGTCGCTTCCGTACCAATAACGATTGCAACATCTACATCGTCTCGCGCCAAAAACCTTTCCGTCTGCTGCACAGCATCCATATCGATTATTTCTCCAATCCACACAACATTAGGACGCTCCAAAGCGCCGCAATTGGGACAATGCGGCGGCAGTTCCGGTAAAGGAGCACGCCGATCTTCACGGATTGTCCCCTCTTTTGTGCACCGAACTTCCCAGATTTTCCCGTGCACATGCGCAAGCGCACTCGAGCCAGCACTTTCGTGAAGATCATCGACATTTTGAGTCAACAAGAAAAAAGATTCTTTTTGCTTTTCCAAACTGGCAATCGCATCATGAGCGGGATTCGGCTTTACGGTCGCAAGCTGTTGCCGGCGGGCATCGTACCATTCCCAAACAAATTTGGGATCTTCTGCAAACGCCTCGGGTGTCGCCACTTTATAGGGATCGATATTCCGCCAAAGTCCACCCGCATCACGAAATGTCGGGACACCACTCTCCGCCGATACTCCGGCGCCGGTGAGCACAAACACTCCCCTTGCTTGTTCGATCGTTTCTTTCGCTTTTTGGAATTGTTCTTCCAAAGACTGCACAGTATTCCCTCCTTTAAAACGCTTGCGTGATCGAAGCCACAAATAATGCGAATATCCCGCCTAAGAACGTATTCAATACATTCATCCATTCGTTATCCACATCGGTTCCTTCCTCCGTCCAATACCCCCCGATATACGATTCCGCATAGGAACCGATCCAGGCCCCCAAAATCACGGCGGGAATGAACTGCAAAGAAATCACCGAGAAAAGACAGGCAACAATTGAAAAAAGTAGGGCCGCTCCCATCCCGAACAAGGTTCCCTCGACCGAGATCGCCCCTACCGTTCCCGCAGGTACACGGCGAAAGGAAGTCGGTATAAACGGACTTTTTCCATAAATCGAGCCTAATTCACTGGAAATTGTATCGGCAAACGCAGTAGCCAGCGCCGCACAATAGAACACCGACAAGATATCTTCCAAACCATTGGTCATTCCGAAACTAATCGCAGCGGCCGCAGCTAAAATGCAATTGGCAAGCGCATGTTTCGCTCCCCGTTTGCCGCCTTGTTCCTGCGCAATTCCCATAACCGATTTTTCATGATATCCCCATCGCGTCGCCAAACTGGCTCCGACAAAAAACAACAATAATAAACAATAAAAATTGATGCCACCTAAGGTCAATATCGCCGTCCCCACAATCGTTCCGCTCAACATTCCCGTGACGGAAACCATTCCGAACCACCATGCAATCCCCGCAACACAGAGATTGATCAACAAAGCCATCCCCCACCAACCCGCTGATATCATCTCCCCCGCCATCGAGAAATCCAGCCCCCACGTGATATTCAACATGACAGCGGCGCTCAGCCCGACCACAACATTGTCATCCCAAGGCAAGGGCAATGTTTCGAAAATGCCCGCCACCACAGCTGTACAAACAGCCATCAAACAAAGATGAAGAAGCGTGTGGGAATCTCCGATAAATCCCATAATCAAAAACGCTCCGAGACTGCCCATCACAATAAATCCCAAAAATCCACCGACCGATTTTTCCGGATTCCAGGGTATCGGAGCAAGGGGTTTCCACCGCCCTATCAAAGTCGAAAATCCATCACCGAAAGCGAGCATCGCCCACGCTCCTCCGGCCAATTCCAATCGTTGAGGAAACAACAAGATCAACAACGCAACCATCAGCGGATAAACGGCAATCCCCTGCAAGAGAGACTCCCGGCTACGGAACAGATGCGGAGCATATTTCGGCAACAAAAGAATATTATGAATAAACGCCGTCATGGCTAATAAAAATGCCCATGGAGCATTCAAGTATCGCAATGCCAACGCAAAAACCACCATCGAAATGTGAATACACTGCCGTTTTGTTTCACTGGTTAGGGTCATATCAGATGCTTTCTCAATTCAAGATCATTTTGAAACCGATCAATAGACGGTGTGATCGAATAGAATTCCTTGAATGCTCTATATTCTTGTTCACGGATTTTCGTATTGGCGTTCCCTCGTTTCGCTTTCAACAAAAGATTCTTCGGCGTTTCTTCAACGCCGATAAATTCGCCAGCCGTTACCGAATATCCGTTGGCCTCCAAAAATAACGAACGCGTCATATCCGTCAGCAAATCGCCAAAGCGCTGCTTAAAGATTCCATGCCGGCGAATCGGATACATGGGCACGCCATCGATCTGAGTAGCAATTTCATGCTGACAACATGGAGCCACCACGATATTTACCGCTTTGTGAACCACTCCACACGCAATCGCTTCATCTGTCGCAGTATCACACGCATGAAGGCTCACCAACAAATCGATCTGATGCGGAAAGTCCGCGTCTCGGTTCGGGGAACATTGAAACTGCATATTACCAAGTTGTAAATCATCTGCTCTCTGCCGGCTCGTTTCGATTACCAGCTCCGAAACATCAATACCGAAAAATACCGCCGGTTTTTTCAAAACTTTTTTAATATACCAAAACAATACAAAACTCAAATACGATTTCCCACATCCACAATCCACTATACTATACGGATCTTTTCCGGTCTCCTCTTCCAGAACGGGTACCAGCAGATCGAGGAAATGATTGACCTGCTTGAATTTCTTCCGCATGGGAGCCTTGATTTCCCCATCGCCCGTCATTAAACCGATAGCTTGTAATAATGAAGCCGCTTCATTCGGTTCAAGATGCGTTGTTTTTCCAATTGCCCAAGACGGCTGTTTCAAAATCGACTGTCGAGCGGGAAGCGTTTCCCTTATTACCGAATTCTTTCGCATTCCATAACGAACAACTTGCTCTCCATTATCAATCAACAGATAGCTTCCCACTTCTTGAAAACGTTCTAGCACCAGTTTCGGAACCTCGGTTTTTGATACATTATATGGCTCGTCCAAATCTGAAGAGCCAACATATCGGCAACCTTCCTCTTGAATAAATAAAGTAAATCGTACATCACTCTCTTCTTCTCCAATGATCGATAGGATTATCTCCTCGGAACAACTTTCCAATGCATTTTGTACAGCCGATCGCAGGAGTGTTTCCTGCACAGGATTGTATGATTTCATTTTATATATTCAAGAATCGGTTTCAACAGGATTCGATTTTTTTTCAGAAAAAGGTTGCTGTATAATCGGGACGAAAACACATGGTATTAAATTTTCAGATTTCGTTTTATCCCCCTTTTTTCGAATCCGCGTCAATGTCTGAACACGTGCATCCCCGATGGGTACCAGCAACACTCCGCCATCATTCAATTGATCGACCAAATTTTGCGGAGTTTTCTGAGCAGCAGCCGTGACGATGATTCGATCAAAAGGCGCTTTGTCTTTCCATCCTTCCATACTATCATCGACGCGAAAGAACACATTGTGATATCCGAGCATCTGAATCGTCCGTTGGGCATTCACACTAAGAGAGTAATAACGCTCCAAAGTGTACACTTCCTTGCACATATCCGCCAAAATCGCTGCCTGATATCCCGATCCCGTACCAATCTCCAAGACGCGATCCATGGGATTACACTGCAGTGCATCCGTCATATACGCTACCATATATGGCTGCGAAATCGTAGCTCGCTCCTCCGGCAAAGCCAAAGGTTGATCCAAATACGCTTCCTCTTGATATTCCTTTGGGACAAAAAGATGCCGCGGTACGTTGTACATCGCCTCCAGGACTCGAGGATTGGTAATCCCCCGATCCATAATTTGCTGTTGCAACATATTTTCCAACTGCTGTTTATAATCCATAGGCTCAACCTTTCATTCAATCGCCATTCCAGAAGCCCAAAAAGAGAAATAAATTCCTTCTCTGTTCCTTTCACAGCACTTGATAAGTGATTTCGAGTCAGGCATATAATGAAAATGGTATAAGAGACCTGTTCAAATGTAAATATGAGGAACAAATCCGAATTTGATCGTTTCAAAGGCATGAACACACAAACCCAAAAAAATGCCGGAATTCTTCTTATCATCCTCGGGGCCTTTCTGTATGGTCATACGGTCTTTTTCTATCCTTATTTCTCTCACCGAAACGATTTTACGCATCTTTATATCGCAGGTTATCTGGCCGATCACGGCCGCAACATCTTCGACATCGATCTTACCTTCTCAGTCAAAGAAGGATTAGGTATACAGCGCGGAATCAATCCTTTTGTTTATCCCCCCTTTTTCGCCTTGCTTCTCATCCCGCTGAGCCGTTATTCCTATGATTCGGCATGGACGTTATTCTATCTCTCCAGCCACTTAGTCTATTTCATCGCATTGGCTCTCCTCGTCAAAATGCTTACCGAGGAGGAAGAACCGCAAATCATGTGGTGGGGAATCTTACTCGCCCTTTCCGCCGTCTTCAGCCCTCTGGCTCAAACATTTGCCGCCGGACAAATGAACACTTTTCTTTTGCTCATTCTGGTAGCCAGTTTGTATCACTTCAAAAAACAGAGCCATATCACCGCCGGGGCTATCATCGGTTTCGGCACAGCCATAAAAATATCCCCCTTCTTGTTCATATTCTATTTTCTCTGGAAACGCAAATGGGCAGCGGCAACTGCCGCCATCACCGTTTTGATCCTATCCCTGATCCTTTCTCTCTTCTGGCTGGGATGGAACGTTCACAGTGAATTCATCCAGATCGCAAGCCAAATGGGATACGGTACCTCAACCTGGTCTCAATTCGGACAACATTATCACGTCGAACCTCACAACCAGGCTCCGTCTGCTTTCTGGTACCGTCTGTTGACTCACAATCCAACCACTACAGGAATCCTACACGCCCCGCTCCTTGCAAAAATATTCTCTTACGTGACGGCAATTGTCATAATGGGATTGCTATTCTTGTATACCCGTTCAGAAAAAAACTCTTCCTCGGAATGGGAATATTCCATTTGGATTATCGGCATGCTTCTCATTCCCAGCCTACTCTGGGATCACTATTTCGTACAAGCCCTATTCCCCATCGCTCTCGCGATTCGAATAGGATTGAATCAGAACAAACGGGGAATATACCTTCTCGCTTTCGGACTGGCCTTCATGGCAATGCCCTTCATCTATGAGACCCAACGCTTTCTTGACAGCCGTTTCTCCACTCTCTTTTCTTTCTTTTTGTACGATTATCCTCCCTTCAAAACCGGTTGGAAAACCGTTTTTCTCTCCCTGAAACTCTTTGGCCTTCTATTTCTATTTGGATATATATTACTTCATCGTCCGAAAGAAGAGCCTCAATCGGATGATTCCATCTTTCCGGAAGTTTTCAACTCATTCAATTTCAAGTAACCCTACACTTTACAGTTTTTCCCTAATTGGTATTGATTCTGCAGGAATAATTAATTATGAAAATCATCTTATTCAGCCAATCTCAAGGCCACTTCGATCGCATCCAACAACGACCGTTCAGAAGCCTTCCCACTCCCCGCCAGATCAAAAGCGGTGCCATGATCGACGGATGTTCGGATAATGGGCAGTCCAAGACAGACATTGACACCCGTCACCGTGCTCCATTCTTGTGTGCTGGGATCGAAATGAAAATTGCTGAGTTTGAATGGAATATGGCCTTGATCATGGTACATGGCAATGACACCATCATATTTCCCACCAAGAAGCTGAGGATAAATAGAATCCGAAGGAAAAGGACCAAAAACTTGAATCCCCGCTTGAACACATTCTTCCACCGCTGGCAGAATGGCTTTGATTTCCTCATCCCCAAAAAGTCCAGATTCTCCGCCATGAGGATTATATGCACAAACCGCTATACGGGGACGTTTGCCATCCAATCGAGTCAGGGCATTGTCGAAAAGGTGGATCGTGCTGGCAATCCGTTCCTTTGTTAGGAGAATAGATACATCCTTCATTGCCACATGGCAAGTAACATGCGTCACACGAAACGTTCCGGCAATGAGCATCAAACTGTATTCTCGCGTATCGGTTTCTTCTGCCAAGATTTCCGTATGTCCCGCGTAGTGGTGACCGGCCAGATTGAGAGCCTCTTTATGCAAAGGAGCCGTGACGATAGCAGCCACTTTTCCAGCGCTGGCAAGACGAATAGCGCGAATCAGCCAAGTATATGCAGACGCGCCACAGGAAGCATCCACACAAGCGAGTGGGATTTCCGCTGCCAAATAGGTTTCATCGTTCAGGAGAGCAATCCCTTCTTTTGAAGCGTCGTACTCGTCAAACTCCTGTATCGTATCGTAAACAATACCCGTTTTCGTAAACGAAAGAGCGCGATCCAGTGCCCGTTTCGATCCGATAATCAATGGCTTACATTGCTTCAGCACCTCTTCATGGCTCAAAGCTTTGGCGACGATTTCGGGGCCGACCCCGGCAGGATCCCCCATTGTAATTGCCAATATTTCTTTATTCATATATAAATTATTCTCCTTTTTGCAACATAGAAGTAAGTGGCAAGACCCACAGGTTTCGGTATCCGACCACATCGAGGACGTGATCCTGCAAACGAAAAAACCGTGTCCGATTGTTGAGTGAGCGATAAGGGCAAAAATTGAGGTATATCGATAACCAGTTTTTCGTCATCCTCGGTAATGGATATGACTGTACGGCCTCCGACTTGATATTTACCGCAATATTTATCGAGCGGCGAAGAGGCGGGCAGAGCGGACACAGCAAGGAAGGCAAAAAGCGAAGTCAGTATGACACGTTTCATATTTTTTATCCTCCAATATATGCAAGAGATTCCTTTTAAGGAAATAACTCCTTCTGTCTTATACGGTGAATCAGGAACAAAAAAAAGAACAAAATTAATTGTATCCCTGCGATAAAACCATCCGGCGGAAACCGGTCGATATTGATCGAGAGAACTGTACCCATCAAACATGATCCAATTCCGATCCAAATGGAATTTTGGATAAGCCGCCCCAATGAATCGGTCATCAAACGGGCACAGGCGCCGGGAATAATGAGAGACGAAGTCACCAGAAGCAGGCTCGTTGTTTTGATTCCGACGACAATTGTAACCACTAGCGCAACCAGCATTCCATAATGCAAAAATCCCGTCGGAATACCGATCACTTTGGCGTAAAACGGATCGAAACAGAAAACGAACAATTGTCTCTCTACCCTTCCGATCCACAAGAGTACCACCACAACCAATCCCGTCGCTAGCCACAAATCCGAATTCGCAACATAGGAAAAGGAACCGAATAAATAAGGATACAGATCAATGATCTTGTCACTTCGCAGAAAATGCGCAAGCCAGCCCAGCAGGAAACCGGCAGTAAGATAAATACCAATCGCCGAATCTGTGGGAATCAAGCGGGATTTACAAGTCCAACCGATAAAGAATCCAAAAAGAACACAAATCCCGATGACATTTACCAAAATCAAATAATCCCCCCCGATCTCATCCACTCCAAAGAACAATCCAACCGCCATCCAGCCGAATGCGGCAAAAGCGATTCCCTGCCCCAAAAAAGCAAGCCGCTTCAAAACCACGAAGATGGAAAGAGAGGAACAAACCAACGTCACCGCTAAGGATACCGCAAACTCCCTCCGAACAAATGGATAGTCCAGAATGGAATAGAACGTATTGGTAATGATCTCTCGAAAAGAAACAAGGAAGCCTTCTATGTTCATCGTATCACCCTTCACAGATGTTGGTGGACTGAAGGATCGGAATCGGAAAGAAACGGATTGGAATTCCATTCAACCAACTTCTTTTCCAGTTCAATCCGATTTTTCAATTCGCATTTATACCCTTGCTTATGGAAATCATGCGAAAGCCACTCCGAGCGCTCATGCCAGTGAATCGTCTTGTTCAAACACGCAATCCGGTTGGAAAAACGAGTGAGAATTTCAATCTCTTGCGAAACCATGATAACCGATACATCCCGTTCTTTTCTCATTTCTACAAGCAAATCCAAAAAGCGCCGTTTTCCGGAAGCATCGATCCCGCGAAACGGTTCGTCAAGGAGAAGAAAAAGGGGATGAGATATCAGAGCACGAGCCAACCAAACGCGTTGAAGATCACCATCGGATAGGCGTGCAATCGGTATATCCACTACATGTTCCAATTTCAAATGAGCGAGAATATGAAGGGCATAATCGTTCAATTGTTTTTGAGAGAGATCACGGTTTCTTCTTGCTCCGTCATTTCCCAATAATACCATGTCATAAACAGTGCCTGGAAATCCAGGTGGAACAGTCTGATATTGAGGCACAAATCCAATGGGAATTCGCCGCGCTTTGCGGGAACATGGATGATGCCCAAATATTTCGATTAATCCTGTTGTGGGTGGAACAAGTCCGAGTATCAAATGAAGTAAAATCGTTTTCCCACCGCCGTTTGGACCAATGACACCGAGAAAATTTCCCTCCTCCAGACAAAAATCAATATGAGAGAGAATTTCGATCCCTTTTTGCCGAACAGTAACATTTTGCAGGCAGACAGCAGGGGTAAATTCGAATTCATGCCACAAAATGCCTCGTAAATGGGAGAGAGAATGTTCGTTCATGGCCGTAGGATAACTTATTTTTCCTCCAAAGTACAAGAAACCGCTTTAATCCCGAATTTTCTTCTTCTTTTTTCAATCCTCTTTGCGCTCAAGAAAAGCGGAATTCTATTTTCTTAATTCCATTAAATCGCTAGAGCCATTATATTTAAACACCTTAAACATAACGGATTGTTCAGTATTTCGCAACAGAGATGGAACTCCCGAATAAGTTGAAAAGGTCTTGTGGTGCGGACCTCCGGTCTGCACTGAAATCGTGTGGATCAGAAGTCTCCATTCCAATACAGAGCGCTGGTCTTTGCCAAAATGCAGACCAGAGGTCTGCACCACAATGCCGGGCGGAAGCCAATGCTCTACTTTATTCTTTTTCGACTCCAATTTCCATGACATACATACATTGATCTTTTCATCCCCAGTTATTTTGATATGCTAGTGGAATGTCCGAGCGAGTCGGTTTATTTCATCAGAAATCTTCAATGTGAGAAAGCGCGAACAATGCTTTTTTCAAGTAAACGACATTATTTCGGCAAATTTCGACTCAAAAAAGCCAGTGTATTCTGCCTGCCCGGATTTCACGTCGATCCGGTGTGGCGCAAGACTCAAGCAGAATATATCGAGCAGAGTTTATCACTAATCCACCAGTATTTACTGGCCTGCCGCGCCGATCCGTATTACGGGGTTTATTTATCGGAAGTGGATTATTTAAAACCCTATTTGGATTTGTATCCCGAAGAACGCGCCTGGCTGAAAAAATTGATCCATCAAGAACGATGCGCAACAGGTGGTGCCTACAACCAACCCAATGAAACTTCCATTGGAGGTGAATCGTTAATCCGCAATATCTTAATCGGTCAATTGTATCATAAGACGGTTCTGGAGAGCGAAACGCTGGTTTACATGTCATGGGATTGCTTTGGCCACATTCCGCAAATGCCTCAAATTTTGGAACAATGCGGGATAAAAGGGGCCGTTTTCACGCGAACAAATTATCGCGATCCGAGCATCGCCATTCCCGGCATTCCCGATTTATTTCTTTGGATCGCTCCCAATGGAACATCGATTTACGCACGACGAATCGATTACTATCTACCGGAAGAGAAAAAGCCGGAAAAGGAAGCGATTACACAATTTGAACACTTGAGACAACAAATCCCGGAACTCAACGCCGATTTACTGATCGATGCGGCGGATATGCGCGTTCCCCGCACTCCCATGGTGGGAAAATGCCGTGAACTGAGTGAAGGGGATATACCGATCATCACAACGGGAACGGCAGCCACAAAATTTTTTTCCTGCGTCGAAACGCTGCACCTTGGCAATAAATTGAAACTCGAACCGGTCACACGGGATATGAGCCAATACAATGAAGGATGTGAATTAAGCCGCATCGATTTAAAGATCGCCAATCGTATCGTGGAAAATATGCTCTTCGATGTCGAAACATGGGCGACCATTGCCTCCATGTATGGGATCCCCTACCCCGATCGAGCCTTGGATAAAACATGGCGGCAAGTTCTCTTCTGTCAACACCATGACGGGATTACAGGATGTTCGACGGATATCGCATTTGTGGACTTGTTGGAGGCTTATCGGGATGCCTTGGAAACCGTGTCCAAATGCCGCAAACATACGATCGAACAACTCGCACAATTGATCGATACACAAAGTGCAGACAGCGATCATGTAATTGTAACCTTTAACAGCTTACCGTGGCGAAGAACAGGGATTGCCCGCCATCCGATCGATTTAACGGCAATGGAAGATACTTTTTCGCTGGTCGATCCGGACGGCACCATAATCCCCTATGAATTGGAGCCTTTGGAACAAACACCGGAAGGAAAAGTCACCAAAGCATTGGCGCTTTGGCTCGAAAAGGAACATCCGGCCTCCGGCTATCGTAAAAGCGCTTTCATCAAGCACGAAGATGTGGAATTCCCCTGGATTCAAAAATCCCAAAGCCAGCACTGGCTGGAAAACGAACATTTGCGCATTGAAGTCAATCCGGAGCGGGGGGGCGGCATTGTCAGTCTCGTCCAAAAAGAGACAGGCCGAGAATTCATCAACACCAAACACACACAACCGGCAAACGACATTGTGTTACTTACCGAAGGCGAAGGGGACGAACCGGCATGGCGTTTATTGACTACGGGAGAAAAAGATTTTGGCCATAAATCCACCGCTCGCGTGGAATGTCGGGAGGGAGAGGTAACAAAACGATTAATCCTTCATGCCACCGGGCCAGGTCCTTGCCATCGTATTCAAGAACTTTGCCTGTATCGCGGTTTGCCGTTTATCGACTGCACCACAATTCTTGAAAATTATCAAGGAGAAAATGGAAACGGTTCGTCAAACAAACGAGATTTGTATCTTGCTGCTTTCCCTCTGGATTTACCGGGCACCTTGCCGGTGTTGGAAGACCGCTTCTATGCCAAAGCTTATCGCCGAAGCCGCGGGTATATGGATTTTTTCAGCACTTTGTATGAGTGGAAATCCGAACATGCCATGAATTCGTGTTATCGATGGGTGGACGTCTCCTGGACGTTTCTTGTTCGATTCATGTCCGGAAAAAAAGAAGTGTCCAGTATGGCTATCGGTCCCTCGGAAGTCGTGATTGGAGCGGATCCACATCGGCCGTTGCGGGAACGTCTTATTCAACATCTGGCAAAACACGGAGTGACGTGCACCCCCAGATACGATAAAGACAATCCGGGAAACGACGAGTTGTTCCGGCAATGCTCCTTCTGTCTCGGGAACCGCGAGAACAATTCCTACACGAAGTATTTATTGGAACAAAATGAAGCGGCGAAAGAATACTATGAAAGGAACATGCAAGAAATCGGGTATGTCGTTCTTGTTCTAGACGATCCCAAACGAAAACGAATGCCGGTGTTTCTCTTTGCAGGCCAAACCGACGCCCTTACCGTTCAAGCGACAGAAGAACTGATCCAATCCACCGTCGCTCATCGGTGGGAGTATTCCTCCTCTGCTTGCTTTATGAAAAAAACTGGAATCGTAGACGATGCCGGATTTGCACTGATCAATCGGGGAAATACCTTGTGTAGTGTCGAAAAAGACGGAACACTGGCGCTTGCCTTGATGCACACAACTCCTTATCCTTCGCCCCAAACACCTTGGCCGTACACCTTCGCGGAAACCAAAACCCACATCTTTCAATATCGGCTCTATCCCCATACCGGGGATTGGAGACACGCCGAAATCCCCCGGCGTGCGATGGAATACAATCATGAATTATATGTCATGGACGCGGATTCACATGAAGGGGTGTTGCCATCCGTTTCATCCTTCTGGTCTGTCGAACCGGGGAATATCCTCCTTTCGGCTATCAAACCAACCGGATTTCCGGTTACCGAACATCGTTGTCCCCCCAAAAACAAAACCCAAACCACGGTTCGTTTATATGAAGCCCATGGAGAAGAATCTAATATTTGGTTGGATTCCAAACTGGAAGTGAAAAACGTCAAGCCGGTTCAAATCAATGAAAAACCAGGAACTTCGAAACGAGAAGTCTTCCGGGAGGAGCAATATATTCGCACTATCGCACATGCCAATGAGATCGTGACCTTGAATCTCGAATTGAAACCCCCAACTGAACAAGCCCATGATCCTCAAGAGTTCCCGCCGGCGAGGGATTCTTTTCCCGTTCGATACTGGCGCTTCAATAGCGGTGCGGCGCCGGAAGGATTTATCCCATTGGCCATTTCATTACGCGGCCACCTCAAAACGCACTCCTATCATCGGCAGG
The DNA here is from genome assembly GCA_964412555.1 of uncultured bacterium. Classification (GTDB taxonomy): domain Bacteria; phylum Hinthialibacterota; class Hinthialibacteria; order Hinthialibacterales; family Hinthialibacteraceae; genus CAYPPG01. The sequence continues at coordinate 142,872 of CAYPPG010000007.1, forward strand.
CAACTATCCATTCTCTCGATTTGGTTATTTCAAACAATTCAATCGAAGAAGAACAACGTGGAGAAATCACCATAACCACCCCCTCGTTTTGGCGTTCCATCCCCGAAAAAGTAAATTATCGGATTCAACCCAACCAGTTCCAAATCCTTCCCTTGACGATTGTCTTTGAAGGACCGGAACGTGAGGGATTTATCAAAGTCGAAACCGAGGTCGAGGGTGTACGCTTGGAAGACATCATTCAAATCGGACAACAACCCGAACCCGATATCTCTATGGTGTTGACACATGATTCTTTTCATATTCATTTACAACATGAGCTCCCCTACGAACTCAGCGGCTCGGTCAGTTTAATTACACCGCCGGAGGCCTGGCCCTCTAAGGAAGTAGGAGAATACTCTCTCTCTTCTGTAACTCCGCAGAAACAATATTACTCCCTGCCGGGAAAAGAAAAGAAAACACTCATCTTTCCAATGACAGAACCGTTAAATCGGTATGGAATTGCTACCGATCATCATTGGATGATCATCAAATTGACAACTTTTTATTGCCTGCGTTATTATCATGTACGTTTAGATGGAGGGAATTCCGAAGGATTGGGAAGAATCATTCAACCTCCTTATGAATCGATTGAACAATCATAAAAATGAAGAAACTATATCTTGTCCCATTGCTACTTTTTCTCGGAACGGTTACTTTTCACCCGCAGATTGGCTTGGCCAGAGAACTGGCAGGCCGCTCAGGCTCTCAAATCGTTCGGCTCACCACCCGCTTGATCCAAGGAGGGGAATACGTTCAAGTCTATGAAATCATTCCTTTTTTCCAAAACAATTACACCCATGATTCTCTCTCCGGTACGCTGACATTCCAGCGGAACGATGGAGTGCAGGTCGGGATCAAGGTAGGCGATCAACGTGTCGTGATTGGGAATACCATCATGCATACCGGAATGATCCCTCATCGGGAAAATGGACGAATCTATATTCCTTTCTATGTTGTCGACACTTACTTATTTCCAAACGTACGGTTTCAGGAAAGCACGGGTTTATCTTCCAGCCCAACTCCCGTCCCCCAACATACTGTCACGAAGGCTGCGACACCGTTGAGATATATTTTCACTTATCCGACAAAAACAATCCCTGACCGGCAAACCCGTCCATTGCGAACTCCGGCAAGCACTCAACCATTCTTCAAACCCACCCCCTTCCCGAATCAGAAAACGGTGCAACCGCAAATGCCAAGTGCTCCCTCAGCAGTTATCGTTCTCGATCCGGGAAACGACGATGAGCATCCGGGCGCAATCGGCCCAAACGGATTACGGGAAAGTAACTTGACTCTCTCGATCTGCAAAAACATGTCTAATGAATTATCCCGAAACTATGAGGTTATCCTCACCCGAAAAGGAAACGAAACCATCGGAAATCAAGCACGCATTGAAATCGCCAATCAGTCGCAAGGAAGTATCTTTCTCAGCATCCACTGTGGCGGGTTGTCTACAGACAACGTATCACGCGGAGCCGTTTATTTCATGAACGAAAGATTGGATTATAAACATGCGCAAGAAAATCCGTCATTCCCGACGAGCAATCTACTTCCTTGGAACAACGCCTACCAGCGATACATGGGAGAAAGTTATCAACTCGCCCAAGCGGTCAACCGTCAACTGGCCATTTTTTATGAAAATACAGGTCTGGTAAAATTAGATTCCAATCCCCGCCCCGGAAGATTTGCAATTCTTCGAGGATTGACCATGCCGGGTGTCGTGGTCGAATTGGGGAACATTCATCACACGGATACCGCCAACTATCTCGGCAGCGGAATCAACCAAAAAGATTTAGCGCAGTACCTTTCCGTAGCTGTGGAAGAATTTATTCACAAACGAGCCGGAGTGAAAGGATTTTAACGGTAGAAAATGGATGTCCGCACGATTTTAATCGTTCTCTTGTTTATCTTGTTTTTATCGACTCTCACGATTGCAGGATATTTGTTCCTCCAATTGGAATCCCAAGAACCGCAAATCACCTTGCCGGTCCTCCCCACTCCTATCGTACAAGAACCGGTTCGGGAAAGCGAATCGTTACGGGTAAGCAGCAATGTGTTTTACTTGACCAATGATTACACGCAATTGGAGTCGGAAAAAAGAATGATCCCTAATAGTGATTCTCTTGCCGAGCGGATTCATTCCGTCCTCAAAGAACTTATGCGAAAACCCATTTCCACGAATCTGATCAATCCGATTCCGGAAGGAACGGAAGTCCAAAATGTATTTTGGAACGAAGAAGAAGGCCGGGCTTACATCAGTTTTTCCAAGGAACTCTTCCGCGCAAATGATATCCATTCCCTCGATGAATGGGCAATTATTTACTCGATTGTCAATACTGTCGCCGAACAATCACCAAGAATCAAAAATGTACAACTGTTACTCGAAGGACAAATCATCGAGAATTCATACCTAACGTGGGATTGGTCGCTTCCTTTTTCTCCGGATAAAACATTCGTACGGTATACGTTACCGGAAAATTTGTAAACAACAAATTAAATGTTATCCAAGGAAGTTTCGGAGATCGAAAGGTCTGAAGAAGGGGAAGTAGAATTCTGAACCCTTGAAGGAAACATTCTTTGCACGGAACGATCGCTCCGCGCCCGGTCAAAAAGGTCCAAATTACGAAGGAGCGCAGAATCAATCAGTTTCGGCGCATGCAGCCGCACAATTCCGTTTGCGCTGTACACACGGGTCATTTGCCGTTCATCCAAAACCGTATTCGCCATTTGATCTTGACCGAGTTTTTCAACTTGCACGCGTCCTTCCCGAACGGCTACAATAGCTTCTTTTTGCGGCCCTCTGTTGATGTGAATGTAAAATTGTGTGCCAAATACCGACGCCCTTGCGGTGGAACAAATGACACTAAATCTCTCTTTCGCAGGTCTTACATCCAAAAATAATGCTCCAAATTTCAACCGCAGTTGCCGGTCCATTCCTACATTGGAATCACTACTTCCTTCCTGATACGATTCAATCGTGAAACAGGTGTCTCGTACTGCATACGCGATCGATCCATCAGGAAATTCAAAAAACTCCCCTTGCGAATTGGTGATATAAATCGGTTCGTGGATTCGATATGGATAAAACTGACCGAGCCGTTTGATTTGTACAAACTGCTCCTGTGGCACATTTCCCATGGTCAACGTCACCAACACACCGGCTAGACAAATCAAGATGGAAGCCGCAACAGCGACATGCCACCGGTCTCTTGCGGAAATCTGCCGGGTAACGGAGAGCAACAACTCGAGCGCTTTTCGCCCATAGGTTCGCGGCTTTGAATCCGGTAACGCATTCATTACCTCATCCGTAAACAGATTCTCCGGAAAGGAAGGCTGAACCTCATGAGACAAGTAACCCGACAACAAATATTCTTCACGCTCTATTTCCCGGTAATAACGGGCACAGGATAAACAGCGCGATAGATGTCGTTCCACACGGGCACGGCCCTTCGGAGACAGTTCATGATCCAAATACAGAATGATCTCCTGTTCCCATTCCGTGCAGCAACCATTAGTGACCATACTCGATACTCCGGACTTTCTCTACACTTTCTCGTAATATGCGACGGCCTTCAAACAAACGGGATCGAATCAAATCTACCGGTAAATCCAAGATTTCAGACATTTCTTGATAGGAATAGTCCTCCAGGTACTTTAGACGCAAAAGAACTCGATATTTATCAGGCAGTTGTTCCAGATGGTTGAGCAACTTTTTGGATAAATCCTCTCCCTTTTCATCGGCCAGTCTCATCTCTACAACTTTGGGTTGTTCAAAATAATTCAATTCTTCAAGCGATTCAGGTTCCACTTTCTTTTTGCGTAAGAATGCAAAACACAAATTTCGAGTGATTCCATACACCCATGACCCGAATTTTTGACGATCTTTCAGCCCATGAAGATTTTTATAGGCAATCAAGAATACTTCTTGTGCTATATCTTGGGCTTCGGATGGATTACCAATAATGCTGCAGGCTAAGATGAATATTTTCTTTTTGTATTTTTCCACTAACGGACGATAACACTCTCGTTTGCCGATAAGAACCTGTTGAATGAGAGCGCTGTCAGCATTTTCAGTCATAATTGTTTACAACCTTTTGCAGATCGTCACTATAAGTTATATCACAATTTCTCCGAATCGTCCGAAATGAGAGTAAAAATTGCTGAACAATTCGAGAAATCCTACCAAACGGCATAACTCTCACTCCGTGACAATTGCATATTATAATGTTACGTTATGCCAATTGATACCCCTTTAGAATATCACCCAAGTGAGGATCCAGCCATGATGCAATGGCATTCTCTGATCGTGGAAACGATCGATTGCAGTCGATTTTCACGACCGGCAATTCAAGAATTAAAATTCGATGTGCCCCATGAAGCTCAAATCATTCGCATCATTTGTTCGGTTCTCTCACCGGCACAAACATTGACAGAGGAAATGGAACCTCCATTTGAGGAGTATCTTAACCACCCCACAATCAATGAAAAACAAAAAGAATCTGCACAATCCAGCGCCGCTGAAATATTTGAATACAAAAAAAGCAGGTGGGGAGCAATCCATTTGTTCGATTCGAAACAAAATTTCAGAGGGAGATGGGATCCTTCTTTTCACGATTGGAAATATCTTTCTTCCGATGATTCATCCAATGGTTTTGTAGCCGGAAAGCCGATCCCCGGCCAATGGACCGCTTTACTCATAGTCAGTGAAAATATTCACAAGCCATTCGAAATCAAGTTTCAAGCCGAATGGTCACCCGAAAAACATGAAAAAACCATAAAATTATCGATTGCAAATAGAATCCCGAAACAAATTCCCGAAGAGACTCGCTGGTATATCGGTGAATTGCATGAACACACCTCGCGAAGCGTGGGTGCATTGGCTGTAGAGACAACGATTCACCAATATGAAGCACTCGGTTATCAATTTCTGGCGTTGACGGATCATGACCTTCCTCCCTTGGAACATCCTGCGGCTCAACTCGAGATCATCACCGGCCAAGAAATAGAAACCTTTTACGGACATGCCACCTTGCTGGGAAACCGAAAACAAATCCATTGGCATCGCAACGGCATCCCGAAACCGCTTAGTGATATCATTTTGGAAACTCATGAATCGGGAGGATTGTTTTGTATTGCCCATCCGTTCAGCTTGCTTCACAATAACAATGTAACGGCTTGGCACTCATCGGAAATGGAATGGCAGTATGTGGATTTATTGGAAATTTGGTCCGGATGCTGGAAAGAACGTTTTCCGGAAATTTTGAAAACATTGGATTGTTGGGACAGCCTTCTCAATCAAGGATACAAGATCATCGGTGTCAGCGGAAAAGGAGCGAAAGGAGGAATCTGCCAAGAATTGGTCGAGCAACTCCCCAAATTGTTGGTTTTTGCGGATAGTACGGCGGAGACAGATATTTTGAGCGCATTGAAACAGGGGCGGTGTTATGCAACGGTCGAACCAGCCGTTAATTTTTGGTTAGAATCCGCCCATGGAGGAGCGATGATCGGTGACGAATTAAGACTACCGGCCGGTGAAGCTTGCTTATTACGCCTTGAGATTTCATGTATCAATCCCGGCGGCTTTCTGCGCATGAAAACCAACGAAGGAGTTTATTGTGAAATGCCCCTTTCTTCGGTCAGGGATACCCAATTGAAACTGATTGAAAAAGCAAGTCCAGGGATTCGCTGGTTCCGGTTGGAAATCTACCGGTACGGCCGTCCGCTCGATGAACTCTTGGCGTTCACGAATCCGGTATTTATTCGAGGAATCACAAGTGTTCGTCCATTGAAATGAGTTATAAACCTTTCCGTTCCTTATGGTAATGAGTATAATTCCCAAGCTGTATAGTGGCCAAAGGCTCGGGTAACTATCATTTGTTTCCACTATATTCGTTATCTCTTTTTTTCCCGTTGTGCGAAAGAATATCAACACGCCTGCCTCAGGCTGGCGATTGATCTATAACTATAAATAGTGAATAAAAACTTGAAGCAATTATCACTTCAAAAATTTCAAAACAAACAGGAGGATCACAATGGCAATTCAAGTTGGAATCAACGGTTTTGGTAGGATAGGAAGGCTGGTTGCAAGAGCCGCTTTAAAAGACGGTGGAATCAATATCGTAGGGATCAACGATATCACAGATGCCAAAACACTCGGCTATCTTTTCAAGTATGATTCCGTGCATGGGATTTATCAGGGTGATGTACAAGTCAAAGATGACGCAATCGTGATTGATGGACAAACCATCAAGGTCTCCGCAGAACGCGATCCGGCCAATCTGCCCTGGCAAGCGCTTGGCGCTGAAATCGTTGTCGAATCAACGGGTATTTTCCGCAAGAAAGAACAGGCGACTCTGCATATGAAAGCCGGCGCCAAGAAAGTCATCATCAGTGCGCCTTCACCCGATTGTGACGCCACCATCGTCATGGGCGTGAACGACTCTGTTTACGATGCCGCCAAGCACGATGTTCTTTCCAATGCCTCCTGCACGACCAATTGTTTGGCTCCGGTAGTAAAGGTTCTCCATGACAATTGGCAGATCAAACGTGGTTTGATGACCACCATTCACTCCTATACAAACGACCAGAACATTTTGGATTTGCCTCATAAAGATTTGCGGAGAGCACGTGCCGCCGCCCTCAACATGATTCCTACCAAGACAGGCGCCGCCGCCGCTATCGGTTTGGTTATGCCTGAACTGAAAGGGAAATTGGACGGTTTCGCCGTACGCGTCCCAACTCCGAATGTCTCCGTCGTCGATTTGACCGCGGAACTGAATTCCGCGACGACACCGGAAGAAATCAACGCTGCCATGAAAGCCGCCGCGGACGGCCCGATGAAAGGCATTCTTCAATACATGGACGAACCGCTCGTATCCGGCGATTTCAACACGAATCCTCATTCTTCCATCTTTGATTCGCAATATACACGCGTCATCGATGGAAACTTCGTCAAGATTCTTTCCTGGTACGACAACGAATGGGGCTTCTCGAACCGCGTCATCGACTTGATCAAGAAAATCGGTTAAATATTCATCTAAGGGTAGCAAGGGCAAGACGTCAGGTCTGCCCTTGCTGCCGAGTATCAAAAGGCAAGGATAGACTTCGCTTATCCTTGCTATCCAACATAAATACCCGGGTAGCAAGGGCAAGACGTCAGGTCTGCCCTTGCTGCCTGTGTAAAATTTTGGTTCGTCATTATGATTCACACACTGCGAGATAGGGATAGAGATCATGAACAAGAAAACGATTGATGACATTGATCCGAAGGGAAAACGAGTACTGGTTCGGGTTGATTTTAACGTACCGCTCGACGCTCAAAAAAATGTGACGGATGACACACGCATCCGCGCGGCACTCCCCACAATCAAATCGTTGGCCGACCGTGGAGGACGTGTCATATTGATGTCCCACTTGGGTAGGCCAAAAGGACAAGTCAAAGAAGAATTCCGCCTTGCACCGGCAGCGGACAGTTTATCCAAATTGCTAGGGAAACCGGTACAGGCATTGCAAGACTGCATCGGCGATGATGTCAAAAAAGCCGTCCATGCCATGCAGGATGGAGATGTTGTGTTGTTGGAAAATCTCCGCTTCCATCCGGAAGAAGAAAAGAACGATCCGGAATTCTGCAAGCAATTGGCCGAGCTCGGCGACTTGTATGTCAACGACGCCTTTGGAACAGCGCACCGCGCTCACGCTTCGACCGAAGGGGTGACTCGCTTCTTCGAAACGAATGTCGCCGGATACTTGATGAAAAAAGAAATGGAATATCTGGTCGGCGCTCTCGAAAGCCCTGCACGACCATTTATCGCCATTCTCGGTGGACTGAAAATATCCGGTAAAATCGACGTCATCAAAAATTTGCTGGAAAAAGTAGACGGTATTTTGATCGGCGGCGCTATGGCCTATACGCTGTTGAAAGTCAAAGGAATCGATGTCGGTGACTCGATCGTCGAGGAAGAAAAAATCGAAGTCGCCAAAGACACCTTGGAAGCCGTCGAAGCGAAAGGCATTTCGTTCTTATTGCCGGACGATCACAAGGCCGCCACAGAAGTGAAAGAAAACGTCGAACCACAGGTCATCAATAGCCAGTCAATTCCAGCCGGACTGAAAGGAATCGATATCGGCCCCGAAACGATCAAACGATACGAAGAAGAAATCGCCAAAGCGAAAACGATCGTTTGGAACGGTCCGATGGGTGTCTTTGAAATTCCGGCTTTTGCCGAGGGAACGATCAAAATCGCCAAAGCCATTGCTGCATCGGATGCAGTATCGATCGTAGGCGGCGGTGACTCGGTTTCGGCGGTTAACAAAACGGGTGTCCATGATAAAATAACACATATCAGCACCGGCGGGGGCGCTTCGCTGGAATTGCTGGAAGGAAAAGACTTGCCGGGTTTAGTCGCATTGACCGACAAATAATACATTCGATTGACAAATCCGGCTCTGAATCAACACACAAAGGAGAGTGTGATGTTATATTTTTTATTCTGTTTATTCCATGTTGCAGTTTGCGCCGCTCTCATATTCTTTATTCTGATTCAATCGAATAAAGGCATGGGACTGGGAGGCGCGTTCGGTTCGGTCGGGGGCGACAGTGTTTTCGGTTCCGCCAGCGGGATGAACATATTGATGAAAATCACAATTGGCCTTGGAATCATATTCGCCACCTCCAGCATCGCACTCACGATGATCAAGCCTCCGAATCCACAAGGAATCATGGCAGGCGATACCGGATCCACATCCGTGCAAGAATTGATCAACACAAGCAAAGCGGGGGCCGGGGATGTTGAATTGCCGCAAGGAGAAGAAGCGGGGCAAGCTGCGCCGGAAAATTCTCCACAGCAATAAACGAATCAGTTCAATTGAAAATGAAAACGATTCATGACAGCCCGGATGATGTATCCGGGCTGTTTTGTTTTTCGCAATTATTGCAAGAAATTATCTAGAATGTGATGTAACTCTACACTTTTAACATGAAAAAAATCAAGGTATTACGAATCATCGCCCGATTAAATGTCGGTGGACCGGCGATTCATGTGATTTTATTGACTGCGGGACTCAACCCCGAGCGTTATGAATCCGTCTTGATTTCCGGAATCGAGGCTCCGGAAGAAGGCAACATGCTTGATCTGGCGGAAGCAAAGGGAGTCAAACCGATTCGGTTGAAGTATCTTGGCCGAGAACTGCATCCGATTCGCGATCTTCTTACTCTTTGGAAGCTGTACAGGATTATCAAAAAGGAAAAACCGGATATTGTTCATACCCACACGGCGAAAGCCGGATTTGTAGGCAGGGCCGCCGCTTTTTTAGCAGGTGTTCCAATTGTTATCCATACATTTCATGGGCATGTTTTGCACGGATATTTCGGTCCACTCAAAACAGGATTCTTTCGGCTCGCCGAACGGTTCATGGCTCGATTCTCCAATCTCATCATCGCCGTCAGCGAGCAATGCCGCAATGACTTGATCAAATATAACATCAGTACTCCAGAACACATTCGCACAATCCCCCTTGGTCTGGAATTGGAACGTTTTCGAATCCCTCACTTGGATATACGAAAAGCAATTCGGCAAGAATTCAACATTCCGGAACATGCCTTTGTTGTGGGGATGATTGCGCGTATGGTACCGATCAAAAAGCACGAAGATTTGTTCCGGGCAATTCCTACCGTATTGAAGACACATCCTGATACTTATTTTCTTATCGTCGGCGACGGTGAACGGAGAGACTATTTGGATCAACTCTCCATAGAACTAGAGATTACTCATCGATGTATTTTTACCGGATTTCGCGAGGATCAGGAAAAGGTTTATGCCGCTCTCGATCTCGTTGTGTTGACTTCGGCAAACGAAGGTCTGCCGGTGGCCATTATCGAAGCGCTTTCTTCGGGCAAAACGGTGGTATCGACGCGAGTGGGTGGTGTGCCGGAATTGATCGAAGATGGAAAAACAGGATATATTGTCGAACCGGAAAAAGTGGATTCAATTGCAGAGGGATTGTTGAAAGCGGTTGCCGATCCGGAGAAAACAAGAACGATGGGAGCAGATGCGCAAGAAGATACGATTCGAAAGTTCTCGGTTCAGCGATTGATTCAAGATGTTGATTTGCTATATCAACAATTACTAGGTAACACTCAATAAAGTTACTTGCTTTTTTGCAAGAGTTGGAAATACTTGTCTCGTGAAATACCGGCAGTTTTAAGATTATTTTCTTTGTATTCATAACCAACTTCTTCTAAAACAAGATTAAGCGTTCCTTTTTCAGCAGCAGTATCTAAAAAAAGATGTACCGCTTCTTCTAATGCCTTTTTTGCATCTTCGGGTGTAAAACCGGAGCTCATGACGTCCAGCGGCATAGCATGAGCGATAAATTGATTTCCTTCTTTCCAAATTTGAACAGTATATTCGATATTCATTTTCTTCCTCAAAATAAAATCATTGTCGAAATCACTTCAAACAGCATCAATCATAATATAATTATTTCAATAATCAAAAATACCAGTGGTCGAAGAAATTATCCGATTCGAGTAAAGCACTCCGACGTGAAAAGTATTTTCAAGCAAGAGTATAGATAGGAATGGTCGTGAATACAATTGGAAAGTTAATCGTTGTGAAAAATGATTCTCCATCGGAACTGATGGGTGGGTAAAGAGTAAAGTACGAGTGGAAAAGATAAGCAAAAAGCTACTCTCGCACCATATTATAGACAGCAGGATTCGGAGTGAAACTGGTTGTTTCGATGGAAGAAAAAACATTCTTGTTGGGAATGGAACCTAAGCCGGCCATGTGCAAACTACCGCCTTGGCCCAGGCGAATCAATTGTTTCAGTTCCTGTTCGCTTTCTTGGAGTGCTTCTTGAAAAAGGCGTTCTTTTTCCGCTTCCGATCGCATATCCGTCAGTTGTGAATTAGACGGTTCCATTTCTTGATCCGTCGCAACAGTGATTTTCGGATCATCACCGGCTGCCATGGAACCTTCCTGAACAACAGTACCGCGCATAAAAGGAAGCAGAATCAATACACCGACAATTCCTGCCAGTACCGCCGTTGGCGCCCACTGGAAAGGCTTATTGAACTCCGGAAGATAGGATTTCAGTACTTGCATCCAGCTTTGCCGAACCGTCTGTGATGCCTCGAGCCGCAGTTTCAACTCATTGAATCGTAAAGGGGCATGTTGGACTTCATCCTGCCAAACATCCAACGACCACCATATTTTTTCCAATTCAACAACTTCCCGGCGGCACAATTCACAGGTAGCCAGATGCCGTTCGACAACCGTTCGATCTTTGAGAGATATGTTCCCCGATGAATAAGACGCCAGTAGTTCATGATTGAAAGGACATTTTTGAGCACTCATGATTTCCATACCTCACATAGCGGGAGATCACACGGACAAGAAATCAGGTCTGCTATTGAACCTACCCTTACCTCCCCCCAAGCGTAGGGGGAAAAAGGGAAAATCCGGCAAGAATAGTCTTCGCTATCACTTGCTGCCCGTCGATACGAGTTACCCGCGAACAAAACAAAAAAAATCATACAAACTCCTATGCATATTCTTGGAGCAGCGGTTTCAATATTTGGCGTAATTTCAGATGAGCACGATAGGCTCGCTGTTTAATGGATTCCGGTGTCGCTCCCAAGATTTCTGCAATTTCGATATAGGACAATCCTTGATATTTATTCAAAATAATTACTTCTCGTTGTTCTTCGGATAACTGATTGATCGCTTTTTTGATCGTTTCTTCATCGATTTTGCTGGAAAACGCATTTCGTGCGTCTCCGTTCTGGTCCTCGACATTCTCAAGGAACGAGGAGGGATTGCTCTCCCGATAGTCATTGAACTGGGAGTCCATATGGACCAATCGATTCCAATACCGGCGTTTTTCATCGATACACAAATTACGGGCGATTCGATAGAGCCAGGAAGTAAATTTCGATCGAGGTTCCCATGAACACCGATTGTTATAGATGCGAAGGAATGTTTCTTGGGCAAGGTCTTCGGCCAAATCCCGATTTTGGACAAGACGAAGGATAAACATAAGGATTGCGTGATAATGGCGCTCGTAGAGCTGTTCCAGCGCTCCCTCCCGCCCCTTTTGACAGGCGAGCATCAACTGCTCGTCTGTGATGGCCGTACCTGTTTCCGTGTGTAGGGATTTTGAGCGTGTCTTCTTGTTCTCTTCAGCCTTATCTTTCGATTTCCCCCACACATCAGCTCCGAAAGTTCCTGTTTGGACAATAGTTGTACCAGTTGCTTCGCTCACTTCATTTCCCGTTTTTTCTTCCAAATACCTTTGAATGAATGAATAGATGTTTTTACAAAATTGCATCAATAACTCATTTCTTTTACGAAGCAGCAACGGTATAAGTAACTCCTATCAATACAAATCATAACAAAAAAATCACTGCATACAATACTTCTAATCCGCTTCACTCGTAGAGTAAGAGGATGAGATTACGGATTCGCTTAAAACATGTGAAGAACAATAGTCACACTACAGCTCAATTCGCACCGTCACCGGCCCGGCATTCATGAAATACGTTTTCCCCATCCGGTGAAACACATATACCCGAAATCGATACCTCACCCCATCTTCCGGTCCGTTCTTCAAAAGGGAAATCGGCGATTCCGTCCCTTTTTTTTCACACAAATGCAGTCGTTGCTACATCACGTGTCAATCCCAGATACTGCCATACATTCGTTTGATCAGTTTCGACGTATAAATGGTATTGGAATATCGATTCAAAGGGAGGATTCACCCCGCCGAAACTCCAGCGGATCACCAATTCATCCGGGGGAAAAAATGAAAAATCTTCCCTCTTCACAACAAAAAACCCCGAGAAACTATTCTCGGGGTTTTCAGACAATATCATTGTCTCATTATTGCAAAGCCCAATCGGAAACACTGGCTCCCGAGAGAGTCGGCCCCAGGATGAGGCCTGTCAAGAATTCACTGCTGTTCCAACATCCATCATGTCCTGTCGTATTGGTTTGATGTTCACGAGCCGGCGCATCGGAATAAATATCCGCATCGTTTTGTTGCGGACAAAAGCCGATGACTATATTTTCTTCCATATCGAGAACATCATGCGCTATGTCATCTTCCCAAAACGCTTGAAAACCATTTTCGATATTGGCAGGATCATCAATATCGAATCCTAAATCCGCAGCGGGCATTAAATACTCAAACGGAACGAGTTTCACCTCCCACGTATATTCGACCGGTGCTTCGAACCACTCGGCTGCGGCATCATCAGTAGCACGAATCCTTACGGCGGATTCCACATAATCATCAAAGATATTGAATGGATAATGCGCTTCGTTCAAATTCAGGGTTCCTTCGATTCTTTCGTATACCGGAACCGACATAAAATCAGTCGAAATGGGATAATTTTCCGGATCTTGATCAAATCCGCCATATTCACCATTGTCCGGATCATTCATATCCCAATTATTCGGCATGTCGAACGTGTACTGTTGATGGAAACCGGACGTGGTTGAAGAGCCAGGGTCACCGGAGTTGGTTCCATCAATAATCAGTTCCAACCGTTCACCGTTGTACCCATCCGCTCCTAATGTGGAGCCAAGTCCTCTCGTATTCACGAATGCTTCATCAATGACATTGATCGCAAAATACAAGGCATTGGTCTCCTCGTCCCAAGCGACTTTGAGGACGATATCCAGATCCCCCGTTCCCGGTTCCGCAGCCGGTGAGTCTCCATCTTGATCCATGGGAATGGGATCGACATTGTCCCATATTGGATCCGAGAGATCACCATCAATCGTCGGCAACGAGGGTAACTCCGGAATCGTGAAGCTGTTGACATTCACACTGACATCCTGCGCGAACGCCGGCAGCATGCTGATACTGAAAATCCCTATGATGAGTCCGATTCTTCTAATCATATACACTTCCCCCTTTACAAGAAAATAAGTTCGTTTGACCTGAATATCGGTCAAAACTGGGCGAATATAACATAGATTAATACTCAGTGTCAAGCGAATACAATATTTTTCGATTCAATATCAAATCCTTATATACTTTATCAGATTAGTCATATTTATAGGCACACTCGAAATACGAATATATGATTAACATAAATTTCCAAAATATCCAGCAAAAATTAATGGAGAAACATATGATAAAAAAAACCCCGAAAACGATCTCCGGGGTTTTGATAAGTTATGCAAAAAAATAATTACTGAAGAGCCCAATCCACAACGCTGGTTGAAAGAGTCGGACCAAGGATGAGACCAGTCAAAGATTCACTGCTGTTCCAGTTACCAGCAACATTCGTCGTATTCGTTTGGTGTTCCCGTTCAACGGGCGAATTGAATATGTCCCCATCATTTTGTTGGACAGAGCACCCGATGACTTCCCCTTCTTCCAGGTCGTTGACATCGTGAAATTCATCTTCGAAGAACGCTTCGAAACCGTTCTCGATGGCTGCCGGATCATCAAAATCAACTCCGATGACATCAGAGGATTCTAAATACTCGAATACAACCAACATCACTTCCCAATTATATTCTGCCGGGGATTCGAGCCATTCCGTGGCATCCGAATCAGTGGTACGGAGCATGGCTGCAGAATCTAAATAGTCATCAACCACATTAAACGGATAATTTGTCGGATTCAATTGAGCGTTGACTTGCTCATACACGTCCACACTTTGAAAATCAGTACTGACCGGTAAATCTAAAATCCCGCCTTCTTCTAGCGGAACCAAGGAAGCCGGCATATCGAATGTATACTGTTGGTGAAAACCGGTGGCAGTCGTGGAACCCGGATCCCCTGAATTGGTTCCGTCAATGACGATTTCCAATCGTTCGTTTCGCCAACCGCTTCCATCCCATTCCGGACCGGAAGAGACTAAACCGTGGAGTAGTAACAAGGAATCATCAATTACATCGATGTGAAAATAGAGAGCGTTGGTTTCCTCATCCCACGCTATTTTCAATGTGATATCCAAATCTCCTGCTCCTGGTTCGGCCGCAGGGGAATCCCCATCACCTTCCATCGGAATTGTCGGCACATTCTCCCAAACGGGATCCGATAAATCACCGTCGATATCCGGGACTGACGGCAATTCCGGGATCGTATAACTATTGACATTCACGCTCGTATCTTGAGCGAAACCTGTGGTTATTGTCAAACATGCAATAACCCCTACTACGAAAATTTTTTTCATAACATATACCTCCTAATGTGATAATAGGTCATTCACGCGAATGACACATTATTGTATAATGAGTTTAAAACTAACACATTTATTACATGCTCGTCAAGCTTATTCGTATGAATATTGGATATTTTTTTAATCAACCCTTGAAAACCACAAAAAACAATCGCATGTATATAACACTTTGATCCATCTAGATTTATTTCTATGATGGATCAAATACCGTATGGGAGAAAGAAATTATAATGCTGTCAACATGGAGTTATTTTACGATATCGAAAAAGCACTTATTTTGTATATTGACAATCCTCATGTTCAACCTTTCGAACGCATATCCAAGCGATGGGCGAATAATGGAAGTGCTTCACGCATTGCATCAAGGTGATTTAGAATCTGCAAATGCTGCACTTTTATCTATTCCAGATCCTCTGAATCCGGATGAAAAAGCGGCAGTAATCAACGAGATTGAACGGTTGGCTCCGGGTGCGGAATGGATTCCTTTCTTGAATTCCCTGGCTGAGAAAAACAATGGAGATGCGGAATTTCTTTTCCTTATCGCCCGCGCCCATTGGAGGTCCGGAAATGTGGATGCCGCCATTCATACCTGCAAGGAAATCATATCAAAATCCCCGCAAGATGTGAATTTGCTTTATCAATGTGCAGCACTCGCTCATACGGTAGATCGATTGAAGGAAGCGAAAGAATGGATTTCAATGCTATTGAGCAGAGAACCGAATCATGCCGACGGCTTGTTCCTTTTTGGACGTATCCAGGCCAGTGAAGGACAGGACGAGGAAGCCAGGGAAACACTCTTGCATGTGTTGAAACAAAATCCCCGGCATTACCTGGCTTGTTATGAGTTGGGCCGGTTGGAAAATCGTGCTGGGAACAGTGAAAAAGCGGAAAAGCACCTGCGCGCCGCTGTGAAAGAATACGCCTTTTTCAACGAAGCGTACAACGCCCTCCTCATCGCGCTTGCCCGTCAAAAGAAACAAGCGGAAATTCAAGAAATTCAAACGATTGTCAACCGGATCAACACCTTCAGCCAATCCAAACGCGAACGCCTGCGTCATTCGTATTTCAATCCCGCAGAGCTCAACGCAAAAGATGCAACTGAATTGGCTTATGAGTTAAGCCAAGTCAATCGTGATGATTTAGCGATCTCTTTCCTGACACGCTTGCTCGAAATGGGAAAATGCACAAACACACAAATCCTCTTACTGGCGCACCTTCACTATCAGCACAAAGATTTTGGCAAATCGCTTGAAATCCTGAATCATATTCAAGATTCCCGAATCAAGAAATCCGAATCGTACCTGGCCTTAAAAGCATGGACTTTGTTCTTGACCGGTAGAGTAGAAGAAAGTAAAGCATTATATCAAGGTATTGACTCTAAATACAAAAAATCCAAACATTTTCAAGAACTAGAGAAAGCATACGCTTCGACACAATCAAAAGATACTATTCGATCGGCTACATCGGAAACACAATCCAAAGGTCCGTTCTTTTTCGTTGATGTCACTAAAAAATCAGGATTGACCACATTCAAACATGTGCTTGGTCACCCGGATAAACCGTGGATCATCGATGTCATGGGATCAGGTGTAGTTGTCGGTGATTACGATAACGACGGCGATGATGACATTTATTTTGTGAACGGACGTTCTGTATGGAATGTCGAGAATCCTGCCGAACACAACGCGCTATTCCGAAACGATGATGGCGTATTCATCGATGTCACAAAAGAAGCAGGTGTCGGAGACACCGGATACGGAATGAGCGCAGTATTTGGGGATATCAACAATGACGGTTGGCTTGATTTATTTGTAGGCAATTACGGTCCAAACGGAATGTACTTAAACAACGGGGATGGCACATTCACGGATGTTACTCAAAAAGCAGGGGTTAGCGATGACGGATATGTCGCTGCTTCCGCCTTCGCCGATGTTGATAAAGATGGCGATCTCGACCTTTTTGTCGGAAATTATGTCGATTTCGACCCACGAAAACACGAGCATGTTCGTGAAACATACCATGGATTGAAAGTATTCATGGGACCACTCGGTTTTCAACATCAAAACGACATCCTGTATTTGAACGACGGAAATGGTGTTTTCAAAGATAGTTCCGAACGCGCAGCAATCAATGTTTCACCTGGGCGCGCCATGGGAGCGGTGTTTTTCGATTTGGATCTGGACAACGATCTCGATTTATACGTCACCAATGATTCCACCTACAATCATGTTCTGAAAAATCGCGGTGACGGCACATTCGAGGATGTCTCGTTTCTATCCGGAGGCGCGTTCACGGAAAGCGGTGTCGAAGGGGCAAGTATGGGAGTGATCACCGGTGATTATAACAATGACGGATTTTTGGATTTATATATCACTTCCTATGAGCACCAATCCGATGTTCTCTATAAAAACGATGGGAACGGAATGCTGATCGATGTCACCACCCAAGCCGGCCTGCTCTCTCCAACCCAATGGTTGATCACGTGGGGAAGCGGTTTTTGTGATTTCGACGCCGACGGTCTACTCGACATCTATACCGTCAACGGACATATTTATCCCCAGATTGAAGAACTCAACATCGGCCGCCACTACGAACAGGGGCTTTCCTTCTACCGAAATACTGGAGATCGGTTTGAAATCGTGACAAACAAAACCCTTCCTTCCGATTTTTCTCCTAAAGGAGGCCGAGGCACTGCTCTTCTCGATTATGACCAAGACGGTGATATGGATATTATTATCAATTGTATCGATTCTTCTCCGCAATTGCTGGAAAACCAATCGCCACGCGGCCATTGGCTTCAAGTGACCCTGGAGGCTCCTTCTGCGCTGACTTATGGAGTTCGGGTTGTTGCCCGTAAAGGTGAACAAACGTGGACACGAACAGTGGATGGCGGTTCAAGCTATCTTTCTCAAAGTTCTCGAACTCTATTTTTCGGTTTTGGTAACATTGATCACATTGATGACTTAACCGTTCATTGGATGCATCGCCCTCCCCAGATCATCAAATCCCCAAAAGTTAATAACCATTTGAAAATAAATCCGGATAATTGATCATACCTCACTTTCCATGAATAGGAAAATATGTTATAGATTATACGTTTTCATTTATTCTATCGCTTTATGTAAGGAGGAAGTGTATTATGAAACGTATAATTTATCTACTACTCATCCCGATGCTGGTTGTCGGGACGGCATTCGCAGATCGTTCTACGTTCGATGATACGAAGACGCGTGTAGCAATGCCATTACCAGAACCACCGACAATCGATGGGTACATCGACATCGATGGCGGTGAATCATGGGTATATGCGGGTGGCACACAACCTGACGGTCAACCGTATTGGACCATGCGCTTCGATGAAAACGCGGAAGATTTCGTCATGGGCGCGAATGTTGCTACTGGGGATGGACCACTGTTTGATGAGGATTTTGGCGCGGATATTTGGGTTGGTTATGATAACGAGAATCTCTATGTTGCAGTACGTGTGATCGACGATGTATTATTCGACGACTCGGCCGAGGCGGGTTCTCAAAATGGGGAAACCTGGCATGATGACAGTGTCGAGGTTTTTGTCGATGGTGATAACAGCAACTACCCTGAACGGGATACAGCCGGCGATAAACCGGAAGGTTGGGAAAGCGGCGGTCAATATGTCGTCACAATCAACAACGCCTATCGCGAAGCGGAAGCGGGTAATCCCGGTTATGGACCGGATGCCGCATGGTATGGCCGTGCCGATTTAGGCGTGAACGCTTACATGAATTTTGAATTTCGGATTTCATTGGATATTCTAGGTAATCCGCAACCTGGCGACATCATCGGTTTTGATATTGCGATCAACGATGACGACACCGGGGATGCGTTGGAAAACCAATATACCTGGGCGGGTGAAACGCATGTCGAGGCCACCTATGGAAACTTGGTACTTGGTCCAAAGCAATACACCGCTCCTACAGTTAGCACACCACCGACAATCGACGGCACAATCAATACCAATGAATATGCTGGAGCACCCGAGATCAATGTAACCAACTATTCGGGTGTATATAACGGCGCTGATGAATGGGGAGAAGGTGACCACGATTGGTCCGGCTGGGTCGTACACGATGACACCAATATCTACGTGGCAGTCAAAGTCATCGATGATGTTATCGTAGCCGATAATGCCGCGGATGGTTCAGAAGACGGAGAAACTTGGCTTGATGACAGCGTGGAAATCTTTTTTGACTCCGATGCCAGTGACGATCGTGGCCGCACCAATACGAATTTATTTGAAGGCCAGTTCGTTTTTACAACCAATGGCGCGTGGCGGGATAATGAAGCCAACAATCCGTTATTCGGAGAAAATGACGATTGGTTCGCCGCCTCGACAGTCGGTGACGGCGGCTATTCCGTTGAATTCAAAATCTTGAAAGAAGCCCTTTTTGAAATGCAAACGACGATGGGTTTCGACATCGCCGTCAATGACGATGATGCCGGTTCGCGAAAAACACAGCTGGCATGGAACGGGCGTCCGCACAATGAAGCCTCTTACGGCGACTTGACGCTGGCGGAAGGTGGTGTGGATGTGGCCGATTGGTCTCTTTATTAATTAGTATTGTTTAAAAGTCATGAAAAGGGCGGCTGTTTTTTGAGCCGCCCTTTTTCTTGTTTGGAATGTGATATACATTCAGTTGACTGTACTTAAATGTTAATTCTCCTTCTGCCAAACCATTCGGGAGGTTTTACGATGTACACCAAGGTTTATTTCCTTATATTGTTGTTGTTCATTGCATCCGTTCAGATGACTCATGGCCAAAATATCAATACTCCGGAAAACTTTCCCGATCCGATTTTTCGGGCAGCGGTGGAAGAATTTATGGAAGTGGAAGTAGGAGGAGAATTTACGGCTGAACAAGCAGCGGCAAAAACCGGTTGGTTCGATGAGTGCAGTTCTCGAAATATTCAAGACTTATCCGGCATCGAGTTTTTCACGGGCATCACCGGTCTGGCTTGCGATGAAAACCAATTGACCGACTTGGATATCTCAAAGAATACGGCACTGACTTACATCAACTGTTCCTATAACCAGCTGACAGGATTGGACGTCTCTCAAAATACGAATCTGACCAGTCTGTATTGCTGGAACAATCAACTCACAGCGCTTGATGTATCTGATTTGACTACCCTTTATGATTTATCTTGCGATGATAATCAGCTGACGGCAATCGATGTTTCGAACAATACGGAATTGGTTTTCTTCGATTGCTCTGGGAATCAACTTTCAGCGATTGATATTTCAAAAAATACAAAATTAGAGTACTTGAATTGCTCCGAAAACATCATCACAGTATTGGACTTAGCGAAAAACAATGCGCTGAATAAACTCAGTGCGGAATCCAATCAACTGACGAGTTTGGATGTATCCCACAATACGGCATTAGAAATATTCGGTTGTGCGAACAATCAACTCACCACATTGGATTTGTCTCAGAATACAGCGTTGACCGAACTCAATTGCCATGGCAATCAGCTCCGTCAACTCGATCTATCCAAACAAACGGCTCTTCAATATCTGCATTGTGCGAGTAATCAATTGACGAATTTGGATTTAACCCACAATCCGGCATTACTGACAGTGGAAAGTAATAATAATCAGCTCATTACGATAAATCTTTCGAATACTACCGTTCTTGACGAACTCTACTGTGGGGGCAATCAACTGACTCAGTTGAATCTTACCAACAATACTGCTTTAACATTGTTGAATTGCCGTGACAATCCCCTGCAAACTCTCGATCTATCTCAGAATACAACCTTAACTACCTTGAGTTGTATCAACGATCAATTAACCACACTGGATGTTTCGAACAATGTTGCGTTGGAAACGGTCGATTGCTGGTCGAATGAATTGACGAGTCTGGATTTCTCCAATAATCCGGCTTTGAGCGTTCTCAACTGCAGTTACAATTCGTTGCAATCGATTGATGTTTCTCAAAACACGGAATTGACTTATTTGAATTGCTATGAAAATCAACTGGCGAACATTTCAACGCTGGTTGATAATGAAGGAATCAGCGGCGATGACACGATCGATGTCCGTCAAAACGATTTAAGTTTCGACGACTGGCAGGATGTTCTAACGCTCCGCAACCGCTTGAATGAACCGACTTTTTACAGCTGGGGAGAAATCGAAAGCGGTTTTGCGTATTCTCCGCAAAAGGGTTTCGATCCCTACGATTTTTCTGATATTTCCCCAACCCCGACCTATACCTTTACACCGGAACCAACTGCTACGCCAGTTCCAGCCGGCGCTTCTCCACAACCGACCGATACGCCGACCCCCACCCAACTTCCCCCGACCTCGACACCGACTGCCCCCACTCAGAATCTCTATGTATATGATAACAGCAGTGATACAACCGCTGACCTGAGCGGACAAACCGATTACGATCCTGAAACCAACCGGAATCTTTCGATTGCGTGGGATGCGCCGCAGTGGGATGCAAGCGACTGGCATGTTTATATTCGCAAAGGTTTCGGCGGTTCAAAATATCTCGGACACACAGGTGACGGCAGCACATTTCGTTTGGATTGGTCTTCCCTATCTTCCAACATCGCCGGTGAATTTTCCGGAGGACCGGATTTCAATTCCTTGTATACCTTTCGGGCGATCCGGATCGACGGTTCGCTCGATCCTTACGATTACATCGATATGAGTGCACCGGTCGGATACAACCTCGAAGGCGGGAATCCCGTATCGATTTCCCAACCGGCAATGCCGAATTTGAACGTAGATCAAATTGTGATCTACGACGATCTATTGGGAGGTGACGACCTTGCGCCAACGGGAATGACCGGTTCTGACACGGACTATGACGATTCCCGTGCCATTCAAATCGCTTGGAACTTCGGGGTGGACGCTTCTACAGTCAATGAATATCACATACTAGTGAAAGTCGACGGCGGCGAGTATCAGTTTTTAGGTCAAACATATAACGGAAATATAACGTATTTTTGGTGGACCCCAAACTCCTATTTCCGAACGGCCACAACTTTTACAGAAGGACCGCAAGATGGTCACTCGTATCAATTCATGGTGATCCTTCAACCGTTAACCGGCAATACTCAAAACATGGTTTCCGGTCTTCTCAACTATTCTGTCATTGCAAGAGAATCAGCAGGCTCAGGCCAATCGCAAAGCGTTTTCATTTATGATACGGCACAAGATACAACGGGTGACTTGACCGGGCAAACCGATTTCGATGCCGTCGACAATCGCAACATGACGATCGCATGGACTGCGGATCAAGGCAACGCAACGGATTGGCATGTGTATGTCCGCAAAGGTTTAGGCGGTTCGAAATATTTAGGACGCACGGCGAGCGGCAGCGCCACCCGTTTGAATTGGTCTTCTACCACTCAAAACCTAGCCGACGAATTCGCCCAAGGGCCGGATCTGAATGCAAGTTATATATTCCGGGTTATTCGCATCGACGGCCAGCGTGATGCGGACGATTATTTCGATGCACTGTCTCCGGTGGGCTTCAACCTCGAAGGAGGAAATGCCGTTTCTCTTTCCAAACCGGAACCGCCGAATTTGGCGACCGGCACGATCGCCATCTATGACGACATTGTAGGCGGAAACAATCTTGCCCCCACCAGCTCCCATGGATCCGATACGGATTCGGAAAATTCCCGGGCGATTCAGATTGCCTGGAATTTCGGGCGTGATGGATCCACTGTGAATGAATATCACATCTCCGTCAGTGTAGATGGGGAACAATATCAATTTTTAGGTCAGACATATGACGGTAGAATCCCCTACTTTCTTTGGTCTCCCTCTAACGAATTCCGAACGAATCCCACTTTCTCCGAAGGACCGCAAAACGGCCATACCTATCAATTCCGAGTTTTTCTCATTCCGCTTTCCGGCCAGCAAACTAGTTTGGAAACCGGAACGTTGGATTATTTCGTGAATTAGGAAATATCATCATAATATAACAAAATACGAACAATGGATTTATCGGATTTTCTGTTGACATTCAAAAATGAATATGGTATACAAGAATTGTTGGTAATGAATGTGTCTTTTTTCGGGAATGGTAATGGCAATCCTCAATAACTCTTCACCATGTATTAATCCTGGTTGTTCAATATCAACATTATATTGACATTTGCTCTATGAATCCAGAAAGGGGAATCATCATGTCAACAGTACTCGCCATTTTCCGCCAAACCATTGATTCAAACAAAAGCTGCCATTTCTCTCCTGGGGTATTTTGCATCTTTCTTGTGAGCAGTCTTCTAATCTTCTCTCCATCAACTCACGGCCAAGAAGGTTGGACGACATTATTTTCGGATGATTTTGAAGACGGGAATGCAAATGGTTGGGATCTTCCAGATACCTGGCAGGTGGAACAGGATAATGGAAATACTATCCTCCAGGGTTCCACCCATAGTTTTGCCAACCTGGAAACCGGCAATGACTGGACAAATTATAGACTTTCGTTGCGTGTGAATATCATCCGGCAAGGCCTCCATATCAATGTCCGTGTGAATGACGAAGGACGTTATTTCATCGGAATTGGAGAAGATGATTTGTATCTCGCCAAATCCTTTTGGGCGAATCCCGATGCTGAAGACTTGGCTCAATCCAATTTCCCAATAGCACTAAATGAGTGGCACACGGTTGCCGTTACGATCAACAATAGCCATATTGTCGTGAATGTAGATGGAGTAAATCGTATCGATTATACGGACAATGACAATCCCCATATGCAAGGTCGCTTTTCCCTGGAATCGATATGGGACGATGACGCGCTTATCTATGTCGATGATATCGAGGTGTTCGGCCCCCTTCCTCCGACTCCGACACCGCTGCCAACGCCTCTCCCCATTCCCTCCGATTGGACTGTCGTTTTTGAAGACGATTTCCCCAGTCCTTGGACGAAAAAATGGTCGTTGGACGGAGAATGGAGTGTGGTTTCTGAGGGGGACAATTATGTTTTACAAGGAATCAACCATTATTGGGCAAGCCCATATGCCGATGGGTGGGTTAATCATATCATCCAATCCAAAATCAAACTGGAGAGTGGAGGCATTCATTTCAATTTCAGAATTTCTGAAAAACGGATCAATGAAACCACGGTATCCAATACTCGCTATTTTTTGGGGATCCGGGAAAATTATATGTATCTATCCAAGCAAATCGGCTCGGACTATTATGATCTTACAAATTCATCATCAGTTGTATTTCCTACTGGCGTATGGCATGATTTGCGAATCGTTGTACAAAAATCGACCATTGCCGTGTACGTGAACAACGGTCTTGTCCTTGAGTATAACGACACAACAGAACCGCTTTTGTATGGAAAATTTGGTTTGGAAGCGTTGGATGATACGACAGTATCCATCGATGATTTCAAGGTTTACTCCACGACTCCCCCGAAATCGCCGGAAGGGTATGTATGGTATAAAACCGGTGGACCAAGCGGTGGCTTGGGCTACGATGTTCGAATACACCCTCAGAACAAAAACATCATGTTCGTGACCGATAATCCCAGCGGAGTCAATAAAAGTATTGACGGTGGAGAGACTTGGGCGCAGAAAAATCAAGGAATCACAGTGAAAACCGGTCCTTCAAACGACGGTATCCCGATTTTTTCACTGACTATCGATCCTTCCAATCCGCAAATCGTATGGGCAGGAACACAAGACTCGAAAGGGATTTTCAAATCCACCGATGGCGGCGAAACATGGACAAAGAAAGATGACGGTGTGGCAGAAGGTAATGAGATCAGTTTCCGTGGCTTTGGTGTTCATCCGTCCAATTCCAATATCGTCTTTGCCGGTGCGGAAATAGCAACGGGGATTTTAGGAATTGAATTCGGGAAAACAAAAGGAAAAATCTACAAAACGGAAGATGGCGGTGAAAACTGGCGGAGCGTTTGGGAAGGCGGTAATCTCGCCCGTTTTGTCCTGATCGATCCGGTAAACCCGAATGTGATGTATGGCTCAACCGGCATTTTCGACAGGGAAGCGAATAACGACATCGGCGTTGGGATATTAAAATCGATCGATGGGGGAGAAACATGGAATGAAAGCAATAACGGTATTCCGGCCACCGAAGGAAATTTCTTCGCAGGTTTTTTGGAAATGCATCCGGAAAATCCACAAATTCTTTTTGCCGCCTCTGGAAACAATGCGAAAGGAGAAGGCGGTATTTTTCGAACGCTAGACGGGGCAGCCAGATGGGAAAAAGTACTCGCGAATGATGTATTCACGGTAGTTACTTTCAGCCCTTCCGATCCGGATGTCGTCTATGCAGGCAGTGCTTCTGCATTTTATCGTAGTGATGACGGTGGCGATCACTGGCAGAGATATTTCAAAACCGATTCGTGGAATTGGGGGCCTTCGGGAGTCCGAGCGGGATTTCCTATCAGTGCCGTTGTCGATCCCGGCAATCCGATGGTCATATTTGCAAACAATTACAATGGAGGGAATTTCAAATCGACGGACGGAGCGCAAACATGGATTAACGCTAGCAATGGATATACTGGAGCGGATTTGTTTAATGTCGTCACCGATAAAGCCAATCCATCAACAGTGTATGCAATCGGACGCAGCGGTCCTTTCCGCAGTACTGACAGTGGAAATCATTGGAGCGGCATTGCCTTTCCACCGGCCCTTCAACCGGAATGGATTGAAGTGGCGATTCATCCTGAAAGACCACAGGAAATATTGACCGCGGACGAGTTTGGAGGCCAAATTTTTAAAACGGTCGACGGCGGAGACCAATGGAAACAAGTATTCAAACATCCGCAAGTTACCGGAGGCGACCCTCAAGAATCCCGCCACGGTTTTAAAGCAATCACATATGCGCCTTCGAATCCGAATATCGTGTATGCGGGAATGCGAAAAGGACGGCGGAGCATCGACGGTGATTTCCCTGCCCGCCCCAGTTTCGGTATGTATAAATCCAAAGATGCCGGAGAATCGTGGTCAGAAATCAACAATGGGCTTGAAACCTCCCTCATCAACATTCATTGCATTGCAGTTCATCCGGACAATCCCGATATCGCTTACACAGGAACATGGAGAGACGGTATTTTTAAAACCTTGAACGGCGGCCAAAGTTGGCAAGCCGCCAATGTCGGTTTGACCGCCATGGAGGTGCGTTCCATTGCTATCGATTCCAACAATCCCGATATCATGTATGCCGGACTCGGCCAAGGAGGAGGTATCTTTAAATCGACAAATGCAGGAGATTCCTGGGGAGAAATCAACAACGGCGTCGATATCGTCTGTCCATCCTATTTATTGCCGATTGGGCGTTCAAAAGAGATGGTTTCGCTCGATCCACCGGCCATCAAAATGGTAGGACAGGATTATTACTCCGTCCCGTGGACCTCGGTGCACGATATTGCCATCGATCCGACCGATTCCCAAACGCTCTTCGCTGCCGATTTCCAAAGTGGTGTGTATCTCTCAACCGATGCCGGATGCAGTTGGTCTCCAATCAACGAAGGATTAACTATGCGTGCAGTAAGAGCGCTCGATATTTCCGGCGACGGAAACACACTCTATGCGGCCACCAGCGGAGAAGGCGTGTTTCGGTTGGTGAAACCGGGAGCGGAACAAACTCCTACACTTCCTGTTTCCACTCCAACGTTTCCATACACACCCACTCAAACTCCTGTTTCCATCCCGACAATAACTCCTTCTCATACGTTCACACCGACTCCAACCGAAATTCCAACTACACCCCCCTCAATTCTTACCCCCACAATTGTTCCAAGCGAAGAACAGTCTATCTACATCTTCGACAACGCCGGCGACACCACCGGCGACCTGACCGGCAGCACCGATTTCGACCCCGTCGACAACCGCAACATCACCATCGCATGGAGCGCAGATCAAGGCAACGCCACCGACTGGCATGTCTACGTCCGTAAAGGATTCGGCGGTATGAAATACCTCGGCCGTACAAAGAATGGCACGGCCACCAGCCTCGATTGGTACTCCGGCGCCGACAATCTCGACGACAGTTTCGCCAACGGCCCTGACTTCAATTCCGCCTATACGTTCCGCGTCGTGCGAGTCGACGGACAACTCAGTCCGGATGATTATTTCGACATGACCGTCCCAGTTGGATACAATCTCGAAGGCGGGAATGCAGTATCTCTCGCCCAGCCGGAACTCCCCAATTTGAATCCCGGCCAAGTAGCAATCTACGACGACATCCTCGGAGGCAACGACCTTGCCCCAATGGGATCCACTGGCTCGGACAGCGACTCGTCGAGTTCCCGCGCCATCCAGATCGCTTGGAATTTCGGGCGCGCAGCTGAAGAGGTAAATGAGTACCATATTTTAGTAAGCGTTGACGGGGGCAATTTCGATTTCCTCGGCCAAACCTACACCAGCGGCCTCAACTATTTCTGGTGGACACCAAACCAGCCGTTCCGCACCAATCCGGTTTATGCGGAGGGTCCGCAGGATGGACATCGATATCAATTTATAGTCGCATTAAGTCCATTAAAAGGCGATAAAGCAAGTTTGAAATCGGGGACTTTGCAGTATTCTGTGATTGACTGAAGAATTTTGTAGGGTAGGATGAGGTTACGAATCCCACCATCGCAAACTCCACCTTTTATAATTATTCGAGGAAAGGGATATTACTATGCAACAGGCTCTACCCTCACACCGATACTCCGCTATTATGCACATACGTCGCTTTCTACATCTCTGGATATTTTGTATCTCGATTCTTTTTTGTCATTCGATACTGATACCCATAAGTCACGGGCAAGAAAACTGGACAACACTCTTTTCTGATGATTTCGAAGATAGAAACGCAGAGGGGTGGAGTCTCCATGAGAGTTGGGGAGTGGAAACCGTGGATGGAAATTCCGTACTTCACGGTACCACTCACAGTTTTGCCAACATTGAGACTGGAAATGACTGGACAAACTATCGGCTTTCGATGCGAGTAAAAATGATCCGGCAAGGCCTCCATATCAATGTCCGTGTGAATGATGAAGGGCGTTATTTTATCGGAATAGGAGAAGAAGGAATTTACCTGAATAAATCTTTTTGGGCGAATCCCGATTCCGAAGAATTTGCTCGAACCGATTTCTCTCTAGAACTCAATGAGTGGCACACGGTTGCCGTTACGATCAACAATAGCCATATTGTTGTGAATGTGGACGGAGTAGATCGTATCGATTATACGGATACTAACAATCCCCACCTCCAAGGACGCTTTTCGCTGGAATCGATTTGGGATGAGCAATCGTATGTCTATGTCGATGACATCGAAGTGTTCGGCGTCCTTTATGCTACCCCTACCCCATTACCAGATCCTCATCCACCTTGGTTTCATACTTCCGGACCGGTTGGAGGCTATATTGAATCAATTGAGATCGACCCTAACAATCCTGATATTCTATATGCCGGCGGTGTTGGCGACGGTATCTTTAAATCTACCGATCAAGGGCAATCCTGGGTCATGTCAACAACCTTTCTTCACCCAACAGTAAATATTAAAGATATCATCATTTCTCCATCAGATTCAAATAAACTTTTTGCATTAGGAACGGACGGAAGAATCTATCGAAGCACAGATGCTGGATCGAGTTGGTCTGATTTAGACCTGGAATACAGTGTAAGCCAATTGGTACTGTCCCGTACCGATTCCACGATTTTGTATTCCGCCGGAGGTGGAGGTGTTATTCTGAAAAGTGTAGACCAAGGAGACTCATGGCAACAAATTCAAGGAGATTTACCGGATATCAATCCATATGATATGGCTCTCGGAGCAGAAGGCGTCATTTGGATTGGATCCAATAATCATCCCAATGGCTATCTTTATCAATCTATTGATGATGGAATATCATGGGAGAAAATTGAACTCAACCAACGAATCAACACTTATATACGAACCGTCTATGTAAATCCGGAAGACAACAATACCGTTTATGTTGGACTTGGGGATTCCTTCAACGAGCCTTTTCCTTTAACCGCGCAACGATTTTTCAAAACTACCAATAATGGAAAAACATGGTCTGTTCTCAGTTTTCCAGGGATGGATGCGCAAGTCAATATCATGCAACGGCAGGCGGGGGATCCGTATCTCTATGTTGGTTCCGGCGGTTCCGCGTACAAGATGAACGTAAATACCAAGGATTTTACTCTCATTGGCCCCCCTGGCCGCAATGGTGACATGATGGATATCGCCATCCATCCTCTAAATCCTGATATCCTCTATCTTCCCCGGTGTGCCGCAGGGATCGTAAAAAGTGAAAACGGGGGGAAGGATTGGCAGGCAATCAATGAAGGATTGTTAAATGTAAGTGTCTCATTATTAGCTGTATCCAACGATCCGCACCGCGGGGATTTATATGCCTCCGCCGTTTCCGGAGAGGGAACCTTCAAAAGCATGGATTGGGGAGAGACCTGGACACAGGCACTGAACGAAGGTGGTGTAAATGGTGGAAAAGGAGGAATTACACATCCGTGGACAGATGAATTGGTTGTCAGCCCTCATGATCCCAATACGGTATGGCAGGTGGCGGATGTCGGAGAAGTTTTCCAAACAACTGATGGGGGCTATAACTGGGAAAAAATGATAGACACCAATGGAAACGGATTTCGATTTGGTTCCGTTTATGCGATGGCCGCTGCGCCATCCAATCCGAATACAATCTATGCCTTAAAAAATGGATTTGGAATTTTCAAAAGTGAAAATGGTGGGAATCGATGGCGTTTTCTTCATCAATCCGATATTGATTATACCTATAGTATCGCCGTTCATCCGACGGATTCCAATACGGTCTATAGTGGTTACAATCCCAAACCCTTTCAACCATGGGCGATGGTGCGAAAAACAACCGACGGGGGAGATTCGTGGGAAACCGCATTGCATATCGAAGACGCCAGCGCAGTGACCAGTGTGGCCATCGATCCCAACAGTCCCAATACGATTTATGCCGGAAGCACTGGCCATGGTGGGATTGTTTGGAAAAGCCAAGATAATGGGAAGACTTGGGAAAACAGCAATCCGCATTTCAATTTCACCAATATTCATTTCATGACAGCCGATCCCAACCTTGCCAATGTAGCCTATGCCGGTGTTTGGGGAGGCGGAACATTCAAAACTACGGATGGAGGAGATACATGGACTCGTTTGAGAAATGACTCAACCCCCTCCGCATCGGCCATTCTGGTCAGTTCACTTGATTCCAATACGATTTATATCACAGACCGAAACTCTCCACGAATATACAAAAGCGAAGATGGAGGAGATACATGGTCACTTTTCTTTGACGCCGGTGATTCTTATTACCGAATCCTGGCGGCATGCTTATCCCCAGGCGATCCGGATACAATTTATGCTTCTATTTTCTCCTATGGGGGACCAATGGCCGGTGATGTATTTCGAATTCAAGGGAATACAGCGACAATTGTAACAGGAACACTCGAACGATTGCCGGTAGGGTTAGCCACGCTTCCCCATGATCCAAATACGGTATATGCCACACTTCATGGCTATGGTGTTTACAAAACATCCAACGGTGGACAAACATGGAATAACCTTTCTCAATCCAATAGTGGATTACCTACACAAGAACTCGTGGGATTCAATGGTGTTTTGGTGGATCCAACCAATCCGAACACGATATACCTGTTTGGTGGTTGTGATGTGGATCTCCAGTTTCAAACCACGGGAACCAATCCGGATTTGATGCACACGGTCTACCGTTCCACGAATGGGGGCTTGAGTTGGACGAATTTAAATGATGGTTCTCTCGGAAATACGAGCAACTCCATTAAAGGAATCTCTCTTGCAGGCAATCCTAAAAATACAATTTTCTTAGGATCAATCAACGGCATTTATCAAAGTGTGGACGGCGGGCAATCATGGAAATCCTGCAATGAGGATCTGGCATATACTCATACGGCAGGTGTATCGTTGAGCGCCGATGGCCGCAGAATCTATGCCCCCTTGCTCGGAGGGGGGGTGATTGCCGGAGACGTTGATCCCAATACCGGGGCCGTCACGTGGGATCGGGAAAGTCATTTAACCTCGACTATTTTTAACGTATTGATTGTCATCGATCCTACGGATTCGAATATTCTCTATGCCAGCGCATATCCGGGAGGTGTTTTTAAAAGTACCGATGCGGGAGAAACATGGTCGGAATGCAACTTTGGTATGGCCAGTTTCGAAATCGATGATCCGAACCGCCAAGGATATTACGCTTTTGCCGTATCCCCAACCAATCCCCAAACTCTATATCTTGGTCTATATGGTGTGGGAATGTACAAATCTCAGGATGGAGCGGCAACCTGGATGCCGATGAATGGAAACGATCGGTTGATGAGAGGAAAATACATCACCTCTCTTCTGATTGATGAGGAAAACGAAAACACGGTTCATGTCGGGACTGAAAATGGTGTCTATAAAACAATCGATGGAGGGAAAACCTGGGAATCCATCAATTCAGGATTACTCTGTCCGGATGTTCGAGTTCTAGCCCACGACCATCAAGGTGGGATTTATGCAGGGACTCGAGGCTATGAAATGTTCCATACTTCCGGCAGCGCTTGGACACAAATCAATGGATTTGGTGAATTCGGCACGTTTTGGCCCTTGTGGAATGACCGGCCACTCTATCAATACACAACATTATTATTCCATCCAACCGATCCCAATATTATCTACTTTGGGACGTTTCCCGCTGGGATTTATAAAAGCAATGATGGAGGAGAATCCTGGAAAGAACATAATGTGGGATGGACAAATGATGGTGTATTTTCGTTGGTTCCGCATCCGAATGATCCGGAAACGATTTTTGCCGGAACGTACAATGGCATCAACCGCACCCTCGACGGGGGAAATCATTGGGAAATGTGGGACAATGGCTGGCCACCGGAACAGTGGGTTTTCTCGATTGATTTTGATCCCCGCAATACGGATGTGATGTATGCGTGTTCCAAGAATGGAGAAAATGAAGGAACCGGGAGAGAGGAATTTCATGGCACGGTTATGAAGTCAACCGATGGAGGGGCATCTTGGTTTCCGATCACAAACGGATTGGATCTCAATCAAGAATTTTATAAAATCATCGTCGATCGATTTGATCCTGACACTCTTTATTTGGCTTGCCAATGGGATGGTGTTTATATTAGCCGAAATGGAGGGAATTCATGGAGTTCTTGGAATAAGGGCTTAACCAATCATCATCCCGCCACGAACGGCAATAATGTCACCAATACCATGATTTTATCCGGAGATGGACGCTACCTTTTCTTTGGGAGTTTAGGCTCCAGCGTTTTCAGGCGCGTGACTATCACAATTGATGATGATGCACTTCCCACTTCGACACCGACATGCACATCAACATTTACATCTACACCATCAAAAACTGCAACCCCAACATCCACATATACACCAACATCTAAACCGGTATCGATACCGACTCCACTTCCAACCAAGACAGCCACTCCAACTCGTACAGCAACCCAGTTAATCCCAACGAAAACTCCTGCACCTACACTGCCTGAGGGGATCTACATCTACGACAACGCCGGCGACACCAGAGGTGATCTGACCGGCACCACCGATTTCGACACCGTCGACAATCGCAACATCACCATCGCGTGGAATGCAGATGCAACCAACGCCACCGATTGGCACATTTACGTCCGCAAAGGTTTCGGTGGAATGAAATACCTCGGCCGCACAAAGAATGGCACGGCCACCAGCCTCGATTGGTACTCCGGCGCCGACAATCTCGACGACAGTTTCGCCAACGGCCCTGACTTCAATTCCGCCTATACGTTCCGCGTCGTGCGAGTCGACG
The DNA here is from genome assembly GCA_964412555.1 of uncultured bacterium. GTDB lineage: Bacteria > Hinthialibacterota > Hinthialibacteria > Hinthialibacterales > Hinthialibacteraceae > CAYPPG01. The sequence continues at coordinate 175,956 of CAYPPG010000007.1, forward strand.
GACAACTCAGTCCGGATGATTATTTCGACATGACCGTCCCAGTTGGATACAATCTCGAAGGCGGGAATGCAGTATCTCTCGCCCAGCCGGAACTCCCCAATTTGAATCCCGGCCAAGTGGCGATTTACGATGACATCCTCGGAGGGAACGATCTCGCCCCAATGGGATCCACTGGCTCGGACAGCGACTCTTCAAGTTCACGCGCCATTCAGATCGCCTGGAATTTCGGTCGCGCAGATGAAGAGGTAAATGAGTACCATATTTTAGTAAGCGTTGACGGGGGCGATTTCGATTTCCTCGGCCAAACCTACACCAGTGGCCTCAACTATTTCTGGTGGACACCGAATCGTCCATTCCGCACCAATCCGGTTTATGCGGATGGGCCACAGGATGGGCACACGTATCAATTTATGGTGGTGTTGAGTCCGTTGTCCGGCGAAAGGGCGAGTTTGAAATCGGGGACTTTGCAATACTCTGTCATTGACCAATAACTAAGAAGGGGTAACAAGGGCAAGACGCCAGCTCTGCCCTCGCTTGCATTGAATTTTAAATTCATTCATGGAAAAATAGATCCACATTATATCAAAAGGAGAGAAAAGTTATGAAAAAATTTGCTTGTTTTCTTGTATTCGCATCACTCGTTATTGTCGCACATGCTCAAGAAGAAAAAGTATTCATCACCGGCTTCGAGTACACGGAAGAAGTGACCGCAGAATGGAGTTTTACCGGCGGAGCATTTATTGAATCTTTCGTCGACTTTCCCACGGATCCTGCACCCGTCGAAGGCGAAGCCGCTCTCGTTGTCATTTACGACAATGCCGGCTCCGAATGGCAACATGGCAGACTCGATTTCACCATTCCCCCCGTCGACATTAGAGGAATGCGCGAATTTCGCATGTCCGTCTATTTCACACCGGATTCCACCGGTGATTTGCGCCTTCGGCTGGATCTGCCGAACGGCAATATCCTCGGATTTGCCGATGTTCCATCGGCCGGCGAGTGGCACGAACTGGTTTGGAAAATCGACCGCAAAATGTCCGAAGCCGATTTTTTGAGCTCCCTCAGTTACATACAAGGATTTATCGTCCCCACTCCCGGTGATGCCGCCGGCGAGGTGTGGATTGATAACATGTATGCATTTCGTCCTGCCGATATCCCAGCCGAAGTCGATGAAATACTCGTATACGGCTTTAACGAAGCCGATCCGGACACCGGCGCACCCATCGGATGGACGAAAGGCAGTGAGGAAGGCTATATGCCGGAATTGTCGGAAGGATTGGCTGAACCGACAGAAGGCTCCGATGCGATGGCCATGTTTGCTTGGAGTGGATACCTGGAAAACGTCCAAACAACCAACGCACTGGAAGCCTTCGATCGCTGGGCGGAAGCACTGGAAATCCAATTCGACGTGCGGACACCGGAACCGATTTCCGGCGGGTGGATGCAAAGCCGCATTGTTCTTCGTTCCGGCATCACCGATGATCCGGACAGCGAAGTGGAATCTTCCTTGAAAGAAATCGGCTATTACGACGCCGTCGATGATTGGAAAACTCTGCTATGGGAAGTAGATATGACCGATCACATTCCCAATATCGAACATCCCGACGGCTGGTTGGAAATCACGATCTCGACAAATCAAAACGCCGATGCAGACGGCTCCTTTATCCTCATCGACAATTTCCGCGTCACCGTTCCCAGCGAACCTGTCGACGTGGGCAATTGGAGTGTGTATTAATCCATTCGATCCTATTACGATCACAGCCGGGACGAACTGCAAGGTTTGTCCCGGCTGTTGTTTATTATACCGAAAACATTATTTTCAGATTATATATTTATGTTTTGCAGGGCAAAGCATCCGAGCATGAACATGTTGATGATAACACGGCTGCCGAATTGTTGTGCAAAGGACTCCCATGAATTTCTCCTTCATGTAGGCCGGACGGTAAGGGCAAACGAAGCAGCGCTTGCGGGTACAATCGAACCGGTTTCAATCCTTTATGAATGAACTTGACTTCGATATGTAAGGTTTGAACCCTTGATAACGAATGGATAATTCTTACCACGTGGTAAGAATTATCTGAAACGAAAGGATCATTCATCATGCCGGCATCTCTCATGACCTTGAAAGGCCAGACCACTATTCCCAAAAAGATAAGGGAATACTTGAATCTGCAGCCGGGAGACAAAGTGGATTTTGTCGTTGATGAGAATGGGAAAGTTGTACTCGAGCCTGCCTCCTGTGACATCAAGGACCTGGAGG
>CAYPPG010000008.1:0-82267 GCA_964412555.1 uncultured bacterium
CGGCGGAACAGGCTGGTAGCATTCGTGGCATGGTGTATGACAAAGATTTTGATGCGCCATTGGCCGCTGCGCAAATTCTCATTGCTGAAACGGGAGAGAAAGTCACCGCTTCCGATGAAGGAAATTATGTTTTTAGCCAAGTGGAGCCAGGGACTTACACACTCGTTTTTTCAAAAGAAGGCTACACTCGACAAGTCAAAGCCGATGTTGTCGTTTCGCCGGGGCAATTGACAGAGGTAAATGCCTGGCTCTCCGGTGAATTTGTCGAGATGGAAGAATTTATTGTTCAGGATCTCCAGTTTGGCAGCGGAACGGAAGCCGCTCTGCTTGAACTTCGAATGGAAAGCCCGGCACTCATGGATTCGATCAGCGCCGATTTAATGAGCCAAGCCGGAGCGAGTGATGCGGCCGGCGCATTGAAACTGGTGGCGGGAGCGGCAGTTCAAGATGGTAAATATGCGGTGATACGGGGTCTGCCGGACCGATATGTCAATTCTCAGATGAACGGGGTACGGTTGCCGACCGCTGATGCCGACAAGCGCGCCGTGCAGTTGGATCAATTCCCTTCGGCTGTGATCGAAAGCATTCAAGTCAGCAAGACATTTACCCCGGATCAACAAGGCGACGCCTCCGGGGGAGCCGTCAATGTCGTGCTCAAAGGCATTCCGAACGAAACGATCCTCAAACTGAGCAGCCAAATCAGCTATAACACGCTTGTCACTAGCGAAGGGAACTTCCTTTCCTACAAGGGTGGGGGACTCACTTATTGGGGCGATCAGACCAAGGAGATTCAAACCGAAAATCTCGAGGGAAATTGGGATGGCGCTGTAGGAGTTATCACTGAAGATGCCCCGGTGGACTATAAATGGTCCTTGGCGGGCGGCGGAAAGCATGAATTCGATAACGGAGTCAAGGTCGGAGGTTTCGCCAGTTTCTTCTATGAAAGAAACAGTTCTTTCTATGATGACGGTATCGATGATAAGTATTGGGTCGAACATCCTGGAGATCCGATGTCTCCTCAATATGTTCGTGGTTCGCCGTCACAAGGCGATTTCAAAACACAACTTTTCGACGTCTCACAAGGCAGTAAAGAACTCAAATGGGGCAATCTGGATGTCATCGGCGTAGAAACTGAAAATCATTCGTTATCTCTACTGAACATGTACACTCGAGTGGCTGAAGACATAGCCACGCTTGCCGAAGATACGCGTGGGAAAGAATATTATTTTCCCGGCTATGACCGAGATGATCCCCGTGATCCAGGTAATCGTGAGCGGGATGCCGCTCCGTATCTTCGAACCCAAACGCTGGAATATACCGAGCGTACCACTCATACACTGCAACTGAACGGAAAACATACTTTTCCTATTCCTGACTGGGGGTGGGATAATATCTTCACCCTGCTGGATCCCGAATTGGATTGGGGAGTTTCCTTCAATTCCGCCAATTTGTATGAACCCGATAAACGTCAGTTTGGTTCGTTATGGTGGGCGGAATCCTATAATCCAGGATTTCCCCCCTATGTTCCTCCTTCTATTCTCCCCTTACTCTATACTCCATATAAACCTGCGGAAAATTTTACGTTGGGAAATCTACAGCGAACCTGGAAAGACATTACAGAAGAGAGTGATCAATTCAATATCAACGTGAAATTTCCTTTCGAGCAATGGAGCGGCGAGGAAGGCTATCAGAAATTTGGAATATTTCATGACGAAGTCAACCGCGAGTACGATCAGGATTCCTATAGCAACTTTGGTGAGACCGGATCTCAGTATGAAGCCCCCTGGGAAGAGTATTGGAGCGATGTGTTTCCTTCCGAAGAGCATCCGATCACCGCTGGGGACATCGACGTGGATTATCAAGGCGATCAGACCATTTCCGCTTGGTATCATATGACCGATTTACCTCTCACGTCCAACTTGAAAATCATCGGTGGAGCACGGTATGAGGATACGGAAATTGGAATCGTCAATGAACCGGAAAAAGATGTGACCTGGATTCCTCCCCGTTCACCGGGATCGGTAAAATTGCAGCCCGGTGAAGCCGATGTTTCCTATTCTCAATCGGATGTGCTTCCATCCATCGGTTTGGAATTTACCCCCTGGGAACCAATTAAATTTCGAAGTTCCTTCACGCAAACCGTTGCCCGACAAACCTTTAAAGAACTGACTCCCATTCAACAGCAGGAATTTCTCGGTGGAGATGTGTTTATCGGCAATCCATTCTTGAAGATGAGCTCTTTAAATAATTACGATTTGCGTTTGGATTATACTCCTTATGAAGGGGGATTGGTCTCTTTTTCTTATTTTTTTAAAGATATTACAGATCCCATCGAATATGTTCAGCGGATTGCCGATTTTACCTACACGACGCCTGTGAATTATCCGGAGGGAGAACTGAGCGGCTATGAAATCGAAATGCGTCAAAAAATAGGTCAGTTTTGGGATCGGCTGGAGGGACTTTCCCTTGGTGCCAATGCCACCTTCATCGATTCATCAGTGTCTTTACCATTGGATGAAGCCGCTCAATTTGATCAACCGAATATTCAGGCTCCGTTGTCGACGCGCGATATGACCAATGCGCCCGACTATCTTTACAATCTGTTTATGACTTATGAGATGGATGAACTCGGTCTTACCGGTACTCAATTGGGTGTTTTTTATTCTTTTCGAGGCGACACCCTGGTAGCAGGGGCCGGCCAATCAAAAGGGAACTTTGTTCCCAATGTCTATGAAACAGAATATGGTACCCTCAATCTCAGCGTAACCCAAAAAATCGGAGAGACATGGAAAGTGAAATTTCAAGCCAAAAACCTACTTGATCCGAAAATTGATACTGTGTACCGATCAAAATACATTGGGCGCGATATCACGAAAACTTCATATCGGAAAGGTATGGAATTTTCTATCAGCATCAGCGCGGAGTTCTAAAACGTTGGGCTAACAGTTTCATGACAAATATCTAATTCATCTCTAACAATTCGGTGTTAATCTAAATTTTTGTTTAATGAAAACACCTGCTTATTGGGTAATGGATACCATTTTGGTTATTCTGGTTCATATAAGAATAGGGAATCTTCTTGACAGTTCACTTCGATCCCAAAAAATCTGAATCTATACAAAAGGATTGTATGACTATGAAATGGAAAAAAGAAATCCGACATCGGATATCGGATATCCATGGTGATCGGTTCACGATAGGATTGCTTGTTCTTGGATGTGTTTTTTGTTTCCTGTCCACGGGAGCGGTATCCGAAGAGAAGACCGGCGTGAACATCAACGAATCACGCAATGTGATCGAAAAATGGGTGGAAACCCAGCGCATCATTTCGGAAGAAAAACGCGATTTGAAACTGGCCAAAGAAGTCCTGAATGAAAGGATCGAACTGGTTCGACAACAAATTGAATCGTTGCGGGAAAAGATCGATGACGCGGAAAAAAGCATTGCCGAAGCGGACAAAAAACGCGCTGAAATGATGGAAGAAAATAAAAAACTGAAAGATGCGTCCGCTTCACTTAATGAGATTATCAAAACATTGGAAAAACGCACCAAACAACTAATCACTCGGTTGCCTAATCCGATCCGCGAGCGTGTAAAAGTCCTCAGCCAACGGTTACCGGATGAAACGGAGCAAACCAACCTTTCCGTTGCGGAGCGCTTTCAGAATGTTGTGGGAATCCTAAATGAAGTGAACAAATTCAATCGGGATATCACCGTTACCAGTGAAGTGCGTGAATTACCGGATGGCACTTCCGCAGAAGTGACTGCGCTGTATGTCGGTCTCGGCCAGGCATATTATGTCGGTGCCAAGGGAAACATTGGGGGGATTGGATATGTTTCTGAGGAAGGCTGGGTTTGGGAACCAGCCAACGAAGCCGCGTCGCGGATTGCTCAAGTCATTGCCATTTTGAAAAACGAACAAGTCGCATCCTTTATCCAAGTGCCAATTAAAATTCAATAGCGTAGGTAAGCTACTCAACATGAATGCAAAAACTGTTTTCCTCTGTGCTTTTTTTCTTTTCTTTTCGCTCGGAATATATTCACAAGATCAGTCGAAAGCCGGTGAATCCGCGGAAACCAACTTCGAACAGGCTGCTTCTTCCATGCAGCAGCGGCTTGAGGAAAGTATTGCGGAACTCAACAAATTGCGTGAACGGGTGGCGCAAGAAAAAATACCGCTTAGCCGGAAACTCAGCGATCTAGAGAGTGAACTATCCAAGGTTCGTCTTGAATATCAACAGACGACTCGATTGCTTGACAGCCGTACTCTTGATCTTAGCAACATGCGATCCGAAATCAAATCTCGACAAGAGGAAGCCACCTATCTTTCCAATCTGCTGAGCGAATATAACCGTAATTTTGAATCACGGCTGCACATTGCAGAACTTCAGCGTTATCGCGCACAATTGGAAGAAGCCAAACTATCGGTCGAGAACAGTAACTTATCCAAAGAGGAGGTTTATGAGTCGCAAGCGAAACTTCTCTCGGTGTCGTTGGATCGGTTATTCGAAGCATTGGGCGGAACCCGCTTTGAGGGAACTGCGGTCGATGATGAAGGGCTTCTCAAGCCTGGTACATTTGTTCTGGTCGGACCGTCCGCGATTTTTCAATCGGAGGATGGGGAAGATATCGGAACTGCCGAGCAACGGCTCGGTTCACTTGAACCGGCTGTCATCCCTTTTGACAATCCGGCCGATCAGAAAGCGGCTGAAGAAGTCATTACCCAATCCGCCGGCTTGTTTCCGCTTGATCCGACACTGGGCAGCGCCCATAAAATCGCGGAAACCAAAGAGACTTTTTTGGAACACGTCCAAAAAGGTGGTGTGGTCATGTATCCGATTTTTGCTTTGGCCGGCGCTGCTTTTTTGGTTGCTCTTTACAAGTGGTTGAGTATGACATTTATCCGCACGCCCTCACGAAAGAAAATTCAGGCGTTGTTGGATGCGGTTGCAAAGCACGATAAAAAAACGGCGAAACAGAAGGCCCAAGCGATTCGCGGTCCAGTCGGGAAAATGTTGGCCGCTGGGGTGGATCATCTCAAAGAACCACGCGAATTGATCGAAGAAGTCATGTACGAAAAAGTACTTTCGACACGCTTGAAGATGGAACGGTTCCTGCCGTTTATTGCCATCAGTGCCGCGTCCGCACCGTTGCTTGGGCTTTTGGGAACGGTTACCGGTATTATCAACACATTCAAACTAATTACCGTGTTTGGATCCGGCGACGTCAAAACTCTTTCCGGTGGTATTTCCGAGGCGCTTATCACGACCGAGTTTGGTTTGATTGTGGCGATTCCTTCCTTATTGATCCATGCATTTCTTTCGCGAAAAGCACGCAGCGTTATCAATCAAATGGAAAAGGCGGCGGTGGCTCTGGTAAACCAAATCGGGAAAACACCGTAGCATGATCTAACCAGCATGCCCGTCCTCGATCACGAGGGGCAATTGGTAGGACAGATTCCCCGGAGTGGAAACGGAAAAGAAAAATGAGCGAAGTAATTGCACAAATTCGTACTCTATGGGAACAGGCTCTTGACATTTGGCTTTCCGGGGGATGGGCGATGATTGCGATTGCTGCGACGTCCCTGGTGATGTTTTCGCTTGGGATGCATGTTTATCTCAAACTCTCCGAAAAGGGTTTCTCCAGGGTACGTGAAAAAACATGGCGCCGATGGATTGACCATCCCAAGGAGCGCAAAGGGCCGATTGGAGAACTGCTGAATTTTGTTACCGGCAGTTCTTCACTAAAAGATACCGCCGTTTTTTTTGAAGAATTGCGCACAACGGAAATTACACCGTTCGAACGTGATCTGCGCGTGATGAAAATATGCGTCAGCGCTGCTCCATTGTTGGGATTACTTGGAACGGTCACTGGGATGCTGGCGACTTTTTCAGCCCTGGCAACCGGGGCAGGAGGTGACAAAACAATGGGGCTTGTCGCTGAGGGGATTTCCGAAGCCCTGGTCACCACCGAAACGGGATTGGTGATCGCATTACCCGGGCTTTTTTTTCAGTATCAACTGGCTCTTAAACTCGAAAAATATAAGGCATTCTTGGCTCATCTCGAGACAGTTTGTACACAAAAACTCTACAAGAATATACATAAGAGGAAAGCACAATCATAAAGACACTATTGTAAGACAAAATCTTGGCTTTACCTTCGAGAGCCATTTGATTATACAAAATGGCAAAGAACACTTTGGGAAGGACAAAGTATTGAAGAAATAAGTCGAAATGCGATGAATGTGTATGACAATTCAGAGGAGCAATCAGATTCGTTGGTTGGTGTGTATGTATTTAAAGGATGAATGTCTTTTGTAATAGCAGAATATTGTCAATTTTCTATCGGGAATTGGTTTATATTCCCACAAGAGAAGATGACTTGAAACCGATATTGAATTTGTGAATTACAAAGTTATAAAAATAATTATTACATCTTGAGGAATTTATGGGACGTTTTAAAGAATTGACGGCCAATGAAGGAAACGAAACAGGAATCGACATCTCTCCCTTGATGGATTGTGTGTTTATTTTGCTTATTTTCTTCATCGTGACGACTACTTTTGTTGAAGAAACGGGTGTGGAGGTGGACAAGCCTCAGGCGGCTTCTTCTGTGCGGTTGGAAAAAAACAGCATTTTGATTGCCCTGACCGATAAGGGAGAGGTTGTATATGGGGGAAGGGAAATCGGCATCAGCGGTGTGCAGCCGCTTGTGAAACGCATGCTCCAGAAGGAAGATATCCCTGTCATTATTCAAGCGGATGCCGCGGCGTCATCCGGTTTGCTGGTTCGTATCATTGACGAAGCCAAACTGGCCGGTGCAGTGAAGGTCAGTGTTGCCACTCGAAAAAAAGTCAATTAATGCTCGGCGAATCAATAAAGCCGTTATTGTGGTGCAGAATTGTGCAGACCAGAGGTCTGCACCACAAGTTTGACATAATTGAAAGTTCGCAATGAGATATGAAAATTTTGCGTAGGGATCGTTTGGAAACTAGCCCCTATGAAGTGAGTTTTTTTCTTCGAGTCTTATGAGAAATCAAAAAAGGAAACCATTCCGGATATTCAGAGAGTTCTTGCATCACCTACTCGTCATTCTGGGGGCAGTGGGATTGACGTTGATTTTCTTTCTTGTACTGCCGTTGATGCAGACTCTTACCAAGCCTCCTACTACAGATTTGATGTTACAGTCTGTGGACACGGCCGAACTCGAGGCGCCGAATCCCCCTCCGGAACCGGAGCCGGAAGAAGAACCGGAACCGGAGGAAGAACCGCCGGAACTGGCGGAGGAGGCGCCTCCGCTGGATCTTTCGCAATTGGAATTGGCGCTCAATCCCGGGATCAGCGGCGGTTGGATGGAAGGGGACTTTGCCGTTAAACTCAACACGGTTCGTTCGGAGGGGGAAGAAGTCGACGCATTGTTTTCCCTTGCCGATTTGGATCAAAAGCCGCGAGCGATCTATCAACCCAGCCCGAATTTGACCAAAGAACTGCGGAACAATGGACCGGCTACTGTTTATATAATATTTATCGTGGACAAGAATGGCCGGGTTGTCAATCCGAAAGTACAAAAATCAACGAATCCTCTTTTTGATAAACCGGCGCTTAATGCGGTAAAACGGTGGAAATTCGAACCCGGGAAACGGAAAGGACAACCCGTCCGCTTTCGTATGCGCGTACCGATCACTTTCCCTAAAGGATAAAAATGGAAATCAAATCAATCGGAAGGGCTTTTTTTCAACCGCTTTCGATTGGGAATTAAAAACAAGGATCGACAGTTATGAGACAGTTGAAGTTTTTTTTATACTCATGGATTTTTTTCTTGACTCTTTTTATCCATGCCGGTTTTCCTGCATCGCAGAAATCTCAGGTGACTGCAATCAAACCTCCAACCCATTTGAGTAAGGCGGAGTTGGAGATATGGAACGATCCGGCCTTTCAAAAACGGTTTGCAGAAAGCTATATTGCCGAAACCGAAATCGAACCACGTGTAACCGTTCCGGAACGCGAGCAGATGCAAAAAGTGCTCGATCTGATATCTGCCGACAAGTTGGATGAAGCGTCGGCGATGTTGGAAAAATCTCGAAACGAAGCCGCCAGTGCCGTCTTCGATTTCACATTGGCGAATATTTATTTTCAGCAGGAAAAACTCGACCAGGCCGCTGATGTCTATCAAGTGGCGGTCAAAAAATATCCTACATTTCGCCGGGTTTGGAAAAATTTGGGATTGATTTATGTCCGTCAGGGGGAATTCAACAAAGCACTGCCGGCGCTCACACGCGTGATCGAACTTGGCGGTCATGATGCAATCACTTTCGGTTTGCTGGGATTTTCTTATTCTTCCACCGAAAATTTTCTTTCGGCGGAATCGGCCTATCGGATGGCGATTCTCCTCGATCCGGAAACATTGGATTGGAAAATGGGATTGGCGCGTAGTTTCTTCAAACAGGAGCGCTATGCAGAAGCCGTGGCCATCTGTGGTCAGCTCATCAAAGAGTATCCCGAACGAGCCGATCTTTGGCTGCTGCAAGCCAATGCCTATATTGGGTTGAATCAGCCACTCGAAGCGGCGGAAAATTACGAATTTGTGGATCAACTCGGACAATCCAGCGCTGACAGCCTGAACATGTTGGGCGATATTTACATCAACGAAAAACTCTATGAACTGGCTGTCGAATCCTACATCCGCGCGATGAAAAAAGAACCGCAGAAAAGCGTTGACCGCGTCATTCGTTCCGCCAAAATTCTCGCTGCCCGCGGCGCATATCAAGAAACCAAGCGGCTGATTGAACAAATCGAGAACCTGCAAAACAAACAACTTGAATCCGATGAACGAAAAGAACTGCTAAAAATCCGGGCACGTCTCGCTGTGGCAGAAGGAGCCGGCGAAGAAGAAATTGAGATACTCAAAGAAATTGTTGAATTAGATCCTCTCGATGGTGAAGCGCTCATTCTGCTTGGCCAGCACTACAGCCGGAAGGGGGAAACGGAACAAGCGATTTTTTACTACGAACGAGCGGCGAGTATCGAAGAGTTTGAAGCAGAAGCCAAAGTCCGTCATGCACAACTGCTGGTTCGGAATGGGAAATACACCGAGGCCCTTCCGTTACTTCGTCAAGCCCAGCAAATTCAACCGCGTGAGAACGTTCAAGAATATCTTGAGCAGGTAGAAACGGTTGCTCGATCGCAATAAAGATTATTTTTCTCCACATGTTATAGAATGCTGAATACGATAGTCGATGAATAACTCATCATTTTGCAATGAGATGATAAGGATGTGTTTTCGAACCACCTTCCCACCATCTGCTGAGTTTGTTTGATCTTCAAAAAAACAACACCTAGTTCTCCCTTCATTTTCGATATAGTGTATACCATATTGTGTTGTGGAATTGCCTGATCATTCTCTATGCTATGAGGTGATAGAAATATGATTCGAGGTAGAATTCAGGAAACCGATTTCGATTTTGGGGAAGTGTTAAAGTCTCGAACGCCGTTGGGGATTGACCTTTTTTCAATGGAAGAAACAGAAACCATGGAGCGTGGATTTACATTGATCGAATTGCTAATCGTAGTGGCGATTATCGGAATTTTGGCGGCAATTGCTGTTCCGAATTTTCTGAACGCACAAACCCGTGCACGGGTCGCTCGAGTGATGGGAGATCATAAAGCCATTGGAACAGCGTTGGAGATGTATGCCGCCGATCACAATATTTTCCCTTGGCCGATCGGGAACGGCCAGGGGCACTCGAATTATTCAGTCTACATCGAATATGTACATGAGCTGACCACACCGGTTGCCTATATTGCGAGTGTAGCCTATACCGATGTCTTCAAGCCTAAGCGGGAAGAGACGAATTGGTATCCGGATGACACGATCTTCAGTTATCAATATGTCAGCTACAACGGCAGTTGGGCGCGTCTCTCGAATGTTTCCGCAGCCCTAAACGGAGAATATGTCCCCGGCTATTGCATCTCCAGCTACGGCCCGGACCAAGGGGCAGATGGGATCGAATGGCACCCGATGTCCGGAAATCGGGGATCCATTTACAATTCCAGCAACGGACTGGTTAGTAACGGCGATATCGGCCGTTTCGGCGGATCGGTTGTGGAGCGCACAGTAATGGGTGGATAGAACGTATCGCCGGCATCTTGCCGGCTTCATAGACAGAATACAATGGATTTCCGAAGGTGGTTTCTTTCCTCGTTGATCTTGGTTTACGCGATTCTCGTCGTTCTCACAGCTTGGTTAGGGGACGATGCCTATATTACCTTCCGTACTGCCGATAATTTCGTAAATGGCTACGGCTTACGCTGGAATGTCGATGAACGGGTGCAAACCTACACCCACCCGCTTTGGATGTTGGTTTTTTCCACGATCTATTTTTTTACCCGTGAAGTGTATTTTACGATTCTGGTTCTATCGCTGCTGTGTTCGATTGCTGCGGTTTCTCTCGTTTGTTTCACACTTTCCATTTCATGGTTCAATGCATTTTTTGTCATCTTATTTCTGATTTTATCAAAGGCATTTCTCGATTATTCCACCTCCGGTTTGGAAAATCCGCTCACGCATTTGTTGCTGGGATTGTTTTTTCTTCAATTATTCCAAATTGATAATTATCCTGATCATACAAAGACAAGGAACCTATTCCTATTATCGTTCATTACTGCGCTTCTTCTCTGTACTCGTATGGATCTTGCGCTCATACTCATTCCATGTTTTCTCTATGTTGTATTCCGGAGGAATGTGACGATTCAGGAATTTTCGGTTGTTTTAGGCGGGATGCTTCCTTTTTTCGCCTGGGAACTTTTTTCGATTGTTTATTATGGTTTTCCCTTTCCCAATACAGCCTATGCAAAATTGAATACGGGATTGAATGAGCATTTACTGATGCAGCAAGGTCTGCGCTATTTGTTGAATTCAATCAGCTGGGATCCGATTACGCTCATTGTCATTTGCACTTCAACGGTCTATTCCTTGATCCATTTTCGCAGAAATCCGATGATTTTCATGATGGGATTGGGAATGATGTTGTATCTCCTGTATGTAATCCGAATCGGCGGCGATTTTATGAGCGGTCGATTTCTGACCCCGGTCTTTTTTTGTGCCGTGATCCTATTTGCTCGCTTGCCGAAAGATAGAACAAGCCGGTTGGTTTATGCGTCGGTTCTACTCGTTTCTTTCACATGTTCGATTTTGGTTGAAAAACAAATCGAGCCGCCGTTACGGAAAAAAATCGACCGGTTCGGTATCGCGGATGAACGGTTATTTTGGTATCCGGTCACAGGTTTCTTAAATGTATTGGAAAAAGGAACAATTCCGGACAGCCGAGAAACGCGGGATGCATTCAGCCATCGAAGAGAAGACCAGAAAGTCCGCGATCGCTACATCGTCGGGATGTATGGATTTTACATGGGACCGTCGTTTCATATTGTCGATTGCTGCGCACTTGCCGATCCGCTCATGGCCCGGCTTCCCGTACGCGGAAATGGGATGGATTGGCGCATCGGCCATTTCGAACGGGATATGCCCCACGAATATCTATCGATCCTAAATGACCGGAGCCAAATCGAAGATCAAAATCTCCGGGAATATTCGGATAAACTGAATCGCATAACGCGGGGAGAGATATGGGATGTAGAACGTTTTATGGAAATATGGCGATTCAACACCGGCCAATACGACCATCTGATCGAAGAGTATTGTACTCACAATTACCACCAACACCGGTATGATGAATGGGATGCCGAGGTGGAAAAGAATCGGCCGTGGGGTGATCCGAGAAATGTCATTTTGAATCGATATGGGATTGGAATCACGGATATCCCCAGCGAACTGAGAAACGCAGAACAATTTTCTATCGGCTTGCATGGCGGTGAAACGTATAAAATTGTTTTCTATCGGGAGCAGGAAAAAGTGAGTGAGATGGAGATTACCATTCCCCGCTTAGAGAGAGGAGAAATGACGATAAAACGGTTTTCAATTCCATCAAATGAATGTGTGAATCAATTTGATTGGATTCGAATCAAACCATGTAATTCTTTTGGGAAACCAAGTCTCGGCCATTTTCGATTGTTAAAAAATACAATGAATTCCCATGATGTATTCTTTCAAGGATAATCATGTCCCTATCCTTGAAAGGCTGTTTGTGTTTTCTTATCAGAAATCCAATATCGAAATGATTTTATTGAGAACAGAAAAAGGAGATAACAGAATGTTCAGAAGAGTAGTATTGAGCCTGGTTATGACTTTTCTTATCGGATCCTTGGTATATTCGATGGATACAAGGGTCTTACAGCACGGATTTACCGATCCACCGCTTTCCGCCCGCCCTCGTGCTTATTGGGTATGGCTGAACGGGAATTTCGATTATTCCCAATTGACGAAAGACCTGGAAAATATCAAAGAGAAGGGGCTTGGCGGATTCGATATCTTTGATATCGGAGCACGGGATCCGGAAAACGTGGTTCCGGAAGGTCATGCGTTCTTTGGTCCGGAATCTGTCGAAGGTATCGCCTATGCGATTCGCGAGACACAACGGTTGGGATTGGAACTGGGATTGATCACTTCCAGCAGCTGGAACGCCGGTGGTCCTTGGGTGCCACCCGAACTTGGCACGATGGGATTGTTTGTCTCAGAAATGGAGGTGGATGGTCCGGCCAAATTATCTCAAAAAATTCCGCTCCCGAAATTTCCACAGAAAGCGCCCCAAAACGATGACGGGTTGCCGGTATTCAACAAAACAGTCGCCGTACTCGCGTTGCCATACTCTGAAACGAAAACCGTCGAAGATAACAATTCAATCCTTGATCTCACTGACCGTCTTCAAGGCGATTCCAAGTTGGAATGGGATGTCCCTGCCGGCAAGTGGATCATTTACCGCTATGTTTGTGCTTGCACTGGTGAACGTCTCGTGCTTCCCAGTCCCAAATCGGATGGATTGATTATCGATCATTTCAATCCGGAAGCGACAGAATTTCATTTCCGTTATCTCCTCGAAGAATTGGAAGACGAAATGGGAAGCGTGCATGATACCGGTCTCAAAATCATGTATCTCCCCAGCTACGAAGTCACGAGTTACGACGACTATACCGGTTTGATTTGGACGCCCATGCTGCAGGAAGAATTTTTGTTGCGGCGCGGCTATTCTCTGACTCCTTTCTTACCGGCTTTGTTTGGGTGGACAATTCGTGATGCGGACTATACTGATCGGTTTCAGTTTGATTTCAAGATGACGCTCTCAGATTTAATCATCGAAAATCATTATGCAAAAGCGCGTGAGGTGAGCAATGAATACGGTTTGTTGCTGTGTTCGGAAGCGGGCGGCCCCGGCCAACCGCTGCACAATTGCCCATTTGAAGCCTTGCGCGCCCTCGGTACACTGGACATCCCGCGCGGAGAGTTCTGGTATAAACATCAACGTTTCGATGAAGAAGGCAACGATATCATGTGGCTGGTGAAAGAAATCGCCTGCGCATCTCATATTTACGGGAAAACACTTGTGGACGGTGAAGCCTTTACCAGCTGGCATCATTGGCAGATCGGCCCCTTCGATTTAAAACCATTGGCAGACCGCGCGATGTGCGGTGGATTGAACCGGTTTACCTATCACACCTCTCCGCACTGCCCACCGGAAGCGGGAGAGCCAGGCTGGGTATATCATGCCGGCACGCACATGGGTTCTACGCGGGCGTGGTGGCCGAAATCGAGATCGTTCAACGACTATCTAGCACGTTGTTGCTTTTTATTGCAACAAGGCAAATTTGCCGCTGATGTCTTATATTATTATGGCGATGAGGCTCCGAACTTCGTGAAACCCAAGCACGTCGATCCCTCACTGGGTTATGGCTACGACTACGATGTAGTAAATACGGAAGTCATTCTCACACGGCTGGAAGTGAAGGATGGACGCCTCGTCTTACCGGATGGAATGAGGTATGAGTTACTCGTCTTGCCTGAACGGGATGATATGAATTTTGAGGTTCTGCAAAAGATTGATGAATTGGTGAAAGCGGGCGCCACCGTTGTCGGTCCGAAACCTATTCGAGAAAATGGTTTGACGAATTATCCGCATTGCGACGAACAAGTCCGACAATTGGCGAACCGTGTTTGGGGGGATTGTGATGGTAAACAGGTAAAAGAACGATCCTATGGCTCGGGAAAAATTGTGTGGGGGAAACGGTTGCAGGATATCTTGATGGAAAAGAACATCGGCCCGGCTTTCCAATGCTCACCTACAAAAAAAGAGACAGATGTTGATTGGATCCATCGCCGGACAGATGAGGAAGAAATCTTTTTCATTTATAACAAAAATCAAGAGTGGTTGAATCTTGGATGCACCTTTCGCGTCAAGGATAAAATTCCCGAATTTTGGTATCCTGACACCGGAGAAATGCGGCCTTGCGCCGTTTATAAAACCGTGGATTCCGGAATTCAAATTCCGATCACACTTCCTCCCGCTGGCTCCCTCTTTGTAGTGTTTCGAGAAGGGAAAGAAGTGGATCATCTCGTTTCCGTCAGGAAAGACGGCCAAGAAATAAGTGAACAACCGGCACAACATCCTTCTGCTATTTTTAATCTTGGTGACGACAATCAATGGCAGGTAACAGTACACGAAAACGGGAATTATACATTTAAAACCAAGCAAGGAAACATAAACAAGATCGCTGTCAAAACCCTCCACGATCCGTTGGAATTGAAAGGATCATGGGAAGTCCGCTTCCCGTTCGGTTGGGGAGCACCGAGTGTCACGACTTTTCCCGAATTGATTTCTTGGACGCAATCGGAGGATATGGGGATCAAGTATTTTTCCGGTATTGCTACTTATTATAAAAAATTTGAAATACCTTCAGATAAGTTGAATTCCACTATCGCCGTAGAGTTGGATTTGGGGAACGTCAAAGAGGTTGCCGAAGTGTATGTGAACGGGCATTCGTTAGGCATTGTTTGGAAACCGCCTTTCACGTTCGATATTACAAAATTCGTGAAGGAAGGGGAAAACCATATAGTTGTGGAAGTGGCGAATCTCTGGTCCAACCGCCTAACCGGCGACGCAAAATTACCGAAAGAGGAACGTCTCACTTCCACCAACATGACCCGATCCTTGACCTGGGAACAACCCTGGAGTGAAACACCGCTCCATGAATCGGGACTCCTCGGACCGGTGCGGATTCTGTTTCTTGAAAAACGGACACTCGATTTTTAGTGGAAAGATCACGTACTCTTGTTATAATTTAAGAAAAAACGAGGTAATAAAATGTCTCAGGTAGCCGAAAAAAGCAAATTGGACGAACTCTGCGAAAAGGCCGTTTCCCGAGATGACGAAAGAATCGTATTCACTCATAAAGGCCGTAAATTCGCTCTGATGACCTTCGAGGAATTCGATTTTTTATCAACGCTTGAAGATCGCTATGATAGCGAACTTATGGATGCTGCGCTGAAAGAAATGGAAGAAAAAGGAGAAAAGCCAATCCCTCTAGAAGAGATAATGAAAAAATATGAAATTGAAGGATAATGAATTACACTGTCCAAATAGCGCCAACTGCTGACCGCGTCCTTGAATCCATTCATTCTCAAGATCGGGATCGGATTATCAAGAAAATAATCTCTCTTTCAAGCAATCCACGGCCTGATGGGGTTAAAAAATTAAAAGGAGAGATCAATCAATGGCGTATCCGGGTTGGGAAATATCGTATTATTTATGAGATTTACGATGATCGATTACTCGTGGTAGTCGGGAATATAGACAAGAGAGGCGAGGTTTATAAGGATTGAAATAAACTCTTGGTGAATTTGGTTTTACGGTTTAATAAATCGACCAATTGTTCACATTTGTGGGACCATCGTCACCATAGATGAGAATATTATCGATCATCGCGCTGGTGCCATCCGTGTTCCCGTCCAGCCAAATGGCCAAACAATTGACTCCATCCGTTTCCACGCTCGGAATTCGCCGGAATCCATACCCTTCGGCTATCATGACTTCATCCGATTCGCCTTCTTTTTGGACATAGACATCTAGTGTCAAATCACGAATGTGAACAACCATGCGCATGTGAAACAACGAACCATCGGTATAGGTGATTTCCTGATCTGCGGCATACGATCCTCCGCCTTCCCAATCACCGTTACGAACGTCGATGATGGGATTGGATTCCTGCATTCTCGTCATCGCGCCTTGTTCATTCCAGGTCAAGTCCGGATTTCCGTCCAAATTGTAGTTGACGGAATCGCTGATGTTCATTCCGACATCGACATTCCCATCTTCCGGTCCGATATACTGCCAGTCCCAGGTCATTGTGAGATCCCCTTCTTGTTGAACCGGAAACGGGATCCATATCCATGTGTCGCTGCCGTCGAGCTGATTGCACATCAACTGTTCATTCTCAACGACAATATACGGCTCAGACGGAATGTTCACCACTCCATCCACCCATTGATCATCCGCACCGGCCGGTTGGCCAACGAGGGGGCCATCGCTATATCCTTCCGCTGCTGAAAAATTGCACTGGAACACCGTTTGTGCAAATACGGGACTTGCACACACCAACGCCATACAAATGATTCCTAACCGTTTCATGACTATCTCCTTTCTAAACTGGTTTTTGCGGGATTTGTGAGGAATGTATTCAAATTTTCCTCAAATTATATTCAGGAAATTACAACATACTCCCATTTGCTTGTAAAGGTGGGTGAACCATCTAATTCAACTTTCATCCTTCAATCGTGGAAGATGTCAAAGTGCACACCTTTAAACTCAATGGGGAATTCGATTCTATAAATATTCGTGAACAAGCATATGAATAAAGTACTTCTTGATACCAATGTTCTGATCTCAGCATTGCACTTGCTCACCAAATCGATACGATTGCCACATTTAATAGAAAGGATTTTGAAAAAGCAGCAGAAGTAAAGTTGTTTCCTCTATGAATAAACAATGACTGATTTAATATTTAGTACAATTATGTAAAATTTTACCCCTTACGTCCTCTCGAGAATGGGGGAAGGGCATGAAGGTGTACCTGGTCTTTTTAATAGAGTTGCCAGTTTGTTAGCGAAACAGCAAACGGACTCTCAAAATGTGCCTGGATTCGATCTTCACCTAGCGCATAATCATAAATCGCTACTTCGTCAAGGTAGCCGTCGAAAGTATCCCCGGCGTCGGAACCGCCGATATGGACTTCATTCCCATCCCCGGCAGCCGCTGCTCCTTCCCGTTGGTCCACCAACTCGGTGTCTAAATATACACGCATTTCCGGCACGGAATCATCATACACAAAAACGGCATGGTGCCATTCGTCCGTATTGTTTGGAACCGTGACTGCCGGACGTGGATTATATTCGGAAAAGTATTCCAGTTGGTCCGGATTGTAGGCATAGATCACCGCTTGCTGAGTGCCACCAGCCCTGCGGAATAACAGATAAGATTGGGAACTCCGACCGATCGCATTGAACCATAATTCATATGTGAAGGATGTGAATCCATAGATTGCCTCGGCGTTGAATTGCGAAACTCGTCCGTAAAGGGCGTAATTGGATGGATCCTTAGGGCCTTGTACGAAGCGCATTCCGCTCGGAACAAGATTGTAGAGTTCCATCTCATCATTGAAATTATTTTCAAATCGCCAATAGACGGTCGGTTCATCCGCGATGACTTGGGTTGGATATTCTGTCGGGAATGAGGCGTTGTAGTGGGATGCAACCTCCTCCGCCGTCAAGGCACGTGTATAAATAGCCACTTCATCTAAATGTCCGTTGAAGACATGCTCTCCAATGGCTTCGCGCGTCGCGCCGACATAAATCTCTTCATCATGTCCGGAATTCAAAATATTGATCAATCCCTCGACTTGATCGACTTCTTGTCCGTCGAGATAAAAAGTCGTGCCAGGGAAGAAATCGTCGTACACCATCACGACATGGTGCCATTCGTCCGTATTATCGGCTAATTGGAATTGAGGGATTGGAGCGAATTCACCATAATCCGTTAAAAATTCGACCGTTCCTTCGGTATAATTGAAGATCAGGGAATTCTCCCCCCCGATGCCATCCGGCGGGGTAGCCCGGCGCATAAGCAAATATGTAGACTCGTTTTGTCCGGCGGCGTTGATCCACATCTCATAGGTAAACGATTCAATATCGAATAACTCGATCGTTCCGAAGGCAGCTGCCCAGGCGCCTCCCTCATTGGTGGAAAACGCTGTATTGTCTTCACCCGGTCCTGCGACAAAATCGGGAGAAATGGCTGGGTCCAAGTCGATCGATCCAGCCGTATCGGTAAGATCGGTTTCAAAACGCCAATATGCCACCGGATTGTCTGCCATCACTTCATCAGGATACAGTTGTGCGGCTGCCTCGAAAGAGCAAAAACAAACGGAAATACTTACGAACAAGAAAACTCGTAGAAAACATGAAAAATAATGTACTCTCATTCTCTTTGATCTCCTTTTTCAAATGAATCGATGTCGTACGGATAATGAACATAATCTTCAATAATCCTTGTCGGTCTCCATTATAGATTCGATTTTGAAGAAATGGAATTAAAAATTAGCGGGTAGTCAGGGCAATGCGTTAGTCTTTCCTGGTGGTTTTGCAAAATCCGGCAAGGGTAGACTTCGCTTACCCTTGTTACCTGTTTAGATTACGAAGAAAAGTAATCAAGATTAATTTCTAGATATTATTCTTGTATCTGACTTCGCAGCCGATTCCAAAATTGACGGAATGGAATGATATCATCCGGTTTTGCTAAGGTGATCGAAATTTTATTGGCAAATAAACTGGAAGATGGGGCAAGAAAATAATTGTTTTTCAGTGTTCCATAGAGCTGCAAATTATCTCCATCCAATTTGGCGCGTAATCCCAATGCAGAATATCGATAGGCATCCCGCTGAATCATGTCTTTTGCCAAACCGGGCGTTTGCCCCAGATCGACAATTTTTCCTAGTGTTTCTTTGCTGATGGTTCCATCCCCTTTCATGACACTTTGGACTTTTATGTCAAAATGAATCGGCGTTGGTAATTCGTTTGAACCGCCGGAGGGAACGATCACTTGAATATTTTGCAGTTTTCCTGAAATGACACCGGTCATATGACCGAAATGAAAATAATCCGTGAGGGATTCGAGATCGATGTTTTCCATTTCCCCATCAAATCCTATCACTTGATAATCGGTAAATGGATATTGAAGAAACAGAGAACGAATCAAAAACAATCCATCGAACATGTGGATGCGCAGTTCTCCGGAAACGGACAACAAATCTTCCGAAACGACAATTTGCCGAATTTCCCCTGACAATGTTCCTCTTTTTGACTGCTTGGAAGACTCTTTCTTTTCCGCAAGGATTTGCATGTTTTCAATTTTTACACTACCGCTTAGTTCCGGTTTACTTGTTTGCCAATTCTTGATTTGAATGTTTCGCCATTGCCATAGACCGCCAAAGAGAGAAAGGGAGATTTGCTCCGGGAACGTGATCGCTGTTTCATCGATCGGTATCCTTGCCGATAGATTCGAGTAGGTTTCTTGATCCAAGCGAATGGATTTCGCAGAAAAGCGGATTTCTTGTTGGGGCAATTCAGGGAAGGCAAGGGGATAAGAGAACGGAATCGCAATTTCCGCGTTTTTGATTTCACAAGAGATGTTGCCCTGATAGGATACATGAACCTGATGAAAGGTGATCACTCCCTTCGAATGATGTTCACCCTCCTTCGTGTGGATCGTAACCCATCCGTTCATTTTCCCATCAATCGTCCAGTCTTCTTCCTTATCGAATTCTTCTTTTTCAAGTAGAAATCGGTTTACAAGAGGAAAGACAAACGTTTTCAGGTCAAGGTCGGCAAAACGAATTTCGATTCGTTCTGCCTGTTGTTTGATATGAACGGTTCCTCCACCAGGTGGATGAACGGATATTTGATTCATGCGGGGAGAATCGAAGGGAAGTGTACTATCAAGAATAATACTTTTCCCCGGCCACTCACAATCATTTCCGTCATAGGAAAAATAAGGGCTGCCTGCTTGGATCGTTGAATGAACAACTGTGTGTTGTAACTCTTTCTCGAATCGAGATTGAATGTTCAGCTGTTGCAGCTGCACTCCGAAAGCCGGATCTCGGTCGAAAGAATACACCACAAGTTCAGGACAACTCATTTCTACTTGATAAGTCTCTGGTTCACCCTGAATTGAAATATGCAGATCGCCGCTTCCTTCAATCTCTCTCGTTATATGGGGGATGATTTGTGATAGAATCGGTTTCAATTGTGTATCCAATGGAAGGATGCCTTCGAATGCTATCCGGCCGGTGGAATCATATTCACCCTGAAATGAAGGTAAGATTGACGATTTTCCCTCATTTACTTGAATATTATATTTTTCATTATCATTATTGTACTGATAATTTGTTTTGAGTTCTACGGTCTCAACCTGGAATTCTCGCTCTGTGTCAATAGCGAACGAGAGAGAACCATTCCCTTGAACTGTCCCTCGATGCTCGGTAGTGTTTCCTTCCAAGTGGGCAGTTGCGGCTAGATTCGTTATGCGCACCGAATCACTCTGATAACTTCCTTTTTCAACATGGCTGGAAGCGGTATATTGAATTTCATTTTGAATGTTCTCGCTCAATTCTCCTTTTGCACTCCATAGTCCCCTCAACGGAGTGACAGTCGTGGTGTACGATTCCGGTAAGAGAGTGGGGAGTCGGTGCAATGAAAAATCCTGGACTGCGAACGTCACTTTAAGGGGTTGCGTGGCCGCGGTGAGCAATCGGTTGCTGGAAAAGTGGAATGTACCATAAGGCTCAATATTCCATAAACCGGAAACATTTTCCTCTGCATCTATCGGAGATGTATAAGAGAATGAAGCATAGCCGGCAGGGATGTTCCATTTTTCCTGATGCTGTAATTCGAATGATGAATGTTGGATTTCGGCGGTGGCCGTGCGAAGAGTAAAAAGGTTCGTGGTCAGAGCGGATGCCACAATTTGTGATTGCGGCAATCGGATTGAGAAACCGTCCGTTATCTCTGTACTGACATCTTGAATTCCGGAAGCTATTTTGAACTCATATTGATTTTGACGGATTTGGTCGAAAAAGAAGTGGCCATCGATTATCCCCTTGAAAGGAAATGATTGAGTTGAGGCAACAGAGAACGATTTCCCTGTTGCTTGCAGGATATTCACGGTAGAGGGGAAAGGATCAAACCGAATATGAATCTGCAGCTGTTGAGAAGGATGATCCATCGGGGTGAGAATCACATCGCAATTTTTTTTCTCTTTTTCCCCAAGAGACTGAAGAGAGCCATGCCAGTGAAATTCATGATCAATTCCAGGAAATCGCATTCGAGAATCATGGACGGATACTTCGACGATATTCGGAAATACCGTTGCATCACTTTCTTTTTCCTTGTTTTTTGCAAAAAGAAAATCCATGGCTTCCAAATCGAGAAAGGACTGTTCCAGTCGGAGAGAGATTGTTGGTTCCTGCAATCCGTTCGGGAAAATGATGGTGCCCCGGCCGGCCGATGCGAGATTGAAGGAGCCTTTCTTGGCTAAAAAATCATACACTTCGACTTGAGGTTCATCACTGAGATAGCGGGAGAGTTTGATTCTTGGGGAACTCAATGCAAGGATTTTCTCCTGCATTGGTAATTCATAAGATACTTGAAGAAACACGATTTCGCCGAAATGGCTGAGAGTGACCGACGAAAAAGTGAATGTAGGATTGAGAAATTTGGCGATTTTGGTTCGCAGCAGTTCCTGAAGAGCGGGGAAGCGGATGATCCAAGGAAGGATAAGCCATGTCAGAACAAGAAATAGGAATACTGAATACAGGAAACGTTTGAAGAAGAGAAAGTATAGAGAGGATTTTCGCTTTTGGGGCATGATGGTTTTATCATTGGGAACCTAATTGAACCGTTACAGTCCGTTTATTTCCATCTCGGCGGACATCTAATTGAACGGTGTCTCCTGGTGAATGTTTGTCCAACAATCTTTGCAAGTCTTCATTGTCACTCACCGATTCACCGTCCACTCCGACGATGATATCACCGTATTGAATTTTGCCGTCTTCCGTGACTTGGATTCCTTCCAACCCGGCTTGGGCAGCCGCTTCGCCCGGATAGACTTGCCGGATCACAGCGCCGTCGGGTTTCTGACCGCGAATCCGGTCTTTGCGTAACAGTAACACCCCCAAAAAGGGACGTGGTGCGTCTCCCCGGCTGATGAGCTGGGGGACGATTCGATTGACCGTATCGACCGGCACGGCAAATCCGATTCCTGCACTTGAGCCGCTTCGGCTGATGATCGCCGTATTGACACCGATCATTCGGCCGAAGGAATCCAGAAGAGGGCCACCGGAATTGCCCGGATTGATAGCGGCGTCTGTTTGGATCACATCGTAAATGGTGTGATCGGACAAAGATTGAATCGTTCGCCCCAAAGCGCTGATGATCCCTACCGTCAATGTCGAATCCAATCCGAACGGATTCCCGATAGCCAAGACTTTCTGGCCGACCTTCAAATCGCTCGAGGAACCGATCATAACCGGTTGTAGTTGGCTTTTCGACGCTCCGATGCGAACAACCGCTAAATCATTATGAGGATCTTGCCCCACAAGTGTCGCGTTCCAAGTGCTTTGATTTTGCAACATGACGGAAATGGAGGATGCTTTGTAAACGACGTGAAAGTTCGTCACGATATGTCCTTCATGATCCCAAATAAATCCCGATCCCGTTCCTTCCGGGATCTCGAAAATGTTCCATGAAAAACGGTCTCTAACATAAGCCGATTTTGTGATAAACACGACGGAAGGTGAAACTTTCTCGAATACTTCAATCGTAGCCTGCTCTTCTCCTCCTAATTCGCCGGGGGGAGGGGTTACCGGACGCGGGACCGCTGCCGGACGGCTGAAGGGATTGAAAAACGGATTCGGAATGCCCAGCATGTTGAGAATAGTAATCAGCAGGGAAATCGCGAGAAGCAAAACGATGAGATGGAGTAGATAGGGGATACGTTTATTCATGATTTTTCTATTGTTCGAGGGTTGTCAACGCCTCTTCCGGCCGATTGGTAATAATCCCATCTGCACCGGCTTTCGCCCATGCTTGGATTTCTTCGGTTTTATCCACTGTCCATATCCAAACCTCGAATCCGGCCGTTTGGGCTTCTAGGATCGAATCGTAAGGAGTTTTTCCATTGCTGCCGATGATATCGGCGTCCAGATCTTTTGCACGCCAAATCGTTGTCGGTGTAATTTCTCCAACGAGATAGAGAGTTTTTACCCTCGGTTCGATTTGTTTTGCCCGGTATACAGTCAATTCATCGAAACTGGCAATGGTGTGTCGGTCGAGTTCTCCCCTTTTCCGTAGCAATTCGATGACATCGTCTTCCAACAGCAATTGCTTGCATTCAATCATGATGCCTACATTTTTGGATTTGACAGTATCGAGAACTTCTTCCAGAAGAGGTAATTTTTCTTGCGCAAAGTCATCGCCGTATTTTTCGGCATATCCTGCGCTCAATTCCATCAATTGCGCATAAGGGGTTTCACGAATCATCGCCGATGTCCCGGTTGTCCGATGAGTATTATCATCATGACTGACAACCAACACTCCGTCTTTCGAACGATGAAGATCGATCTCAACAAAAGCCGGTTGGGGAGATAACGCAACGGCGCTCTGCACAGCGGCGAGCGTGTTTTCCGGCGCTACACTGCTGTTTCCCCGATGCGCAATGATTATCGGGGAAGCATAGACAATATTCAGAGAGATAACGATGCTGATAAAAACAATGGTACTCAGCGGAACTTTTTTCATGGGAACCTCATTAGGGATTTTTTTTCTATGACCGATTTATCATAGTGAGAGACAGTATGTTCAACAAGCTATTTGTTTCGCTGTTCGATGAAAACCATGTGTTTTGAGGATTCATCAGATGGAAGAACATGGGGTTTGTATTTTTCGAGAATGGATTGCAATGTTTCAAAAAGGAAATCGTTCTCTTCGATCATGGTGGTCATTACCGGCAAATTTTCATCCCACAATCTCATTGCAGTTGCAGGGTCGGCAGTGCTGTCCGGGCATTGGCCAGTTAAGGTATTGTGCCGCTCGATCAATTCATGATATTTTTCCCGTAAAAGTTTGATTTCTTCGTTGAAGGAACTTTTGATGGGACCGTCCGGTAGACCTTTGCCAATTCCTACCAATTCTTTTGAATAATGTTTGAAGGTTGTTTCTTGTAATTTCCACCGTTGTTGGAGTATACGCCAATATTCTCGCTGCATATCCGCTTTGTGGTGTCTCGCCGAAAGAATGAAAGGATCCAACGCTTTTCGTCTGTTTTCATATTTGGAAAGCAAATTTTTATGATCGGAACGCAATTGAGAAATTGTATTTTGATCTTTCGTTTCCATCGCGTCTTTCAATTCTTTCAACACTTCTTCCCCCTCTTGTAATACAGAATCGCTTTGTTTCGCTCTTTCGATATTTTCCTCCACTTCTTGTAATTCTATTGTGATCGTAGACAAACGTCGATAAATTTGAGTAATAGAGCTGAATGCATCGTTTTTTTCCAATACAGTGATGATATTTACTTTGGCCAATTCTTCGGCTAACGTTCGCGCAATTCGAATTTCTTTTTCAATTGCAGCTAAAAGACTGTTATCTCCGTCTCGTAATGCTCGAACGACTTTCTGGGGACCGTATACTTTTCGCTGTTTTTCCAATTCTTGGTACAACTCAGCCCGCTTGATCCATTTGATTTTTCCATCTTTCACTTTTATGGACAGTTCATCGGGACGGATTCCCAGTTCTTTGGCTTTTTTCTTCGCCATTTCTTTCTGAAAATGTGCAGCGAGTTTTTTCTTATCATCATGCGAAAAATCCATAGAAGTTTCGTCCTTACTCCCAAACCATAATACAAACACAGGATAAACCAGCTGTATATAGTATAACACGTTGTTCGTTTATGAAAAAAGAATGATGCAGAAAGCTGTTACGAGTTTGTATTTCGTGACGTATACTATGATATACAACTAAAGGTAAAAAGGAACGAGTCAAAGAATTATTCACTCATAAAAATCGTAGACATGGCCTGTGTACGTTGGGAGATATTTTTATTTTCGATGATACTCAGGGCGAATTTTAAAGAGTGTGTGTTACCAATATTTGAATAATAGGTGAAAACCATGCCGAAAATAATAAGAAGGAAACAAGGGATTTCGATTGTGCTGCTCTTCATCCTTGCCGTGTCGTTCAGCAGTTGTGCGACGACGAATCAAGGATATGTATCCTATAATAATTGGACAGAGGATTTGAATCCCTCGTCCCAAGATGTGGTTTCCGATTGGGATATGTTCGACATCTCCCCAAGAATGCGAGTCGGCGGAGGGGGGACGATGGAGAACATCCAAGAGGATTTTATGGGCACTTTGTGGTAATCGATTGAGATTGACTATATACTGAATCGGTTTTGCTTAGCCGCGTAATTTAGTGTTGATTAATTCTTGCACTTGTTGAGGATTGGCTTTTCCCCGGCTTTTTCGCATTACCTGACCGAGTAGAAAATTCAGCGCTTTATCTTTTCCGGTTTTATATTCCTCCGCCGGACCGGGATTTTCCGCAATGGCTTCTTCAACAAATTTTTCAATTTCTCCTGCATCACTTACAACTTCCAGCCCTTGTTCTTTCACGATGGTGGAGGGCATTTTTCCGTTTTGCATCATTTCTTTAAACACTTTTTTAGCGATGTTTTGATTGATGGTTCCTTTTTCTGTCAATTGGACGAGTTCGGCAAGATGTTTCGGTGTCACCGGAAAATCGGTAATGACGCTGTCATCGTCTTTCAACTCCCGTAAGATTTGCACCATGATCCAATTGCTGAATGTTTTGGGAGACGGATGAAGCCGGCAGCATTCCTCGAAATAATCGGCAACTGTCTTTTCGTAAACCAACACACCGGCGTCATAGTCCGGGATTTGATACTGTTCGACGAATCGCTTGCGTTTGATATCCTGCAATTCAGGAAGGCGGGAACGCAGTTCCTCAAGATAAGAGCGCTCCACTTTGACGGGCAACAAATCTGGCTCGGGAAAATATCGGTAATCTTTTGCTCCTTCTTTTACGCGCATTGAACGGGTTTCTCCCTTGTCGTCATCCCATAAACGGGTTTCCTGCACAACTCGTCCACCGTCGTCAAGGATTTCTACTTGACGGGCGATTTCATAGTGCAGAGCGCGCAACACGGCTTTGACCGATCCGACATTTTTCACTTCTACTTTGGTTCCGTATTCTGACGCTCCTTTGGGACGAAGGGAAACATTCAATTCAAAACGCAAGGAGCCTTCCTGCATCTTGCAATCACTCACTTCGAGATAGCGCAGTAAACTGCGCATGGTTTGCATGAACGCTTCTGTTTCGTCAGGTGTTCGAAGATCAGGCTCACTCACGATTTCCAACAGGCTGGTTCCGGCCCGATTGAGATCGACAAGAGTGATGGGTTTTGAGGTGCTGGCCGGATGAAAATTTTTGCCGGCATCTTCTTCGAGGTGGATGTTATGAATTCCAATATCTTTCTGGCCACCGTCTTTGAGCAAAATCGTGAGATTGCCGTGGCGGGCCAGCGGTTGATATTCTTGTGAGATTTGATAATTTTTCGGTAAATCGGGGTAGTAATAGTTTTTCCGGTCGAAAATCGTGATATCCGGAATCTCACAATCCATAGCCAAGGCGACTTGCAACGCCATTTCCAAAGAAAGTTCATTCAATACGGGAAGCGTACCGGGCAGGCCAAGGCAGACAGGGCAGACATAACTGTTCGGTTCTCCCCCGAATTCTGCTTTGCATCGGCAAAAGACTTTCGATTTTGAGGCCAATTCGACGTGAGTTTCCAAACCGATTACGGGTTCATATTTCATGAAGGATCCTCTGAATTTCTATAAATCTGTAGACGAGTTTAAAAGATTTTAGCAAGGATCAGTCATCCCCTAAAGGCATCATGGATGTCGATCGGAAAAGTTAAAACACTAGGATTCTGATCGGTTGCTGTACATAATAATCGGTGGTATGCGTCACGAAACCAATTCGCTTTCGTTTTAGAAAAACCGGCAGGATGACAATGCTCTAGTAGTTTCTCAATGTTTAAAGTCGAGGTCAAATTGTGTCGATTTTCAATATTCGTATTTGGTTGATTCAAGGTTTTCTCCTTCTCGCTTGGATCATTCTTCGATATGCAATGAATACCGGTCTGGCTGTGCCCGGTTTGCATATGACGGGGATCCGTTGCTTTTCGGAAACGGTTCTTATTGTTTTCTTTTTTGTTTGGATTTCCTGTTTCTATGCTTTTTTGCGAAAATTTGTTTCCTCCCACTTGTGGCGATGGGGAGGGGAAATCCTTGCTATGGCGGCCTTTGTTGCAGCCATTGTATGGGTGGATTGGGAACCATTGAGTCATGGGTTGAATTCTTCCGGCGACCATTTGATGCATTTTACTTTGGCGACGCTGACGGAATGGAATTTGCGTTTCCAGTGGAGTCTGATGGGGTGGTCGAATGCGTTTGGGATGGGATTCCCGCTGAATGAATTATACCCGCCGGGCGGCAACTTGATTTTTTGTTTCTTTCGTTTGTTAACATTCGGTTCTGTGCCTCGCGAGTGGATTTATACGGTGGTTGTGTTTGCCAGTTATCTAGCCTTTGCATTCTTACTCTATGCGATTGTTCGAAAATGGTTCGGGCGGGCGGCTGCAGTTTTACTTCTGTTGCTTCTCTTGCTTGATGGGGGGGATGGAATGAATTTCGGATGGCCGCAGTTCTTTTACATTGGGATGTGGGGCAGTGGCTTGGGATTGGGATTGTCTCTTTTCGCATTTTCCCTCTGTGCGGACATCGAGTCTCCTTTCACGAAATGGCGTGTTTTTTTATTGGCGGTGATTTTTAGTTTTTCCATTCTTCTTCATCCTCTTTTTTTATATACCAATATCCTCTGGATTGTCTTGCTACTTCTCATGCGGGTGATTTTCAAAAAGTATCGGTTATTTACTGAAAACAAGGATGACAGGGAGGTCTACACTTTCAATGGCCGTTCATCGACATTCTTGTTGAAGAGTTTTGCTATTGTGATAGGAGTTGGACTAACCGCTTTTTGGTGGATTCCGTTTTTTATGAGCCGGGAATGGATTTACCCCTACGGATTTTGGGGGCGAACCATGCCGGATATCGGGCGGGAACTGATGAAAGGGGTGCTCTTTCAAAACGCGACGGCATTCCATACAACGTTGGGATTTATAGGGATTATGTGGGGGCTTTTTTCCCGCCGCTTGTTTGCTGTAGTGTTGGCCTTGTTTAGTCTCGTCAATCTATTTCTTGGTTTGGACGCGGCCCGTACGTTTTTTCAACTGGAAACGGCTCAAACTTTTTTCGAGCACATTCAATTGGAACGATTGATCGGACTCGGTAAAATCAGCGCCATGCTCTTGGCGGCAGGTTTTCTTGGAATTCAATTGGAGCGTTGGTATGGGAATTTTCATTTTGAATTCTCTTTTTTGCAAAACCACCAACATCAGAAACAGACGCAGGAAAAAGAATCTTCTTTTCTTTTCCGTCAATCCCTCTCCGATATTTGTGTGATTTCTATCGTGGTGATCCTAGCGACACCGGTGTTGTCGTTGGGGAAGACGGTTGCCGGTTCGGCGTGGCGGTGGTATGTCGAGCCGATGGCGCAAAAAGTCGGCGCTCCACCGGAAACCCCTTCGTATTGGCCATATTTTACAGATGTGCTCGATGTTCTCGAGGCGAGAGAGTCCGAGCGAAATCCTTCTCTATTTTTTGAGAATCCTTTATTGTCATTCCGTACATTGACGTACGATTCGTGGCGTATAATTTCTGCGCCCGCTTTTGCTTCCGTTGGGATCGCCGGGCCTGTTTATATGCCGGCTATCATTATCGGTACCCGTCCTTTTTTCTTCCAGGAAAGGGATTTGAATCTTGCCAATGTGAAATATGTTTTCGACTGGAAGGTGGCTCCCTATCATGAGATAAAGAAATTGGATGGATTGACTGCAATTTATGAAAATCAGGAAATGATCCTGTATGAGCGATCCGCCTGGACCGGACGGGGATGGGATTTGCATGGTTCGGGAACGGTGACACCGCTTCCTGCAATAGGGAAAAACCTGCGTTTTCAAGTCGAAGGTGCAAAAGCCGATTCGCACCTGCGTCTAGGGATTTCCCGTTACCGAAAATGGAATGCCTATATTGATGGCACACCGGTCCGAACGTTTCGACTGGAACAACCTTTCGAAACTCCCGAAGACCGCAAATTGATCGGGATTCAATTGCGGAACGGGATTCTCGAGGTTCGCTATGAAAACGCCTGGTACGATTATGCGGCCTATCTTCTCAGTTGGGGAGTCTTTCTTTTTGTCGGAATTCTCATTGTCAGAAAATCCGTATGGGACCGCCTGCAAAATCTATCGTTATCTCTATCCGCCAATTCGATGTGGACACACGGGTCGGCGGCTTTGCTTGATACTGCGGTTGTCGTTTTTGTATTGACGATACTGTTGACCTCTTTTTTCCTGCCGAAGCCGAATTATTCCAATCAACTCCGGTATTTGGGTGTGTTGGCCGACCGGGTGGGAGAGATGGAACGTTATCCCGATGGGCGGAAGGATTTGTGTTTTGAATTGGATTTTGCCGCCAAAGCCAAAACTGCCGCGGTTGAACGGATAGAGTTGTTTCTTTTGGGTGAAGAGGGAGAGCATATTCCACGTGCCGCCTGGCAAACCCAGAGTGGATCGTGGCCTAAAATCGGGATCGGGGATATGTTGGGTGTGCGTCTCGATCATGAAGACGGATCGATCGACATTCCTGTTCGCTATTTTCAAAAACTGCATCTTTTCGTGTCTCGGCTTCCCCATCTCGAACTACCGGAAACCATTCGGGCCGAATGTATTCTTACTTTCGAGGATGGAACGAAAGTTCCGATACGCATGAAGTGAATATTACCTTGTGTTCGTTGCTCAAAACCATCTATACGGATATTATATATATGTAACGCCGCCGTCTCGGTGGCATGGATGGAAATGCCGGCAGGATGCCGGCGTTACATTTTTATAGAAACGGAGAAAATTATGAGTGATACCTTCTATCTGACTACGGCGATTTCGTATGTCAATGCCAAACCGCATATTGGTCATGCGTATGAATTTATTGCCTCCGACGCCATCGTGCGTTTTCGCCGTATGCAGGGGATGAAGGTCTTTTTTCTATCCGGCGTGGACGAGCATAGTGCCAAAGTCGAGCGGGCGGCCAAAGATGCGGGGGTGCCGATTTCGGAATACTGTGACAAAATGGCGGAATTGTTCAAGGATTTGCATGAAAAAGTCGGTTCGAGTTTAAGTGGTTTTATTCGCACCAGCGAACCGCGCCATCACGATACGACGAAAGAAATGCTGCGCCGGTCGTATGAAAAAGGAGATATTTATAAAAGCGCCTACAAAGGGTGGTACTGTTATTCCTGCGAGGCTTATTATCAGGAAAAGGAACTGAACGAGGGGAACTGCCCAGTTCATAATCAGCCTTCGACATGGATTGAAGAGGATAATTATTTCTTTCGCTTGAGCGCCTACACCGAAGCCCTGAAGAAACATTATGCGGAGAATCCGAATTTCGTGTATCCGGAATGGTATAAAAACGAGATGCTCGCTTTGCTGGATCAGGGATTGCAGGATATCAGTATATCCCGTTCCACTACCCGTTGGGGCGTTCCGATTCCATGGGACGAGCAGCATGTGGCCTATGTCTGGTTCGATGCGCTTTCCAATTATTTGACCGGTGTGGGATTTTTAAAAGATGACGAACTGTTTCAGACTTTTTGGCCGGCGGATGTGCATGTCATCGGGAAGGATATCAACCGTTTTCATTCTGTCTTTTGGCCCGCCATGTTGATGTCGACCGGGATTGCCTTACCGAAGCAAATCTTGATTCACGGATTTATCTATCATAAAGGCGAGAAGATGTCGAAGACCATCGGGAACATTGTCGATCCATATTCGCTTCTCGATGTCTATGGCCGGGATTCCCTGCGCTATTTCCTGTTGCGGGAGATCGCTTTCGGACAGGACGGGAATTATTCCGAAGAAGTACTTATCAACCGCTATAATGCTGATTTGGCCAATGATCTGGGGAATTTGTTTTCCCGTGTGCTTTCCATGATCAAGAAGTACCGCGGAAGTGTTGTTCCGCAAGTCGCCGGAACCAATGACGCGCTACGAGAAAAAATGCAGCGAACGGTCGATATTTATAAAGAACAGATGGAACGGTATGCCATGCACCAGGCGTTGGCAACCGTGTGGGAATTGATTTCATTGGCTAACCGGTATGTCGACGAGCAGGCGCCGTGGGCATTGGCAAAAGATGAAAGTAAGACCGATCAACTGGATCGGGTTCTTTTGAATCTGGCGGAAGCGCTTCGGGTTTGCGCGGTGCTGATTCATCCTTTTATGCCCGGGAAATCCGAGGATATGCTCGAACGGCTGGCCTGTCCGGTAGAGGGGGAAAGTCCATTGCTAACCGATTTGGATCGGCAGAACGCTACTGCCGGAAAAAGCATTACACCCGGAAAAGCGTTGTTTCCACGACTAGAAAAGTAGGAATACAATCCCTTTTGTAAGGGAATGACAGTGCATGACGAAAGCTGAAGAGAGACGATGCAAGTCGTGATACTGATTGGAATTCAAGCGACAGGAAAATCGACATTTTATAAAGATCATTTTTTTTATACCCATCTTCGTATCAGTCTCGATATGTTGAAAACCCGCCATCGAGAAATGGAATTCATCAAGACCTGCCTAAAAACCAAACAGCGGTTTGTGGTGGATAATACTAATCCGACCGTTGAGAACCGCAAACGGTATATCGAACTCGCCAAAGAAGCCGGCTACGAAGTGGCCGGCTATTATTTCGAGTCAAAAATTCAAGATGCGATCGACCGCAATCAGCAGCGTGAGAAAGGGCATGTGATTCCCCAAAAGGGGATTGTCGGGATTTATAACAAGATGCAGCTCCCCTCCTATAATGAAGGATTTGACGCCTTGTATTACGTCCGAATCGGCAGAAACGGGATGTTCGAGATCGATGAATGGATGGATGATTTATGACATAATCAATGTAAAAGGTTATTCGTGGATGTGGCGTTGTGGTTTTTCTTTCAGCATGTCGCGCATTTCGTAGAGCATGACGATTCCTTCATTGATGAGACGTTCGCCGGTGCCTACGGCGACATGGGTTGCATCGCTGGCGCCGTATCCGCCGCGGGCCGCTGATTCGACGTCGGGAATATAGCGAGTCCAGTCGTATCCGGCGTCATCGCAGTATCCGAAGAAGAAGGTGTGAGGTAAATCCGCTTTTTCGCGCAAATCCGCTTGGAATTTTTGGAAGGGTTCGCCCGGCATCGTGACAATTCCGATTTCGTTATTGAGCAGAATGGAGGTGACGCCGACATCGATGGTTTCCTCTTTTTCCCAGCGGCTTTTCACGGTCATTTGTTTCGAGTTACAGGAGAGTTGATCTGATTTTGCTTTCACACCTTCCATACGGTGTAACGTATCCAACACTTCTTCTGCGAGTAGTTTTCCCATGTTCTCAACAAGAGGGAAATCTTCTTCGGGATTGCCGGTTCTAGCCAATATCAGGGGATTGATTTCACCACAACCGCCTTGCACGAAGATGCATTCGACATCGCCGCCGATTTCTTTTTCCACTTCATCGCGCATGACGCCGGGGAAATCTGCAGATATTTTGCGGTTTCTAGGACCTAATACGACCGGGTGGCAGGCGTAATTCACGATCACTGCCCGGATTTTTTCGGTGTTGTCGGTGATGCGAATAATACCGACCGTTGGATCGACCGGGCCATAGGGGATACGTTCCGGATTTTCAAAGTGGGTGATCGAGTACCCTTCCGGTTGACGGACGAGGCGGTTATAACCCAACTGAATGCTCCCTTGACCGGCGGTGAAATGGGCGGGGAAGAGATTTTGTTTCGCTTCTTGAATCGCTTTCAGGGTACGTTCTTCGACAGTCCGCCGCCAAGGTTTTTCTTCCGAGGGGAAATCCTTTTGGTTCAAATTCGGTCCGGCGTGTGTATGAGTATTGAGCAACAATAAATGATCGATCCCGATTTCGGGCATTTGTTCGTGAAGCCAGGGGGACGTGAAGACGCAGGAATCCCATGTGACGATGGCGATGTTTTGATCGCTCATTTGTAAATATAAAACTTTGATGAACAGCGGATCGTGGATGCCATCCGTGGGTTTGGCTGAGGAATATCCTGTCGTTCTTCCGCCGATGGGAGGTGTCATATCCGCTTTGGCGAGGCCTGCATAGATTTCCGCCGCTTCCGGTTGGAGGGCAAAACACGATAAGAAGAGAATGAGTGCGAATGAAATTTTTTGCATTGTACCTTGTGCTCCTTTTTCTGTTGGTCTATCACGTTGATTATGATTCCAAATGGGGGAAAAGATAGAGTGAAAATCGGTTAATCTGGTGGCTTTATGCCGCTGAATGGGACTATATCTTTCCCTCTGTTTTGCAGCAATGTGATGCCATCGTTCATGTGTCAAATAGATTTCGTTACCATAACGGTCACGAACAACCCAACGTATACCATCACTCATGTTGTTACCGTTCTTCAAGTAATTATAACGAATAATGCCAAATAAATCCATTCCATAGAATACTTGGCCAAATCGCGGGTATTCATTTTCAAACGTGGTCTTTTCGTATACGATAGGGTGAACGGATATTGTTTTGAAATGCTGCATCGTTAGATGTATCATGGAGGTCCGTATGTTCAAATTACAAGGTTTCACGTTAATCGAACTTCTGATTGTTGTCGCGATTATCGGAATTTTGGCGGCGATTGCCGTGCCGAATTTTCTGAATGCGCAGACAAGGGCGAAAGTGTCGCGCTCTATGGCGGATCAAAAGACGATGGAGACGGCGATCCTTCAGTATATGCTGGATGTCAATGACAATCCCCCTCATTCCCATGAGCCGAACCAGAATTATTGGTTGACGACGCCGGTCGCCTATTTATCCGGATTTCTGTATGATCCTTTTCAGGATACGCCATTGGCAAAAGAGTTATTTTCGGCGGATTTGACTTATCACAAAAAACAGCATCATTGGGATCCGCTGGATAAGCGGTATTGGGGAGGTCTTTCCTGGGATATGATCGATCCTGCCAAGGATCCGGAGTTTGAATTCTGGAACCAGTCGATCGGGATTATTTTCGGGATGGGGCCGACGATGCGGTATACCGGTTCTGCTGGAACGGGCTTTACGTTCGGCGTGGCCTTTGTTCCATATGAACCCTCCAATGGTCTCATGAGTTTGGGGATTATTCGGCGTTATGTTCCCGGCAAGCCGAAATTGTGATTTTCTTGTATTTTTCGTTTCAACCGTGACCTTTGGCTGTATTTTTCGTTAGTTAATTCATAACAATGTTCTGGGTAAAGCAGGCGTTCTCGCCTGCGTCAAAGAGCAAGCGAGTACCCGATCAGGATTCAATCCATGTCGGGTTGATAATGTTGTCATGAATCATTTGAAACAATGAGCTATTTTGAACGGTTGGATGATGTCCAATTCTTAGATATAAAAATTTGGGATTTCAGTTTTCGCAGCCTTCTGCGGGAGTATGGCAAAGAATTTTTTACGAAAATCATTGTCAAGCATCCGATACGAACCACTCGTGGCATCCAGCGATACCGGAGGATGATTCGTGAGAAGGCTTGTATTTCTGAGGTGGTTAAAGGGGACTGGCCGGGGAATGAAAAGGCCATTGTCGGTGTCGGATTTTGCCTGAAGCCGCTCGAACCGGCTTGTATTTCCGGCAGGGCCAATCATGAATGTGTCTATTTCGAGCGAAATCTTCATCTCGCGGATAAAGCGATTCCCGATTGCTGTAAGGAATGCATGATTCGCACTGCCGGTATGTTGGCGTTGGCGGCGGGGAATAGTTTTTATATCATGACCTCGGCATTGGATATCTTGCGGGATATGTTGGTTCCGGCGTTGGATGAACGACGATTTACGCATGGACTGTATGCGCTGTGCCGTTATTCTTTTGATCCGTTTCAACTTGCTCTTTTTGTCGTTGGAATCAAGGGAAATTTGTATCCATATGCGAGTGGAGACTGCAAAGATTATGAAACCTGGTTGAAGGCGGATATCGGATTCAAGGAAGAGCGAACGGTTCTCGATCCTGGTGATTTTGAACAAATCAAAAAGATTCTAGTGGAAGTTTCACAAGAAAATTCCGCATCCAGGCAATACAAAAAGATTGGAAATATTTTTTATCCGCAATGATCGAATTTATCCTATCGAGATGGTCGTTTCCATCACTTTCATTTTGGTTTGCTATCATGCCTGTCGGTATTCTACTTGGCAGTCTTGCCGGATGGTTCGCCGGATATGCCAAGGAGGCTTGGGATTTACCGGTGGGATATACACGGAAGATTTTTCACTT
Organism: uncultured bacterium; assembly: GCA_964412555.1. Lineage (GTDB taxonomy): Bacteria > Hinthialibacterota > Hinthialibacteria > Hinthialibacterales > Hinthialibacteraceae > CAYPPG01. The sequence continues at coordinate 35,506 of CAYPPG010000008.1, forward strand.
TATCATCTTTACTCTTGCCGGTGTAATCGGATTGATTTTTGGATTTTCGGCTGTGCAGGTGTTTGGTTGTTCGATTGGAATTGTCGTCGGGTATGGTGTGATGAAGGGGCATAAAAATAGATTTTTCCGTGCGATTGCCCGCCCAAACGATACACCGTATGAACGCTTTTACATTATCGTACCTTTTTGTATGACAGCGCTGGGAGGGATGATCAGTAACATCTGTTTCGGGCAATTTGCTGTTATTGGCTATATTACAACAGGTTGGGGAGATGCAGTGGCCGAACCCATCGGTACACGGTGGGGGAAGCATAAGTATCGAGTGCTTACTTTTACCGGTGTCAAAGCAACCCGCAGTCTTGAGGGAAGCCTGGCGGTGTTGATTGCCTCGTTCATCGGTTGTCTTTTATTTCTTTCTGTTGGATTTGAACTGCCGGTTGTGACGATTTTTTTTGTTTCGTTATTGATTTCACTGATTGCGATGGTGGTGGAGGCAGTGACCTTTCATAGTATGGATAATTTGACAATTCAGGTAGTTACATCGGGTCTCTGTTATTGGATTTTAGGAATTATTTAAAGGGAACATCCATCAACCTAATTCAAAAGTCGTAACACCATAAATCTTTCCGATATCGATTTCCGGTTCATATTGGGTGTACATACGGACGGTTTCAAAGACTTTGTTCATACCGTATTTTTCTGCAAGAGAGACGGCGGATTGGTTGATTTCAGGGACATCGAGATAGACGGGATCTCCTTTCCCGAGGCGGGCAAGAGATAAATAAATTTCTTCGGCAATTTGTTCGTTGTCGGCAAAAAGCGGGCCGATTTTGTAGCCGTTGCGACAGGCGCGGATCGTTCCGAAGCCCTGCAACATGCCGTTTTTCTTCTTGGCGACGGAAATGGCGTTTTTCATGTTGATCCAACACCGCAAAAAAGATGCGCGGGGAATAGGGAAGCATTGGTGGTCATATTCGAGCACTTGTTCGAAAGGCACTTCCGCAAGGGGTACAATATCTTCGTACTTTTGCCCCTCTCCTTTTCCTTCGAAGCGAATGTTGTGATACGCGAGTTTGAAGCCGGATTTTTCATAGTTGTTTTGCTGGGCGAGAACACCGTCCAAGCCGATATTTTGGGAATCGAGATGATCGAGTGCGGCATTCCAGATGCGCAGGCCGTAGCCTTTTCCGCGATGTTCGGGTTTGACGATGTAGAAGCCGATGAAACCGAATTGCTCGTTATAGGCGACGGCGGAAATGCAGCTGATGGCTTCTCCTTCCAGTTCTCCGATGAAAAAACCTTGCGGATCGACTGTGTAAAAGCAGCCGGCATCGTAGAGTCCCGGATTCCAGCCTTCTTCGGCAGCCCAGGCTACGGCAAGGTCCACATCTTCTCGATTCATCCTCCGTATTGTATAAAAATTGTTGTGTTGCATATTTTTCCTTTCGAGTGACCATTCTAACGAAACATAAATAAAATATCATTATGATGTGTATTGAAACAAGGTATAGGAAGAACAATTTGATTGTTAGAGTCACGAAATGAGTATGAATCATTACTGTTTTTAAAGAACTAGAGGCAGAAAGGGAAATGTAGAATCCGGAATGGAAATTCTTTTTTTGCAAAGTAAAATTTCTTTTGTCTTGACTTTCAGAACTCTTGGAATTCTTTGTTGAGATGGAAAAGGAGGAATGATGGGATATCAATTGGAAATACATGAAAGTGCTGCGGAGGGAATCCGGCGGATTGTGTGGGAGGAAATCGATTACGCGATTGCGAATTTGCAACATCCGACGGATCGGGATAAAGCAATTCACGAGACGAGAAAATGTTTCAAAAAGATTCGAGCCGTGATCCGGCTCGTGCGTGATGAACTCGGAAAACGAATCTATAAGGCTGAAAATTATTTCTATCGTGATTTAGGGCGAACATTATCTCCGATGCGGGATAGTGCTGTGTTGATCGAATCGTTGGAAAAATTAAAAAAACATTTCGGGGAGCGTTTCCCTGCTGATTTTTTTAATCATGCAAAAGATCAATTAACGGCAATGCATCATGAACGTACGCAACAGGAATTGGAAGGAACTCATTTGTTTGAAAAGGTCATTGTCGAGTTGGAGAAAGGACGTGCGCGAATCACGGAGTGGCCGATTCGGCACAAAGGATTTTCTCCTTTTTGCGGTGGGCTTCATCGCATTTATCAACGGGGAAAGAAGAGGATGCGGGATGCAGACAAAGAGACCACAGATGAAACTCTGCATGAATGGCGAAAACGTGTAAAGGATATGTGGTATGCGGTCTGTCTTTTTCAGCCTTCCTGGAATGAAATTCTGAAACCGTATGCGGAGAAACTTCATGACTTGTCCGACTTGTTGGGAGACGATCACGATTTGGGAAGACTAAAGGTATTCTTGTCTGAGCATCCGGATGTTTGTATGAATGACGATGCTAAGGAGTTATTGGTCGCGTTGATCAAGCAGGATCGAACAATCATTCAATCCTCCATTTGGCCATTGGGGGGACGGATTTTTACGGAAAAACCGGAAGCGTTTCTAATCCGGATAAGAGGATATTGGGAGATTTGGAAGAAATCGAATCCAAAGCATTAATAATAATAGAATTCCGGAGAATTCTCGCATCTATGAAATAGAAAGCGGCGAAGCAATTGCTCCGCCGCGCTTGTGATTTTTGTTGATGAGTCAAAATCGAAATTATGCGCCAGCTTGTTTCGCTGCGGCAAGGGCTTTTTCGTAATCAGGATGTTCGGTGACTTCCTTAACGATTTCCTTATGCGTGATCTTACCTTCCTTATCCACAACAAAAACGGCGCGAGTGGCTAAGGCTAGTTCTTTGATCAATAATCCAAACGCATTGGCAAAAGAGCGCTCTTTATAGTCCGATAAAGTCATGACGTTTTCGATATTGAAAGAACTACAGAATCGTTTTTGCGCGAAGGGCAAATCCATGCTGATGGTTAGTATTTTGGCGTTTAATTTCGAGGCTTCTTCATTAAATCGTTTCGTTTGCATTTCACAAAGTGGGGTATCCAGCGAAGGGACGGATGAAATGATGACAACCTGGCCTTGAAAATCAGACAGTTTCACCGGTTGAAGATCGTTATTGACGACGGTGAAGTCGGGGGCTTTCTCACCGACACTGATATCCGGCCCAATCAAGGTCATTGGATTTCCTTTGAATGTGATGATTCCGGTTTTTTCCATTTTTTTCTCCTCTGCGTTTCCGTCTATTTGAATGGTTTGCGGAAGAAGGAAAGCGAAATTCTCTCGTGCTTCGTGTTTCCTTCTTGCATTTTTTGTTTTAATGGTATCACCGAACTCAAAAAGAGGAATGGTGGATGGATGTGTATTAGAGTGTAGGAGGGCGAAGGTCAGGAAATTTTTTGTCGAGAATTTTATTCCATTCAAGGAGTTTGGATTGATACTTATTCATGAGATTGGTTGTGTCTCCTTGAATTGTGATGGATTGAATGAGATCGCCTTGTTCTATCTGATCAACAATTTCTTGATCCAAGGAAGTGGCGACTTCCCCAAAAATTGTATGTTTTCGATCGAGCCAAGGGGTGGCTTTGTGGGTAATGAAGAATTGACTGCCGTTGGTATTCGGACCTCGGTTGGCCATCGAAAGAATTCCCGGTTTGTGATGTTTCAGCCCACTCAATATTTCATCTTTGAAGGTATAGCCTGGACCGCCGGTTCCGGTACCGAGGGGGCAACCGGTTTGGATCATAAAATTCGGTATGACACGGTGAAATTTCAGCTGGTCATAGAATCCACGATTCACCAGATTCACAAAATTGGCCACGGTTAAGGGAACACGATCGTCAAATAATTTCAATCGGATTGTGCCTTTATCGGTTTCAAGGTGAGAAAGGAGTCCGGAGAGTTCCTGAGGTTCTGAATTTTCTGCTTTCTTTTCGGAAATTTCATCGAAAACGATTCTTTGGAATTCCGGTTCCTCTCTTAATTGTTCGAATTCACTGTCTTCTTTCGCCCAATCTCGGCATTCGAAACTTAAGGTGCAAGCGCGGCCTAGATATAGTAGCGCATTCTCGCTATCGCCTATCGCGGAATAGCAGCACGCAAGGTTATAAAGAGTGTCATAGGAATCAGGTTCTTCTGTCAACGCATCGCGAAAGTAATTGAGAGCTCGTTTGTAATCGCCTTTTTGACTAAAGGCAACACCTTGTTCGAAGAGAAATTGAGCACGAGGTTTCGGCATGTTTTCTTCCTTGCTCCATGTAAAATGAGTGTGACTTATTATACAATTTTTTGAAAGATATGGAGAATGATTTGGGAATTTTTTCGATCTTGAGTGTTTTTTTTATTCGCTCACAAAGGTTCCGTCGGGTTTTATGATGAAAGAGTCGCAGAGGGGGAAAAAGGCGCGCCAGCCGCCATCGTCTATGGCGCCCAGGATTCTTACATTGCCTTCCGGTTCATTATCCCAAAGAAACTCGATTTCGAGTTGGTATTCAATTCCGGTGTCGGATAGAATCTGCGTATGTTCGGTTTGTCCGACCAAATCGGCTAGGTATGAGTAGGGCCATTGTTTGTAAAAATTGAGTTCTTTCCGAAGGATTTTTTTGGCTTCTTCTTTGTCCATTTTTTATAGAAACTGTGTCACCGATTGGACCGAGTGCAAAATGAAAATGCCCGCCTTGAAGGATACGGTTAGGGATGCCCATGCTTTGTTAGAATGAAAACAATGTATGCATATGATATGTGTATAGTATGATTTGATTGAGGAAAGAGGCAATCCTTGTTCAAAGGGATACGGCGGCCATTTTGAAAAAAAAGGATTATTCCGGAGTAATGAAAAGGAAAAGAAAGGATATGAAGAATGGATGGTGAAGAAGGAGTTTTGCTTCGATCGGTCGAATTGCTGTATAATATCTTCATACACGATTGAATGAAAAATCCTGTCCGGATTCTGTGAAAAGGTGAAATATGGTGGAAACAAGCAAAGACCGGGAGATCGAAAATGTTGTAGAATTGATTGCGAAAAAAGGTAGTGAGGAAAGTATTTCCTCTATTCTTACGGAATTACTTTCCTTATTGCCTTTTGGTGTCGTTTTATTGGATGGGCAATACCGTATTCGATATTTTAATTCAGTGATCAACAAACTCGTCGGTGATTCTTTTTTGCAGGTCATGCAACCTATCCACGATTTGTGTTTGACGAAATCGGAATCCGATCGTTTACAGGAAGTTGTGAAGGCTGGTTCCACACAATTCTACGAATTTTCTTTCCGGGGAAAACTGTCATCTCATATCCCCGTAAAATTGCAAGCCGTGCCGATCCATTCTTATACGGTTCTTTTTATTGAGGATTTAAGTGAAATTCGGACAATGGAAGATGAGTTGAGAAATTTTGAAATCGCCATTGAATCGGCCGATGATGCGATATTGTTATTTGATGAAAGTGGGTTGATTTTTTATGCCAATTCGGCTTTTGAGCGGCAAGTGGGAATTGCGTTGGAAGACGTGTTGGGAAGAAATCTTCAAGATTTTTGGAGTGACCATGTTCCCTCCGTAGTGTATACGGATTTGTGGGGGCATGTTCGGGGAGGAAAAACATGGGCGGGAGAACTCATTTGTATCTGGCGGGATCAGTTGAGTTTCGATGTCGAAGTCCATGTTACACCGATCCACAACAATGAAAAAGAAATCGTCGGTTATATTTGTATTCAGCGAGACATTTCGCACCGGAAAGAGCTGGAACAACAGCTGGCAGGCTATTCGGATAATCTGGAACGCCGGGTGGAAGAGCGCACGATTACGCTGAGTAAACTGCAAGTCATTTCTCATTTGTTTCACACGACAAACACGATGGATAAACTGCTGCGCTTGATTTTGATTGCCTCGACGGCTGGAGAGGCTTTTCGTTTCAATCGAGCGTATTTGCTGCTTGTTGACGAGGAGGAAAGGGAGTTGCGCGGTAGTCTCGCAGTAGGACCTTCCGATCCTGCGGAAGCGGGACATATCTGGGATTCAGTAGAACGTCTTCCTCGGAAAAAGGATTTGTTGGAGACATTGAAGATTCTCTTGGAAAATCCCATGACGGAGGACCAACATGTCAATTGGATTGCGCAGCAAATGAGCACTTCGATGGAGAATAGCCACTCGATATTAGTGCAAACGATTCGGAAACGAAAGAGTATCATTGTGCACAAAGGAGAAGCGGATGTCGATTTTGATCCATCGATACTTCAATTGTTGGAATGTACGGATTTTGCAGTGATTCCATTGTTGGTGCTTGATAAACCGCTTGGTGTCTTGGTGGTAGATAATGCCATTACCCGGCATGAAATCACGGAAGACAATGTACGCATGTTGGAAATTTTAGCGACTCAGGGAGCGCTGGCCATCGCTCATGCTCGAGCGTTGGAAATGTTGGCACAAAAAGTGAAGGAGACGGAGCGAGCCTATTCGGAACTTCGCCACAGCCAGGAACAATTAGTGGAGGCGGGAAAATTTGCCGCCTTGGGACAGATGGCTGCGACCGTCGCTCACGAAATTCGGACTCCTTTAGTGGCCATTGGTGGATTCGCCAATATGCTTTTGAAAAAACAAAATCCGGAAGGAAAGGATTATCACTATCTCAATATCATTCGTGAAGAAGCATTGCGGTTGGAAGATGTTCTGAATCGGCTCCTATTCTACGCCCGGCCTTCCGTTCCCTTTATGGAGTTGGATGATTTTAACAAATATATTGAAAGTATTTTATCGTTTATGAATGCAGAAATTACCTTTCATGAGATTCAGGTGCACTGCGATTTCGAGCCTCATCTGGAGAAATTTTATTTCGACCGGAATTTGATTCGCCAAGTTGTTGTCAATCTGGTTCAGAATGCTATTCAGGCTATGAAAAATGGTGGTATACTTTCAATAAGTACAAGATTGAGCGAAAATTGGGTAGAATTAACGATTCAAGATACAGGGGAAGGAATTGCCAAAGAGCAGCTGGATCGTATATTTGAGCCGTTCTATTCAACGAAACATACAGGTACGGGATTGGGATTGCATGTATCTCAGCGAATCATTTATAGCCACGGGGGAAATATCGATATCAAGAGCGAGTTAGATAAGGGAACGGAAGTGTCTGTTCGTCTTCCTTACCGTAAGGAGTTACCCGATGAAAAAAATACTGGTCATCGATGATGAAATTCATCTGCGGGAATTGTACCGGGCGGAATTAACCGAAGAGGGGTACCAAGTCATACTCGCAAAAGACGGGTTCGAAGGGATACGATTTTGTGAAGAGCAAAATCCGGATTTGATTGTTGTCGATATTCGAATGCCGGGAATGGATGGATTGGAAACCATCGCAAGAATATTGAATATTGAACGGGGCCGGCCCATTATTATTCATTCGGCATATCCCAATTATCAAGATAATTTTATGAGTTGGAATGCGGATGCTTTTATTGTGAAATCCGGTGATTTAAGCGAGTTGAAAAGAAAAATCGGAGAACTACTGGTGAATGTGGAATCAGAGAGTTGAAAGCCACGTGAAGCGCGTGGGAAATGTGGCTTTACCTTTCCTTGTGATTAGAATTCTATATTATTCTAACAAGATGAAAAAAGAATGGAGTGGGATATTGTTGGTTTGGGTGTACGGTTTTTTGTTATGAGATTTTTTCATCGAAATTTCGGGGAAAGGTTTGATTTTTCATGATTCGAACACCACCACCCAATTTGCGGGATACATTGACATTGATATTGGCCGGCGGACAAGGGGAGCGTCTTTTTCCACTGACGAAAGATCGTTCAAAACCCGCTGTTCCCTTTGGGGGAAACTTCCGAATCATCGATTTTACCCTGTCCAATTGTATAAACTCAGGATTGCGTCAAATTTACGTTTTGACCCAATATAAATCGCAATCCTTGGACCGGCATATTCGAAACGGCTGGAGTTTTTTAAGCCGTGAATTGAAGGAATTTATCGAAACGGTTCCTCCCCAACGGCGAACCATTTCGCGGTGGTATGAGGGAACGGCGGATGCGATTTTTCAAAATATCTATCTGTTGGAACAATGTAAACCTCAACGAGTATTGATTTTATCCGGGGATCATATTTATCGTATGGATTATTGCGATTTGATTTCTTATCATGAAGAAACAAAAGCCGATGTCACGATCGCGTGTTTCGAATTCGACCGTGATAAGGCGACTCCTTTCGGAGTGATTACAGTCGATGACGAGAACCGCATAATTGATTTTGTGGAAAAACCGATGAATCCCCCGGAAATACCAGGAAAACCGGGACGTTCGCTGGTGAATATGGGTATTTATATTTTTAATACAAGGACTTTGGTTCGTTCCGTTATCGAGGACGCGAAACGAAGTGAATCGGTTCATGATCTTGGGAAAAATATTTGTCCTTCCTTGGTCAAACAGCGTAGAATCTCCATTTATGCCTATAATTTATCCAATCGTATTCCGAATGCTTATTGGCGTGATGTCGGGGGACTGGATAGTTATTATGATGCCACAATGGATTTGATCGATCCGAGTCTTCCGATCGAACTGTACTCAAAAGAATGGCCGATCCGTACGGATGCGCTTCAGTTGTTGCCGTCCAGCATCAATTTCCAAGATGCAAATCCTGGGATTCTTCGACGATCCTATGTGGCGGCCGGCTGCAATATTGAAGGAAGTTTGAGCCGTTGTGTTCTATCACCGGAAGTGCATATTGGGCGAAACAGTAAATTGGATGGTTGTATCGTATTCAATAAGACCGACATTGGCGAGTGCTGCAAGATTCGGAATGCGATCATCGATAAAGAGGTCGAAATTCCGGATGGGTGTGAGATCGGATTTGATGCGGATAAGGACCGGAAGCAGTTTTTGGTGACGGAAAAGGGGATCGTAGTGATTCCAAAAGGATTGAAAGTGGAACGCATGTAGAGAAGGGCGCGCATGACGAATCCGATCCTCTGTGATAAAAATGTTTCCATCTTACGAAAGCATCACCCGGCTATTTATGAAGAATTGCTCGCGTATCCATTCGCCGCGAAGGAACTGAATTTTCCCAGTTCAAACGAATATTCTTCCTGCCGAATCGAACCTTTTACGGAATCGATTCTTTCTTCCTTGCAAACAGGTATGGATTTTTTGTATTTGATGGGGATCGGAAATGGAGAAATTCTCGAGCAGATTGTTCCGGAAATCGTGAAAGAGAATCGGGGGATCGTGATCATTGAGCCAAGTCTGGTGATTTTCAACCAAATCCTTTTATCTTCGGATATTCGCGATTTCTTGATCTCTTCAAAAATATACTGGGTGGTGGGAGATCGTCTTGAAGAAAAAATCGTTCAAGTGTGGGATGATACTCTCTGTTATGCTGCGGCACAGCCTCGTTTTCATTTCGGAAGAGATTTTAAGCCACCATACGACAACAAACATGCCGAGTCGGTTCTTGATTTTATTCGTTCCGGAATCCAAGAACGAAAGACAGCTCTGAATCGAAAAGTCCGATCACTGCCTCATACGTTGTCTTCGATCCCGAGCGGAAAACCGCGCATTTGGTCCTTTCAGGATTTACGGGGGAAAGCGCGGTATTCATTGATCCAGCATGTGCTCATGCGTACTCTGATGTTTTATTATCGGAGAATGGGCTATGAAACGGAGTACACGGTTCTGAAAGACAGCCACTATTATCCTCCGTATTATCGGATATTAAAAATGGCGATCTTCGAGCCGAATCTGATTTTCTTGTGTAATGAATCACCGAGTTTCGAATGGGTATTGGGACGGGAACTGAGCCGTTCGCTGCCGATTCCCAAAGTCATCTGGTATGCGGATGATCCATTGTATGGGGAACATTTGTTTGAAAGACATGGTATTGGAGAAGATGAGACCTATCTGATCGCGGATTATGGATGGGCGGATACCTTGGACAAATATGGAGCAAAGCCACCGGCTTATATGCCCGGGGCTGTGACCAAGACAAGACGGGGTAAGAAACGGGCTTCTCGCAGGTGTGAGGTTGTATTTGTTGGGCAAGTGCGGGATCATTCGGCTTTTTTTCACAATTTGTCACCAGGCTGGAAACAATATTGTGAGCGTGTAATCGGAGAAAAACTTAGATTCCCACGAAAAAAAGTACGTGAGGTAATGGCTCAATATCAGGCACCGAGTCCATTACCGTCAGACCGTATGGATGAATTGCGACAAAAATTGTTGTGGGAAGCGAATACCCGTTTTCGGCTGTTTGTAGTGCGAGCGATGAGCCGCTTCGATTTGCGGATTTATGGTAACGAGGATTGGATGAAACTGTTGCCGGAAACCATTGCCCGGAAATGTTTTCGGGGGGTTTTGCGTTTTCAGCATTTGTTCGAGGTATACCGGAATGCTGCAGTGACGCTCAACATTCATAGTCTTCAATCCTACACGTGTATGAATGTCCGGGATTTCGATGTCCCGGCGGCAGGTGGATTCTTGATCTCGGACTGGCTGCCCAAGGCAGATGAGATTTATGTGCCCGGTTTCGCGACGGATCTGCCGATGACGGAGGATTCGCGTCAGGAAGTCTTTTTTTATCGCTCCATTCCGGAATTGGAGCGATTGGTGGACTATTTTCTACAACATGAGGAGGTGCGCTTAGCGTGCATCGAGCGAGCGCGGGAAAAGGTGTTGGCGCAGCATACCTATCGGCATCGAGCGGAACAATTGGTGAAATTATTTGATCAGTTATTGGAGCGGGATAATATGGCTGAGAATGAGACCTCTGGGTAAATCGGGTAAACCGTTACAACGGTCATTTACACTGGATTGTCCTTATAACATGTTGGGATAGACCTACATATCTATCAGGCTTTTGTGAAATTTTTATTCGTAGCAACTCATTACACGAGTCCCCAGGATTTCAGGTTTTTGAGACTGATGGCAATGCTTTCGAAGGGATCGCGTTGGCATTGGTCTTGTTCGACGACGTAGTATTGCACTCCGGCGTCTTTGCAGGCGTTAAGGATCTCTGGCCAGTTTAGATTTCCCTCTCCAACTTCGGCATACATTTGAGTGCCGAATTGTGTTCCATCTCCTTCGACCATCAAGAAATCTTTCATGTGTACGACAGGTACTCGTCCGGCAAATTTGCGAATCCAGGCTGCAGGATCCCCGCCGCCGTGTTGCACCCAGTATGTGTCGATTTCAAAACAGAAATATTTTGGAACACTATACAAGCGAAGAATATCCTGACCGAACGTGCCGTCGTATTTTTGGAACTCAAAACTATGGTTGTGGTAACCAAAGTTGATTCCGGCTTCTGCGAATTGGGCGCCAATGTCGGAAAGTTTTTCGGCAAACTGTATGTACCCTTCCAGCGTTCGGTGTTCTTCCGTCATATAACTGACGAATACGTTTGGACAGCCCAATTCTTTATTGCGGTCGATCACCTGTTGGGGATTTGCAGTAACGGCATCATAGGAAGTGTGAGCGGATATGGGGATTAGTTCGTGCTCTTTTAGAAGAGTTTTAAGTTTTGACGTTTCGATCTCATCCACGCTGGTGATTTCCACGTTGTCATAACCTATTTTTTTGATTTTTTCAAAAGTACGGGCTACTTCGTCAGGTGTATTCAAGTATTCGCGAAGAGTATAGAGAATGGCTCCGATTTTTGATTTTCCTTTACCGCATCCCGGACATTCGCTGGCTTCACCGAATGAGCTCACACCGAGATTCATGGCAACAGCGGCGGAAAGGCCGGTGCCGAGGAAGTTTCTTCGTTTCAGTTGATTGGACATCATACACTCCTTTTTTGTTTGTTTTTCCATGAGAAGACACTTGTTTTCTCTACGATCAATAGATCATTATCATAGATTCATTTTGTTGGAAGGAAAGATCATTCAAAATCGCCAGGTGATCTTGAAATAAATATTTCGCTCTATTTCCGTCGCAATGGAACGGATGATCAGCGCATTACGAAATTCTTCGATTCGGTCGATATCTTCGAGGACTACGTCTTGTATATCCCAAAAAACACCGGAAAAAAGGGGAGTATACACCGTGCGTCCATCGATCAGAACAAGGAGTTTATTGGCGAATCGGTCAATCGAATCGGAATATTTTAGAAATACATTTCCAATGAAAGTATATTGACTTTTAATTTAAAATTTAGCGGCGTGCCATCCAAATCGGCACTCAACGGCGGCACAGCAGCGCCATGATCAAGGCTGTGCATTCGATTCGTGAGGCCGCAGTGGGGAGAATTCTATCTTCGGATATTCATTCCTATCGAGGGGATTGGCGTGTGCCCAGGGAGAATGAATATCCCGATGGTGTGGAGTATTGGCGCTTGAATCAGGATCAGTGCGGTGGTGTCGCCTATGAAATGGGAGCGCATATCATCGACTTGAACAATTGGATTTTCGATAGTGAACCACTATCCGTAGCTAGTTTTCAAAGTGTCAACAATCTTTCCCTGCGATCGAGGAATTCCACCGATCACGGCGGGATTCTTGTTCGTTATGCCAACGACGCGATGATGAATTATGGGGGGAACCTATATACGTATGGTTCAGCCGGTTCCAATTACTTTTTTGCCGTCAATGGCACCATCGAGTTAGGCCATGATTTTCTTTCGATACATTATGGCCATCCTCGGGGATTTCCTGCACCAGGTGATCTTCCGAAACCTGTGAAAAAGAAACTGCCGGCCGATGATGGAACAGTGCAACAATGGAAACATTTCGCTCGAGTTCTGGCCGGGGAAGCGAATCCTTATCCAAATGGATATGTTGGGCGACAAACGATTCAAATTTGTGAAGGGGCGTTAGTTTCGGCAAAAGAAAATATCATTGTCAAAGTCGATGAAATGGGATGAGGTGTATCACTTTACAGAAACATAGAACGGGATATTTGCATATCCGGCATTTTTCTGACCGTCCTCGATTTGCACAAACAGGCGATACGCTCCTTCTTCGCGGGGAGTGGCAAAATGGATTTGTCTGTCTTGCTTATCCGCGATTAGACCGATGATCGGTTGGGCGGGTTTTTCAAGTCCGCCCGCATAGGAGTTTTCGGGGATTTCCACTTCCGGACGGATCTCCCAGGTGTATGTGAGGGGATCGTAATCACAATCATAACAATACACCTGTGCTTCATAGGTTGTTTCCGGTTTGAGAATGATGTGTTTATAGTCTAGAAAATCTTCCACGGTGATCGCGAGGACAGCTGGGGAGCGATTGGCCGGCCAGGAGCCGGACCATAGATATTTCATAACATCGATCGATTCCGTTTTCATGCCGTCTCGGAATAACCCATACCAAGTATGAGTCGTTTCTTGTTTTTCGGCCCAATAAAACACATAGGAACCCAAACAATGGCTACGGTCTTTTTGGATGATTTGGGTGTAACGATCAAAAATGACTTGGGCTTTTTGAGTGCTGGTTTGTTCGATCGGCGCGCTCCATTTCGTTTTAGGGACTTGCCAATGTCCGGTTGGTCCCCATTCTGCAACTACATACGGTTTTGGCCAATATTGGCGGCATAACTGCGTTACTTTCGCGATGTCGCCGTAGGTGTTGATTCCCACTAAATCCATATCCGGGCACTGTTGAGCCAGTTGTTGAATTTTTCGTTCAAATCTTCCGCTTCCGATGACCGTCATGACAGGGTGATTTGGATCCACTTTTTTGATTTCCCGTGCCAGATCATTGAGGTGTTCCCATAGTTGGGGATTGTGAGGGATACCGGGGGGAATCCAGTCGAGTTCATTTCCGACCGACCAGAACATGAGGGCGGGGTGATTCATTAGGTTTTCTACAATTTGAATTGTTTTTTCTATTTGTTCCTTCTCCATCTTTTCATCATCCCAATCCATGCCGTTTCGTTCGCCGCGGATGGGCAAATTCGCCATTACGGTAAAGCCGAATTGATGGGCGCGGTCCAGGTGGGATTGAATCGTCCGAATGCGGACCGAATTGGCGCCATATTCTTTGAGCATTTCAAGGGAATGCCCACCGACAGCGCCTTTGATATAGAAGGGCTGATCGTTCTTCAACAACTGCCAGTCTCCGTTCCTTTTTACAATATTGAAATGATTGTCTTGAGCGCCGGCGCTATTACTGATGAACAAGAAAGCCAAAACAATAGCCAAGCGGATTATATGATAGCGAAAGTTCATTTTCCTTACTCCTTTGCCATTTTGGTATTGTCCGTGAATTATGGTATCACAGTTGTATTGACTATTCGAAGGCCATCGGCGATTGGGGAACAGCAAGTGTCTCGCTTGCCTATCGATACAGTCGGGGATGCCTGCTTTTCTCGCAAAGGGAAAATTGATGTCAAGTAACCAATTTCAGTTTTTGAAAAAGAAAACATTGTGCAAAAAATACATAGAAACGGGTATTTTCCACACAATGTTTTTTTTATGAGTGGGATAAACCAAGGAACGATTCATTAAAATCTTTTTCCAGACAGTCAATTTATTTTGAATCCAACAGGAATTCAGTTGGAGGATGGCTCTCATATCATCAAAAGTATACATATTTGATCAACTTTTTTCTTTTTGAAGCTCTCGATATTCTTCCTAATCTTTGGATGGAATACTAATTGCTCTGATTATCAATGTTGCAGATAAACAAATAAGAAAAGTGGATTATTGCAAATGCCGCTGGATCATTTTTGGCCGTTTTTTGTCTATGCCGGATTAGTGCTTGTAGTTGTGGGAGCCATGATCGGGATTTCCTATTTATTGGGAGAGCGTCATAAAGGCCGGGCAACCCATGAGCCGTATGAATCCGGCGTTCCGATCACCGATTCGGCGCGAGTGCGATACGCGGCGAAATTTTATCTGGTAGCAATGTTTTTCGTCATTTTCGATTTGGAGGCGGTCTTTTTGTTTGCTTGGGCCATTTCATTTGAAGAAGCCGGATGGAAAGGCTATTTCGCGATGTTATTTTTCGTAGTCATATTACTGGTTGCATTGGTGTACTTATGGCGGATGGGTGCATTGGATTGGGGAACAAGCCGCCGTATCCAGAATAAGAATCAGAAGAGAAATCAAATAAAGGAAAAAACAATATGAAATGGTGGCTTTCCAAGCCCAGTCGAAAAGATACGGATACAAACACGGATTCAAGGATTGAACAACAATCAGTGGGCGATGTATTAAGTCGAATCATCGTTTTCTCCCGATTGCATGATTTGATTGCATGGGGAAGAAAGAATTCAATTTGGCCGTTCAATTTCGGATTGTCGTGTTGTTATGTCGAGATGGCCACCAGCTTGACCAGCCGGTATGATATTGCTCGCTTCGGTGCAGAAGTTGTGCGTGGGACACCGCGGGAGGCCGATGTCATGATTATTGCCGGTACGGTGTTTCTCAAAATGGCTCCAATTATCCAGCGTCTTTACGACCAGATGATGGAACCACGCTGGGTGATATCCATGGGTTCCTGCGCCAATTCCGGGGGAATGTATGATATTTATAGTGTCGTGCAAGGGGTGGATAAATTTCTCCCTGTCGATCTCTATGTGCCCGGTTGCCCGCCGCGCCCGGATGCCTTTATGGAAGGATTGGTGCTTTTGCAGCAATCGGTTGGGAAAGAAAAGCGGCCACTCAGTTGGGCAGTCGGACCGCAAACCATCGAGCGAATGCCGAATCCGATTCAACGAGACCAAAAACGGGAAGAGAGGGGAAAAGTCGTGAATCTTCGAACTCCTGATCAAGTTTAGAAAAGATGCACGAATATGAAACGAATGAAGGTTATTTGATGAATCGACGTGATCATCCCACCTTTCAAACCATCGTCGACCGTTTTGAACAAACGGAAAGATCATTCTCTGTTCAAAAAACATCCGATGGTTTGGAAACGATTTGGATTCCGCGTGATACCATTGCGGAAGTGTTGTCTTTTTTAAAAAACAAAATTGACCAACCTTTTTCTATGCTTTTTGATTTGACGGCCATCGATGAACGCAACCGAAATGGGAGTGTGGATCGACCTGTTTCCGATTTTACGGTGGTTTATCATTTGCTTTCCTTGGAGCGCAATCAGGATATACGATTGAAAGTGCCTTTACAGGCCCCCGATCTGTCTCTTCCGAGCATCACCTCGATTTGGCCGTCGGCGAATTGGTATGAGTGTGAAATCTGGGATATGTTCGGAATTCGGTTTGATCATCATCCCCATTTGCGGAGAATTTTGATGCCGCGTACGTGGAAGGGGTATCCTCTGCGGAAAGATCATCCGGCACGGGCGACGGAAATGGAACCGTTTCAGTTGCCGGAGGACCGGCTTATAAAAGAGGAGGAGGCCTTACGCTTTCGGCCGGAAGAATGGGGGATGCAACGGGAAAGAGAGGAAACGGATTTTCTGTTTTTAAATTTAGGTCCTCAGCATCCGGGAACGCATGGCGTTTTGCGAATCGTTTTGCAAATCGATGGTGAAGAAATCATCGATGCCGTACCGGATATCGGATTCCATCATCGGGGAGCCGAAAAAATGGGGGAACGGCAAACGTGGCATACTTACATCCCTTATACGGACAGGATCGATTATCTAAGCGGGGTGTTGAACAACCAGCCGTATGTGATGGCAGTGGAAACGCTGGCCGGTATCCAGGTTCCGGAACGGGCGCAAGTGATTCGCGTGATGATGTGCGAATTGTTTCGCATCGCCAGCCACTTGGTTTGGTATGGAACGTTCGCACAAGACGTGGGGCAACTGTCTCCTGTCTTTTATATGTTTTCCGACAGGGAGCGTTTATTCGATATCGTTCAGGCTATCACGGGAGGACGGATGCATCCCAATTGGTTCCGGATCGGAGGCGTCGCTCAGGATTTACCCGCTGGTTGGGATCGGATCATTCGTGAATTTCTCGAGTATTTTCCAAAACGATTGGATGAATATGAGACGGTCGTTATGCAAAACAGCATTTTCAAAGGACGTACCAAAGGGATTGGCGCATATACGACCGATGATGCCATCGAGTGGGGAGTTACTGGACCGGGATTGCGAGCCACCGGTTTGGAGTGGGATTTCCGAAAAAAACGGCCTTATTCGGGATATGATCAGTTTGAATTCGACATCCCCACGGCGGAACATGGGGATTGCTATGATCGCGGGGTGGTTCGAGTCGAAGAAATGAGACAAAGCCTTCGCATCATCCGGCAATGTTTGAACAACATGCCGGATGGGCCTTATCAATCCGATCACCCATTAGCTACCCCGCCTCGCAAACCGAAAACCATGCACGATATCGAAACTCTCATCCATCATTTCATCCATGTTTCGTGGGGGCCGGTGATTCCGGCGGGGGAAGCCTATTGCGGTGTCGAAGGAGCGAAAGGCGTGAACGGCTATTACTTGATTAGCGATGGCGGAACGCATTCGTATCGAACTCGAATTCGAACGCCGTCGTTTCCCCATATTCAAATGTTACCGCTGCTCAGCCGCGGTGTATCCATTGCGGATATTCTAGCCATTCTTGGCAGCATCGATTTTGTCTTGGCGGATGTAGACCGCTGAAAGGAAGAATTATGCTTTCGGATGTGGAACGTAAAGAACTGGAACATGAGTTACAGCTATATCCGGCGAAAAAGAATGCCTGTATCGATGCGTTGAAAATCGTTCAGCAACATCAGGGGTGGGTCAGTGATGAGTGTATCGATGATATTGCGGAGTATTTGGAAATGTCGCCGGATGAAGTGGATGGCACAGCGACGTTTTACAATCTGATCTATCGTAAACCGGTCGGGAAACATGTCATTTTACTGTGTGACTGCATCAGTTGCTGGATACTCGGATATGAGAATATCCTCGATCATTTGGAAAAGATATTGGAAATTGACTTCGGTCAAACGACGAGTGACGGACTCTTTACTCTGCTTCCCGCTTCGTGTTTAGGCGTCTGTGAAACCGCACCGGCGATGATGGTGGGCGAAGAAGTATACATCAATCTAACGCCCGAAAAAATCGATAAAATTTTGGAGAACTATCGAAAGAATTCATTCTGATGGATAAACCGTTGACGCAAAACATACGGCCTGGAAGCGAACCGGTTTTTCTTGCCGAATACGAACAAGCCGGTGGCTATGAAGCCTTGCGGAAAGTGCTGAAAGAAATGTCTCCGCAGCAGGTCCAAGACGAAGTCACGAATTCCGATCTTCGCGGCCGTGGCGGCGCGGGATTTCCGACAGGGAAGAAGTGGAGTTTTCTTCCCATGGGGGAAGACGCTCCCCATCCCAAGTATTTGGTTATCAATGCCGACGAGATGGAACCGGGAACCTTTAAAGACCGCTATTTGATGGAAGGGGATCCGCATCAAATGATCGAAAGTTCAATCGTCAGCGCGTATGCATTAGAAGCCGATGCGATCTATATTTTCCTGCGTTGGGAATATCGCAACTGTGCAAACATTTTGGAAAAGGCGATTGGCGAAGCGTATGAAAAAGGCTATCTCGGGCAGAACATTTTGGAGAGCGGTTATAACGTGGAACTGTATTTACACATCAGCGCCGGACGGTATATGTGCGGTGAAGAGACCGGATTGTTGAATGCCCTGGAAGGACGTGCCGCGCGTCCGCGCGCCAAACCGCCTTATCCTCAATTAAGCGGATTGTTCGGGAAACCGACGTTGGTGAACAATGTCGAAACGATATGCAGTGTGCATCATATTGCCGTAAGAGGGGCAGAGTGGTTCAAAAATTTGAGCCGCACCGAGGACGGCGGTACAAAAATTTATGGAGCCAGCGGACGTGTGAAACATCCTGGAGTTTGGGAACTACCGATGGGAACGACGCTTGGAGAGATTTTGGAAGAACATGCCGGTGGGATGCTGGAGGAGCATCGTTTTCGAGGCGCATTGCCGGGGGGCGCATCGACCGACTTTTTAATAGAAGATCATTTCGATGTGCCGATGGATTTTACACATGTCATGCAGGCCGGCAGCCGGTTGGGGACGGGAACCGTCGTTGTATTGGATGACAAGACTTGTCCGGTAGGTTTTGTTCACAATTTACAGCGTTTTTTCGCCCATGAATCCTGCGGATGGTGCACGCCTTGTCGGGAAGGGCTGCCGTGGGGGGAAAAGATATTGTTGGCCCTCGAAAACGGAGAGGGGCAAAAGGAAGATTTGCAGAGATTGGAGACACTGACTCGATTTTTAGGGATGGGATATACCTTTTGCGCACTCGCGCCGGGGGCAATGGAACCATTGCAAAGTGCGCTCAAGTATTTTCGGGACGATTTCGTGAAACATATCGACGACAAGAAATGTCCGTGGAAATGAATTTGGAGAAACATAGTGGTAACGATTTATATCGATAATCAACCATATACAGTGAAAGAGGGAACCAACCTGTTGAATGCCTGTCTTTCTTTGGGATTCAATATTCCTTATTTTTGCTGGCATCCGGCGCTGGGTTCCGTGGGGGCGTGCCGGTTATGCGCTGTGAAACAATACAAGGATGAAAACGATAAGCAGGGAAAACTGGTGATGTCCTGCATGACGCCGGTGCAGGATAATATGCACATTTCGATTGAAGAAAAGGAAGCCCGAGAATTTCGCAAGTGTGTCCTCGAATGGCTGATGATCAATCACCCTCATGACTGCCCGATTTGTGACGAGGGGGGGGAATGCCATTTGCAGGATATGACTGTCATGACCGGGCACAATTATCGGGAATACCGGTTTCAGAAACGGACGTATCGCAATCAATATTTAGGGCCGTTCATCAATCATGAAATGAACCGCTGCATTCAATGTTTTCGCTGTGTTCGTTTTTACCGGGATTTCGCAGGGGGGGAGGATTTGCAATCCTTCGGATGCCACGATCATCTCTACTTTGGCCGGCAAAAAGATGGAGTGCTGGAAAATTATTTCAGCGGGAATCTTGTCGAAGTATGCCCGACTGGGGTTTTTAGCGATAAAACGTTCAAAGAACACTATACAAGAAAATGGGATCTACAAAATGCCCCGTCGATTTGCACCCATTGTGGATTGGGATGTAATACGATCGTTGGCGAACGATACGGCACAGTACGCCGGATTCGTTCCCGCTACAATCACGAAGTCAACGGCTATTTTCTCTGTGACCGCGGCCGCTTCGGGTATGAATTTGTGAACGATGAAAATCGGATTCTGTTTCCTACTATCCATGAGAATGAGAAGAAAAATACAAAGACAATTCAGAAAGATACTGCTTCGCAAATTTTTCGTGATCATTGTGGAAAAGATCAGACAGTGATCGGGGTCGGTTCCCCCCGTGCATCATTGGAATCCAATTCTGCGTTGCAAACTCTTGTCGGGAAAGAGAATTTTTATGCTGGGATTTCCGAATCCCAGCATTCTGTGAACCTTCTTATCAAGGAGATACTCTCCAATACTCCTGCTTCTATCCCTTCGCTACAGGAGATCGAACAAGCAGATGCGGTGTTGATTTTGGGGGAAGATGTTATAAACACAGCTCCGATGATCGCTCTCTCTTTGCAGCAATCGGTGAAACAACAACCCATGGAGCAAAGCCGAAAGTTGGGGATTCCGGATTGGCATGCCAACGCCGTGGCGGAAGTGCTTCAGGAGGCAAAAGGACCGCTATTTATTGCATCACCTTATGGTACACCGTTGGATGAATTGGCTCAAAAAACATATTTGTGTTCTCCCGATGATATTGCCCGATTGGGATTCGCGATTGCTCACGTCTTGCATTCCGATGCTCCTAATCCCGAAAATTTAAATGAAGAGACATCTCAATTGGCCAATACCATTGCCGATGCTTTACAAAAAGCAAAACGGCCATTGGTTATTTCCGGCCCCTCGTTGGGCAATGCACCGATATTGCACGCCGCATCCAATATTGCCCTCTCTTTGTATCGTTCGAAAGAGAAGGGAGAGCTTTGTTTGACAGTTCCGGAATGCAACACGATGGGATTGACACTGTTAGAAGAAAAAAACTTGGACGATGCGGTGCAACGCTGTGAAACCGGGAAGATTCATTCGCTGGCTGTTCTGGAAAATGATTTATATCGAAGAATAGAAAAGTCAAAAGCGGATTCCCTATTTCAACACATATCTCATGTTGTTGCCATCGATCATATCGAAAATGCGACTACGGACAAAGCCGACTTGACTTTACCCGCTGCCACATTTGCCGAAAGTACGGGAACGTATGTGAATAATGAAAGCCGTGCACAGCGTTTTTATTCTGTTAAACCTTCTGAACATGAAATACAAACTTCATGGCGTTGGATTCTGGATATCGGGATTGCCACAGCCCGGTTTCCCGAAAATCTATGGATAAATATCGATGAGCTCATTTCCGAATTGACAGAAGCCAATCCTATTTTTGAACCGATTTCTTCCATTGCACCAACAGCCGATTTTCGGATTACCGGACAATCCATCCCGCGGCAGTTGCATCGATACAGCGGCCGTACGGCAATGGATGCTCATGATAACATTCATGAAATGCCGCCTGTAAGCGACACCGATTCCCCATTGGTTTATTCGATGGAAGGCTATAAAGGTCAACCACCTTCATCATTGATTTCAGAATTTTGGTCGCCGGGATGGAACTCCCCGCAAGCGATCAATAAATTTCAAATCGAAATCGACGGCCCGCTTCGAAATGATACGCCGGGGAAACGCTTGATCGTCAAAGACGGAACAAAAGAGCAGTCTTTTTACCAAACGATCCCTGATAGGTTTAAAAAGCGGGAACATGAATGGTGGATGGTGCCGATATATCACATCTTCGGTTCGGAAGAACTCAGCCAACGAGCACCGGCTATCGCTGAGGTAAGTCCTAAACCATACCTTCTGATGAACCAAGGAGAGGCAGAGAAGAATTCTTTGCAGCCAGACGATATTTTACAAATAACTGGAAATGATTGTACGCAGCGATTACCGCTGCTTATTCGAAACGATGTGCCGGAAGGGATTTGTGTGATTCCTATGGGTTTAATGGAAATGCCTGGCAGTATACGGCCGCAATGGGTCACGATCAAAAAAACAGAGGATAAACAAAAGGAAACCTAATTTCCTATGGATCTATTCACATTGTTCAACATTATCGGTGTACTCACAGTGGCGCTGACCATTCCCGCCGGCTTGATCTGGTTGGAAAGGCGCATGCTGGGATTGTGGCAGGATCGCCTCGGTCCCAATCGAGTGGGACCCTTCGGGATTCTGCAGGTGGTCGCCGATATGATCAAAATCTTTTTCAAAGAAGATTGGGTGCCGCCATTTGCGGACAAAATGGTGTTCATTCTCGCTCCGGCTGTTGTGGTAGCGACAACATTGTTTACCTTTGCCGTCATTCCGTTTTCTCCCGATTTTCATGTGATCGCCAACATGAACGTCGGCTTGTTATTTTTCCTGGCGATGGCTTCTTTGAGCGCCTACAGCGTCGTGCTGGCCGGGTGGTCGTCCAACAGCAAGTACTCTTTGTTCGGCGCTTTGCGCAGTGCCGCTCAGCTGCTCAGTTATGAAGTGTTCATGGGATTATCCCTGATGGGTGTAGTGATGATGGCCGGATCGTTCAATTTGATGGAAATCGTTGAAGCACAGCGCGGCATGTGGTTCTGTATTCCGCAATGTTTAGGATTGATCATCTTTCTCATCGCCGGTGTGGCGGAAACCCATCGATTGCCGTTCGATCTGCCCGAAGCGGAAAGCGAATTGGTAGCGGGATACCATTCGGAATATTCCAGCATGAAATTCGGGATGTTTTTTGTCGGCGAGTATATCGGAATCGCCATTATCTCCTCACTGGTGGTAACGTTATTTTTCGGTGGCTGGCTGGGGCCGGTCTTGCCGCCGGTTGTGTGGTTTTTTCTAAAAACGGCGGTTTTTATGGTCGGTTTCATTTTGCTCAGAGCCTCGTTGCCCCGGCCACGGTATGATCAACTGATGGGATACAGTTGGAAAGTGTTGCTCGAACTTTCATTGTTGAATCTTGTCATTACCGGTGCATGTTTGTTGGCGGTGAAGCAGTAGAAGAGGTTTGTATGATCAGTATTTTGAAAACAATTTGGAAAGTGTTGAAACACACGGTCCACAAACGGGAGACGGTAGAGTATCCCGAAAA
Organism: uncultured bacterium; assembly: GCA_964412555.1. Classification (GTDB taxonomy): domain Bacteria; phylum Hinthialibacterota; class Hinthialibacteria; order Hinthialibacterales; family Hinthialibacteraceae; genus CAYPPG01. Next base: position 58,564 of record CAYPPG010000008.1, read on the forward strand.
GACCGCCTATATTCCGCCGCGCTGGCGGGGGCGGATCATCCTCGCGCGGGATCCGGACGGGGAGGAGCGCTGTGTTGCGTGTTATCTTTGTTCCGCTGTCTGTCCCGTCGACTGCATCGCGCTGCAAGCCACCGAAGATGAAGGCGAGCGGCGATATCCGGAATTTTTCCGAATCAACTTTTCACGCTGTATCTTCTGCGGATTGTGTGAAGAAGCATGCCCGACCTACGCGATTCAATTGACGCCGGATTTTGAAATGTGCGAATATGACCGTCAACATTTGGTTTATGAAAAAGAGGATTTGTTGATCAGCGGGCCGGGGAAATATCCGGAGTATAACTTTTATCGAATTGCCGGACTTTCATTGCCCGGTAAAGACAAAGGCGAAGCGGAAAATGAGGCAGAGCCTTTGGATGTTCACGGTTTAATGCCTTAATCGCTTCTTTGTATGGAAAGGCAGAGATTCATTATGATGATTTTATTTTATATCGCAGCGGCGGTGACGGTAGTTTCCACATTCATTGCCATACAAAGCTGCAACGCCATCCATGCATTGCTCTATCTGGTCGTTTCCTTGCTCTCGACCGCCTTGATTTTTTTCATTTATGGAGCGGCCTTTGCAGCAGCCTTGGAAGTGATCATTTATGCCGGCGCCATCATGGTTCTGTTTATCTTTGTCATCATGATGTTGAACCGGGGCAGGGAAGCGGTTTATCAGGAATGCGAATGGCTGCAACCGCGGACGTGGATCGGGCCATCCATTTTGTCTGGAATCTTATTGCTTGAGTTGATTTATCTGCTCTCGCTTTCACCTTCCGAAGAAAAAACGTTGACTCCCATTGGAGCCGCTGAAGTGGGAGCCGCTTTGTACGGTCCCTATCTGTTAGGGGTTGAACTGGCCGGCATTCTATTGCTTGCCGGATTGGTCGGCGCATATCACTTGGGCAGAAGAGAAGAGGAAGAAAAAGGATATTGATGATGAACACGATTCCGATGGAGCATGGTTTACTTCTTGCCGCAATCGTCTTTTCCCTGGGATTGCTTTGTGTATTGCTGCGGCGCAATTTGCTCTTCATGTTGCTGGGAGTGGAAATCATGCTCAATGCTTCGGGATTGGCCTATATCGTGGCCGGCAGTTATTGGGGACAGGTCGACGGACAGATTATGTTTCTGTTCATTCTTGCTATGTCTGCCGCGGAAGTGGCCGTCGGATTGGCGCTTGTGTTGCAAGTGCATCACCGCTTCAAAACCTTGGACGCCGACCGGCTGGATGAAATGAGAGGATAAAACAATGTTTTTGCTTTGGCTGATTCCGGGAATCCCATTGTTTGCATTCCTTCTTCTGGCGGTTGCCGGAGGAAAAATGCAAAGGAATGTCATCGGTGCGACAAGCGTCGCTTCAGCGGGATTCTCTGCGTTCTTTGCGATTCTGATTGGCTTGACGTTTTCCTTGTATCCGCCGGAAGAGGGAGTCTACAGCCAAATCTTATGGACATGGTTTACGGTAGGTGAATTTTCTCCGAAAATCATGCTTCATCTCGATGCCCTTTCCGTCGTCATGTCCGTTGTCATCACCGTTGTCGCATTTCTGATTTTTCTGTATGCGTCGAAATATATGGAGGAAGACGAGGGATACCGCCGATTTTTTGCTTATATGAACTTATTCCTGGCTTCGATGTTGATTCTCATCTTGGCAGGCGATTTATTGTTACTTTATCTCGGCTGGGAAGGGGTAGGCTTGTGCAGTTACTTGCTGATCGGGCATTGGTACCGGCAATCGGAAAACGGCGCTGCCGCCCGCAAAGCGTTTCTTGTAACCCGAATCGGCGATACCGCGATGGTTATCGGTCTGTTTCTATTCGCATTCAGTTTTGAGACATTGCATATCCAAACTGTTTTGTCGGAAGCACAAGCCTTGTGGGGCATCTCATCCTCTCTCGCCGTTGCCGCTGCGATTCTGATGCTGATCGGGGCGCTGGGGAAATCCGCTCAACTGCCGCTGCAAGTCTGGCTTCCCGATGCCATGGCCGGTCCGACGCCCGTCAGCGCCTTGATCCATGCCGCAACCATGGTTACCGCCGGTGTCTATCTCATCGCCCGCTTGCATCCCTTGTTCCTGCTGGCTCCATCGGTGTTGACGGCCGTAGCGGTGATTGGGATGTTGACGTTACTAATTGCCGGATGCAGTGCATTGACGCAGAGCGATCTCAAGCGCTGCCTCGCCTATTCCACCATCAGCCAGATCGGTTATATGTTTCTCGCCTTGGGCGTAAGCGCCTGGTCGGCGGCCATTTTTCATTTTATGACGCATGCGTTTTTCAAGGCGTTGCTATTCTTGGCCGCCGGTGTTGTCATTCATGCTACGCATGAAAACAATATGTTCAATATGGGGGGATTGAGACGCAAACTGCCTGTTGTGTATTGGACTTTCCTGATCGGCGCTTCGGCTCTGGCTGCTTTTCCGTTGGTGACCGCCGGTTTTTATAGTAAGGATTTGATCCTATGGCAGGCGTATTCTTTGCCTAGTGGTTCGGTTTGGTTGTGGTTGGGGGGGTATGTGGGGGCGCTTGTTACTTCTCTTTACTCCTATCGTATGGTTTTCCTTGTCTTTTGGGGACAAGAGAAAACAGAAATAACTCCTAGTCCTGTTGATATATCCCTTCGTATTCCTTTGATCGTATTGGCAGTATTCTCCATTTTTAGCGGTTTTGTGGAGTTGCCGCAAACGCTGGGCGGTTTTCACAGTTTTTCTCGATTCGTCAGGAATGTATTTCCGCACCAAGAGGCTGCTCATGCCGCGTTGAGTATGGAAATAGTGATTCAGGGATTGGGGATTTTGATTACTCTTCTTGGATTGGTTGTAGCCTATTGGATGTATGCCTTACCGGCGAAACCCGCTGAATTCGCTCCCCGTTCCCCGATGCTAAGGCACATCCATCGTATCTGGAATCTCGGCTGGGGATTCGACTATATGTATACGATTCTATTCGTGCAACCTTTCCGCTGGTTGGCGCACGCCAATCGGGGGGATCTCGTCGACCAAATCCCTCACGCGATTGCTTGGAGCAATCTGGCTTTGCACGAATCGTTGAAACTCACACAGAACGGCAGGCTCCGGTATTATGCGATGTGGATTGCCGCTGGAGTCGTTCTCTGTATCGTGGTTGGAGTATTCTTATGATTTTATTCTGGCTCATTGCCATATTGATCCTTGGAGGAATCCTGGCCGCCCTAGCGGCAAGGATCGACACCATGGGGTCTCGGTATGTTTCTCTGGCGGCGTTGGGGATCGATGCGGTGTTGGTTCTTGTTTTATGGATTCAATATTCGGGACACATGTCTCTTGTTTCAAACGATTCATGGATGCTCGAGTACAGCCAGCCTTGGATCCCCCAACTGGGTATCGATCTCTATTTGGCTTTGGACGGACTCAGTTTGATCTTGATTGCGCTGACTGTTTTTCTAGGAATTATCTCGGTCTTGGCATCCTGGACCGAGATTCAAGAGCGAGTCGGTTTTTTCCATTTCAATCTACTTTGGATTCTTGCTGGAATCATCGGAGTTTTCCTGGCGTTGGATTTGTTCCTCTTTTACTTTTTCTGGGAACTGATGCTTGTCCCGATGTACTTCTTGATTGCCATATGGGGACATGAAAACCGATATTACGCGGCGGTCAAATTTTTCATTTTTACGCAATTCAGCGGATTGCTTTTGTTGTTCGCCATTCTCGCTCTCTATTTCATCCATGGCAACAATACGGGTACTTACACCTTTCAGTATCAGGAACTATTGAAAGCCAATTTATCACCGGTTGCGGCAGGTTGGATCATGGGGGGATTTCTCTCCGCGTTTTTGGTAAAACTCCCCGCGTTTCCGGTCCATACTTGGCTGCCGGACGCGCACACACAAGCACCCACTGCCGGAAGCGTTATTCTTGCCGGACTTCTTTTAAAAACCGGCGCATATGGATTGTTGCGATTCGTCATTCCGATGTTTCCGGATGCGGTGAATGAATATTCTTGGATTCTGATGCTTTTAGGAGTGCTCGGAATTCTTTACGGCGCAGTATTGGCCTATGCCCAAACGGATTTGAAACGGCTGGTAGCCTATACCAGCTTCAGTCATATGGGTTTTGTCCTCCTGGGAGTCTTTGCCTTGAATCAATACGCTCTGCAAGGGACGGTACTGCAAATCGTTTGTCATGGGATCAGCACCGGCGCGTTGTTTATCCTGGCCGGCGCTTTACAGGAGCGGTACCACACGAGAAATATGATGTATATGGGTGGATTTTGGAGGGATTTACCCCGCTTCGGTTCGATGGCGATGTTTTTTGCCATGGCGTCACTCGGATTACCCGGTCTCGGGAATTTCATCGGTGAATTTCTCATTTTACTGGGAGTGTATCATGTAAATCTAAGCATGACGGTTTTTGCGGCATTGGGATTGATTCTGGCTCCGATTTATGCGCTTTGGATGGTTCAATGTGTGTTTCACGGCGCACCGGTCAAACTTGACAATGAACAAAAAGATTTGGTATTCCATGAATGGATCATCTTTGCGAGTTTAGCCTTTATTATCGTTTGGCTTGGAGTCTACCCCCAATGGCTTCTGAATCTCGCGAATCCTGCGATTGAACTGTTGACATCCGTATCTGACTTGTCGTTGTTCTCTTTACTTAAAACGGTTGCCTCAACGATGATGCAAGGAGGTTTTTCGTGATCAATCAGTGGATCTGTTTATTGCCTTTTTTATTTCCGGTTCTCACGATCTTGGTATCCCTCATTGCGATTGCCATACGCCGGCACCATGGATTTATTTTTTGGAGCACACTGACCGGTTTTGTTTTCTCGTTTCTCGCCTGCCTTCTTGCCATGATGGTGGCACCTCAAAACATGCTTCCTTTATTCTTGGTGGATCGATTCGCCCTCTTCTTTATGGCATTGTTCTATGGGGCAGGGATTTTGATAACCTTGATACTTAAAAATTACTTTCATGAAAAAGAAGGTGAAAAAGAAGAATTGTATGGGATGTTGGTCATCGCTACGCTCGGAGCGGCGTGCCTGACCGCCGCCCGGCATTTTATTTCTTTTTTCCTAGGATTGGAAACGTTGACGGTTTCCATGTATATCCTGATCAGTTTTTTCCGAAAAAACCGATTCGCCTTGGAAGCCGGTGTCAAATACTTGATCCTGGCGGCGGTCTCTTCATCCTTCATCCTGTTCGGGATGGCGCTTGTCTATGCCGAATATGGAAGCATGGAATTGATTCATATCGCCAATGAATTTTCTTCCGGTGAAGAGCCATTGAATGGCCTGGTCTTTGCCGGATTCGCCATGATCCTTGCCGGTGCAGGTTTTAAATTGGCTGTGGTTCCCTTTCATTTATGGACCCCGGATATCTATCAAGGCGCTTCACCGCCGGTTGCCGCTTTCACGGCCACCGTTTCGAAAGGCGGAATGTTTGTATTATTGCTTCGGATTTTTTCGGAAAGTGATATTTCGCAGAATCCCTCTTTATTTCTCTTGATCGTAGCATTGGCTGTCCTTTCCATGTTGATTGGAAATCTTCTCGCCTTACGTCAAAATCAGATCAAACGCCTGCTGGCCTATTCTTCCATTGCTCATATGGGGTACTTGCTGGCGGCGTTGCTGTCGAGCGATGAAATGGGACTCGTTTCCGCCGGTTTTTATCTGACGGCATATTTTGTCACCATCCTGGTCGCATTCGGGATCGTTTCCATCCTGACGGATGATAAGAAAGAAGTCGAACACGTGGAGCAATTTCGGGGATTGTTTTGGAAACGTCCCTGGGTGGCTGGATGTTTTACCATCGCTCTCCTGTCTCTTGCGGGGATTCCGTTGACCGGCGGATTCATTGGCAAATTTTATATCATGGCGGCATGTGTGCATTCGGCTCTATGGTTTCTCACATTCATGATTGTCCTTTCCAGTGCCATCGCTATTTATTATTATTTACGTGTGGTTGCGGTCATGAGTTCCGCAATAAATATACAGGCTCCTTCACCCACATCGATTCTCTCACCATCGGGTAAAGTTTCACTTATTGTTCTAAGTGTTTTCTTACTCTACCTCGGTGTTTTTCCCGCTTCTTTCATTCAATTCATGCAGCATATGCTGTTGTCATGACAGTATACTCATATTATCGAAATAGCCTTGAATATTGATATCTATATTCCCTTTGTTCTAATTCACGGAACCCGTCATAATGTATGACCTTACATTCTTCTGAAAGTGATATTTATGGCTATCGATTCACCAAAGTGTTTATTGATTCTCTGTTGCTGCGGGATGATGTGTCTGGCTGTCTCCACGAACATTTCTCCTGTTTTTCTGACGACATTTGGCGAAACGTTTGGAGGAGAAAAAGGATTGAGCGCAGAACAACTCGGCCGCATTCCGGCGATTATTTTTGCCGCGATGGTGATCGGCATCGTCTTGACCGGCCCTTTAGCCGATCTATGGGGAACCAAAATCTTCGTTCTCTCCGGGCTTGGTTTTGTGACAGCGGGCTTGTGCATTCTTGCCTGTGCCATGGAGTATTGGGTGGTTCTCATGGCAGCCGCTTTTTTGGGACTTGGGGCAGCGATGCTCGAAGTGGTTTTGAGTCCGATTGTCGCCGCCGCTCAACCACACCGGCGCACATCGGCATTGAATCTATTGCATTTATTTTACTGTGTCGGAGCGGTGGCAACGGTGCTCATCGGATCGGTTGCCCTTCACTTTCATATTTCATGGCGGATCATCTGTATTTGTATCATGATGTTTCCGATTCTGGTTTTCTTTGGTTTTACGAGAATTATCACACCCTCTGCAGCTCCGGAGCCGAAACCTTTTTCCGCCGTCGGCGCTCTTTTTGGCCGTCCATACATCATGGCAGCCGCGCTAGCGATCTTCTTAGCCGGTGCTGCCGAAGTGGGGATTGTGCAATGGCTGCCCGCGTATGCGGAACGAGGGTTGGGCTATTCGAAGGCGACAGGCGGTATCTCTTTGGCGGTGTTCTCGATATGTATGGGACTCGGTCGATATCTTGTGTCTCGATGGATTCATAAGACGGATATTCTATCGCTCATGATCGTCTGTTCGATAGTATTGATTTTTCTCTTGATTGCCGGATGTTTTTCGCCATATGCCGGTATGGCTCTAACGGCTTGTGTCTTGATCGGTTTCGCGGTTGCCTGTTTTTGGCCGTCGATTCTCGCGGTTGCCGCCGATCATCATCCGCAGGGAGGCGCAAGTATGTTTGCTCTCCTTTCCGCTATGGGGAATATCGGATGCGTCGTCATGCCTTGGCTCATCGGTGTCTTCGCGGAACAAATCAATCTGAAAGCCGGTATCTTATCGACGGTGGCATGTCCGATGATGTTGATTCTTCTTTTTGGGTGGATGAAAACCGTTCAACAGAACGGTGAAAGGAGTACAAAATGATCATTGCGAAAAATAATTTAGTTCGTTGTATTGCCTTCTTGTTTGCCGCATGGATTATCCTGATTATTGCCGGCTCTAAGGTTCAAGGAAATCATGCGAAAGAGAATCTGAACGTTCTACCGGCAAATGCAAGCCAATCGCAAGAAGATGAGATGATGCGCCGTTATCTGCGGCGGCTCTCCCACGAAGCGTTAGATCAACGCATGCTGCGATACGAAGCATTGGAAACCGCAGAACAGATTGCCGAGTACCAGCAAAAGATGCAAGAGTTTTTTATCACTCAATTGGGCGGCTTCCCGGAACGTACGCCGCTCAATGCCCGAATCGTGGATCGAAAAGAACATGTCGATTATCGTCTGGAAAAAGTGATCTATGAAAGCCTTCCGCGTTTTCCGGTTACAGCCCTGTTCTATTTGCCGAAAACGGAACCTCCATATCCCGGCGTTTTGGTTCCATGTGGCCATAGTGAAAACGGCAAAGCGGCCTATCAACATATCTGTATTCTCCTTGCCAAGAATGGCATCGCCGCTCTCTGCTACGATCCGATTGGGCAAGGCGAGCGAAAACAAATCCTTGATGAGCAAGGCCAACCACTTTATCGTCCGACAACGGAACATATGATAACCGGTATCGCACCGATTCTGTTGGGAAGAAACATTGCAACGTATATGGTCTGGGATGGAATCCGGGGGATCGATTATCTGGTATCACGCCCGGAAATCGACAGTAAAAGAATCGGCTGCACCGGCAATTCCGGCGGCGGGAATATGACCAGCTATCTGATGGCACTCGACGAACGAATCGTCAGTGCGGCTCCCTCCTGTTTCATCACCACGACCCGCCGCAAAAACGAAAGCCCCGGGCCGGGAGACGCGGAACAAAACATCCATGCTCAAACCGCTTTCGGCATGGATCACCCCGATTACATCCTCATGCGCGCACCCCGCCCGACATTGATCCTAACGGCCACCCGAGATTTTGTTCCCATTGAAGGGTCGTGGGAAGCCTTCCGGCAGGCCAAACGTCTTTATGCCCGCTTAGGCTACGCCGAACGAGTTGATCTGGTGGAAGCGGACGAACAACATGGATTTTCACACCATCTTCGTGTCGGTTCTGTTCGCTGGATGCGCCGCTGGCTACTTGGAAAAGACGATGCAATTATGGAAGGCGATGCATTTCTGGAATCGGATGAGGAGTTGCAATGCACACCGGAAGGCCAGGTGTTGCTTTTACCCAATACTCGGTCGGTATTTGATCTGAATATCGCAAAGGAAAAACAATTAGTAAAAGAGCGTAAACGATTTTGGAAGCATGCCAGTCAAGAAAAAATAAGAGAAAAAATCCGCAAAATCGCCGGTATCCACCCTCTGCAAAATTTACCTGACCTGAAATTTGAAAAAAGAGGTACAATACAATGTCAAGGATACCAAATTGAGAAATGGATACTTGAATGGGAACGCGATATTCAACTTCCTGCTCTACTATTTCAACCTGAATCCTCAAACGGCGAACCTTATCTTTATTTTCACGGGGAAGGGAAGCATGTCGATGCGTTGCCCGGAGGAGCGATTGAAAGCCTTGTTCAAGCAGGACACACTGTCTTGGCTGTCGATTTACGTGGCTGCGGAGAAACACGGACGACACCGTGGCGATACACTGGCGCAACCAAATTCACCGGTTACAACACAGCCGAGTTCTTCATTGCGTACATGCTCGGAAAATCGTTTGTCGGCATGAGAACCGAAGATATACTTGTATCTGCTCGCTTTCTGAACGATACTGTATCGAACGAAGATAAAAAACAAGTTCATGTAATTGCAATCGGTGAAGCCGGACCTGCTGCTTTACACGCCGTCGCACTGGAACCGAGTCTATTCACGTCCTTAACTCTTCAACAATCCCTTCGCTCTTGGTCGGATGCCATTTATACAAAAGTAACCAAAAATGTCTTGATCAATAATATTCACGGCGCATTGCGTTTCTACGATTTACCCGATTTGGAGCGACTGATTGGTGAGAACCGGTTGGCTGTTGAAAATCCTGTCAATGCACAAGGAGGAGTAATGAAAATCGAAAGCGATTGATTTGTTGAATCTATATATTAATTTTTGGCCGCTCCGGCCAATCCGGCTTGCGGCATGACCGATTGCGTAAGGTCTTGATCCACGACAATCGAATCATCCCGAGTGATTTTGATATGCCCGCTCGCATCACCTTTTGTCGCGAAAGTTACATCGATCGTTTTATCTTCCGCTTGAAAGTGCACACCAACGGTATCATCTTTTTCGATCAAAGTTGAATCAACCATCTTCGAGAGAGATTGATCCCCAACTTGAATGAGATGCAGAAAGACATCATCCGTTCGCGGCTTTCCGGGCGAAACTTCCATCCTCCAATGCCCCCACAATGCCGTATCGCCGTAGCGTTCCTCGACTTCCGGTACTACATCCCAATTCCGGCCACAAGCATAAAATTCCTTTCCTGGCCCACCGATCTTCGTAAAGACGGCATCCTGCGGATACAAAGTTCTACAGAACAATCGTCCTTCTCCCTGATCGGCTTGGAATTGATTTTCCGTTTGCTGTGGTTCGTTTTGTGTGTGCAAGAGCCATGCTTTTTTATAATCGGCATCGGTTGAAACCACCCGGTCACAAATGACAAAATAATCCGGCATGACAAAGACATACTGGCGCATCGCCAACTTGCACTTCTCTTTCCGGTAGCAGGGAGTCGCATCGCCGGCAATGTAGGTATAATGATCGTTCGTTTCAAATGCGACACAATCAGCTCCTGTAGTGCGATAGGTGCCGCCGCAGCTGATTTGACCTTCCTCATCCGGGCACGCCAACCCCCAATAACCGGGGAACGGTTCGCCGGGCATGTGGATCAGGATGCAGTTATGGGCGACGGTTTGCGAATAGTAATGACGCAATTGATACCCGGTTTCCCGCCCCCGTGTGCCTGAATCGAGAGCGAGATACCCTTTTTTGTAGATGACGAAATTGTTCTCATCATGCTGTTTGTGGCTGGGAACACGGGAGCCGATGGTATACAGGCTGTATGTATTGTCCTCTCCGGTTCCCGAACGCATAAATACTTGACCTAGCGTTTCAAAATGGCGGGCATGCAGATTGGCATCTTTCGGTTCTTTGGGAAGCGGGGCTTGATCCAACTCGGTCAGAAGAAACGGATAGACCGGCCAAGTGGTAGTAAACGATTTGCGGCTTTCCGGCAATATTGTACGAATATACGCCGCCTGTGCCGCGCAATCGGGATTGGTATCGTGATAAAAATGCATGATCTGGGACATATGATTGTACATATGATGCAACCGGAGATGATTGGTATAGTGATACGTATCACCCGTCCCATATTCCAACGGAGGATCAGCGGGAATCCAGTTCCACATCACCCAAACGGGGAAATAGGCCAGATGAGGCCACTCGCCGGAAATATCTTCACCAATCGCGGATTTCCATGTATGCAAAAAATTGAACTGCGCCCAGGGATACGCTCCCATGGCATAACCGATGGTGGCGGAAGCAAGACCTCCGTCATCTCCCGCACATTGTTTCCGGTACTCGAACATGTTTTGGTTGTATTCATATCCGTTTTTGAGGAATCGAAGCGCGATTTCATCGGCAATCCCGTCATCATAAGCGGCAAGGCCGGCGAACCAGACGATATTCCGTTCTCCATAAAACCCGGTAGTATGATCGCTGCCATTCAAGCGGTATATTCTTCGTTTTCCCGGTCCTGGTTGGGTGTTCTCGACATGTTCCAGTAGCGGAACGATTATCGCTTTCCGTTCCACCGGTGTCAGATCGTTATAAATCCAATCATACGCGGCGAGTGCGCAGACTCGGCTTGTCGAGTACCAGTTGACCGTCATCCCCTTCTCATAACATTCTTGAAACGCGGCGACGCTGACTTCCAACATTTCTTTCGCCAAACGCAAATATTTCTCCTCACTGGTCATTAAGTAAACGAAGGCCGTTTCCATCGCCTCTCTTCCCCATTCCGTCGGCCGTGGAACACGAATCCTTTCATAATCTCCATCCTCTGTCTGACGATAGGCATAATCGTCCCGTTTGCTTTCTTTCGTAGGATGTTCCGGATAACGATCCACCCGATTTTTGAGATTCCTATAGTATTCTTTTTCTTCATTCAATGCTCGCGCTTTGATCTCCGGCCACATTTCCTGATTGAAGAAAAGCCGCGGATGGTCTTCCCGAATCTGCCCAATCCATGAACTTTCCTCTCCATTCACATACCCAGCAGAAAAACAACAAAGGAAAAAAAACGTAAGACAACTAAGTGTTACGATTTGGGAAATAATACAATTTTTTTTCACCATGATCATTAATCCTATTCAAACAAGTCGGAGCGCGGGCATCCTTGCCCGCATCTTAAAACCAATACATTTTCATTCTAATACAAGAAGTGGATATCCCAACTCCGATTGAAAAAAATTAAATGTGTAGGGGCAGACACATCGGTCTGCCCCTACTGTTTAATATATTTGATTTAATTCAATTAATACAAATCCCACATCTGCACAGGAACAGGCGGTCCACCCATAATCAGTGCACCATAGCTCGCTTCGCGATGCGCAGGTCCATCCCACATCAACTGACCGTCACGGTCATCCGCGACTTCATCATTATCATCTTCATTCACGGCAATGTTGAAACCGATGAGTTCCGTATCCACTGTCGGGAACATGGCCTCTTTATCAAAGCGGAATTCCACAATATACCCATCATCTGTTTCCGAAGGCGCGGCAAACCAATCAAAATCCTCACCGAACAGCAAGTCGCCTTGTCCGCGTTGGGCACCGTTCGCGGTCATGACTAATTGGCCACCTAAGCCCATTCCGGCGTTCGCACCTTGATTGCGGCTATAATCTCCATCGAGAAAAACTTCAACAGAATCGTCATGCCACGTATTGCCATCCACCGATCCAGCCGGTTCCGTATCTGTCTTTACCAAGTCATCGTTCACATCCACGGCTACATAGAGAAAACTCTCATCGTGGATGACATAAAAATCGTAAGAAAGATCCGCTAAATCACGTGGAAGTACCATATTATCTTGATTGGAAGCCCCTGTGAATCCACTGACCATATCATGTCCGCCTTGGCTCCACGACGATTCATCCAGTTTCCCATCGATGGTAATCGCTTCGGTGATGAGCGGTGCCGTCACTTCACGCCGGCCGAAATAAAGATCGCCATACGTGCTCTCGTCATGCGCCAATCCTGTCCATCGTAGCTGATAGTCACTGGTATCGGAATCATTATCGTCCAAATCGTTTACTGCAATATTGAAGCCGATGGTATCTCCCTTTTCAGGATTTCCGATTTTCGACAATTTGATCCGAAATTCATAATTATAGCCGTCATAAGTATCGTTATCGAATACAGATGCATACCATTCATCATCCGGACCTTCTCCGAAGGAAGGATCCCCGGCTTCCTTATCCCGACGCGCTCCGAGAGAAGTCAGGACAAATTGTCCACCGCTTTCGTACTCTTCCGGATGATCGTTCACATTCCCCTCCACGGCATTGTGATTCCCATCGATAAATATTTCGACCGAATCTTCATTCCATGTAGCGCCGTCTTCTTCACTCGGTGACAACTTTTGTCCCAACTCCAGGTCAAGGACGGCTACGGAAACATACAAGTATTCATCGTCATACATGATCCATACACGATAGGATAAGTCGGTGTCGTCGACCGGTTCATCATCTCCTTCCAAAACACCGGATTGGCGTGGATCGTCACGATCGAAATCGGGACGAAATTTCACCAGCCAATTGATCAATGCCTGTGAATAACCGGAGCCTTGGGACGAATACGTCCACGCTTCATCGTCCAAAATCCCGTCGATGATGGGTGGCTGCAGTCCTTCATAATCCGGAATGTAATGAGCGACTTGTGTTCTTGGCGGAAGGTCTTGAGCTACGACGGTTCCTACTGCGAGAATAACCATGGTGAACATCAATACAATCCCATTTTTTGTGCATTTGTCCATTGCAATTTTCCTCCTTTTGTCAAATCGAAATGCATTTTTTAATGGTCTCTTTCCCATTTCGAGAAATAGAGTTCAAACATTTGTTGTTTGAATCGAAAAACCATTTTATTATTTCATGGATTCAATTATGATGTCAACGGGAAAAGCAAAAAGGGCACACGAATTGTGTGCCCTGAATGATGAATCACGTAAGAACTTATTAGACATTTGCTTTGTCAGGCACGACAAACGGTTCGCGGTACCAGCGGGTTAACAGATGATTCGCTTCAATATCATCGATGATCGATTCATTTTCAACGTCTATTTTTAACTCGCGTCCCATGAAATAGGCGTTTTCATCCGGTGTCACACCATTTTTGATCAAATGCTCCTGCATCCGGTTGTAGGCTTCAAGCAGGTCTGAATCTGCTTTTACTTGAGATTGTATCGGCTTGAAGGGAACGGGTTTCCCTACTCGGTAGGAAATATTGGACAGATGGCATAAGGCCGCGGAATAATGCCCTTCCAGAATATCCGCGTTCAAGTCGGATTGTTTCCGGCTGCGCACCGCTGCGATGAAGTTTTCAAAATGCCCTCCACCGGGTCCCAATTCCACATCCACATTCGGCAGATTTTCCCCTTTGCTCATATCGCCGTTACGGTAAAATTTCCCGCCGGCGACGACGCCTTCCTCAAAATGCAAGAAGTCCGTATTTTGATTCCCTCTGCCTCCTGTTAAATAGTGATCGGTTTCCAGACCACGCACTTCGAAGATCAATTTTGTTTCGCCGTAATCCATGAGCACGAGCTGCGTATTGGCTGTTTCCGCTTGATCGACGTATCCGAGCCGTCCGCCCAGGCATAATACTTTTTTCGGGAGGGTTGCACCAGGAATCATCCATCGGGCGATGTCCATTTGATGGACTCCCTGATTGCCGATATCGCCGTTTCCGAAATCCCAGAACCAATGCCAATTATAATGAACCAGATTACCGTTATAGGGTTGATCCGGTGCCGGCCCGAGCCAGAGATCAAAAGCCAGCTCTTTCGGTGGTTTGACATAATCTTGGAATCCAATGCTATTACGGCGTTTGTAAACCAATCCGCGGGAGATCAGCAGTTTCCCGTAAGTGCCTTTCTTGACGATCTCCGCTAATTTCCACCACCCGCTGCTGCTTCGGCTTTGCGTCCCATGCTGAACGATGCGGTTGTATTTCCGAGCCGCTTCCACAAGGATACGGCCTTCGAACACGTTGTGGCTGCATGGTTTTTCCACGTAGACATCCTTCCCGTTTTGGCAGGCATAGATACCGGAAAGAGCATGCCAATGATTGGTTGTCGCGATGCTCAGCGCGTCGATATCTTTTTGCTCCATCGCTTTGCGAACGTCTTGGAAACACTTTGGTTTCTCTCCACCCATGTCGACGATCATCTTGCTGCGCGATTCAAACAAACTGGAATCCGGATCGATCAACGCGACGACCTCGACGTTGTCCATTTTCTGAAAGGCGTTCATATGCGATCGGCCGCGGCCGTGAATACCGGTTACAGCGACTCGTACTCTATTGTTCGCTCCAATGACTTGATGTTGCGCTGTGCTTACAGCAAACAAGGAACCAGCGGCTAACGATTTCTTTAAAAAATTTCGGCGGGTGTCTTTCGACATATTGTTCCTCCTCTTATTAGCGTTCTTGCCCTTATATCATGGTGAAAAAAATAGAATATTTAAAGGGCTACCCCCATTTCCTTTTTCTTGTCGCGGATAGAACAGGCATTCCCGTTGTAGGGGCAATCCTGTGTGATTGCCCGATGTGGCTCAAAATTGGATAGACACATAGGTCTATCCCTACATAATGTTGGAGCAATTTGTAGGGGCAATCCTGCGTGATTGCCCAATGGGTTACCTCATTCAATTTTTTATGCTTGTTAGCAAGGAGAATAATTAATTTGATTCTTTCTCTGGAACAATGTGAAATGCTTGCCCGCCATTTACCGGCAGTTTGACTTTCAATGTTTTTTTCGAATTGACAGAAAAATGAGTGATTCCCACATGTGTTCGGGTTTGCACTGATGAATCATGGGTATAACGAGTTGCGCGATATTGCTTGTCAGGATCGAGAAAAGATAGCGATACAATGAACTCACGAGGAATATCCGCATTCATACAACCGATGAACCATTCATCCCCGCTCCGGCGCGCGATGATCGCATATTCGCCGATCGCCCCTTCCAAAACCTTCGTTTCATCCCACACCGTTGGAACTACATCGAAAAACTCAATCTCCGGATCCTGTTCCTTTTCAATCTCCGCCGGTCGATCATACCAAAAAAGGAATTGCCAGGGACTGTAAAAACAAACGGCTTTTGCGAGTTGATAAGCATGAGACGCATTCTGTGTGACCCGTTTGTCATAATAGCAGATTGTATTGTCGCCTGCACCGGCCAACATGCGAGTGAATAACGTAGTCAACGTCTGATCGTTCGTCGGTTTCGTCTCATCACCCCGAATTCCCTCCTGCGTCATCAAGTTCGGGTATGTGCGCGAGTATCCGGTAGGACGATATTCATCGTGAATATCGACCATTAGTCGATGTTCAGCTGCTTTCCGCACCGCTTCATGCAGCCAGCGTGTCCAATGCTGCGAACCGACTTGCACAAATCCATATTTCACACCTTTGATCCCCCAACTCTGATACAGCGGTAAAATCTCATCCAATTGTTTCTCAAGCGCTCGACGATTGACATACACGAGAATACCGATTCCTTTTTCTGCTGCATAGCGAATGACTTCATGCAAATCCAGCGGACCGGGAGAGCGTTTCGGATCGACTGAGATCGTTGTCGCATCGGACTCATCATCATATTCATGCCCGTACCACCCTGCGTCGTATTCCACGAATTGGAAAGTATGCTTGGCGGCAAAATCGACACAGGCTTTTCCCCCTTCCGTCGTTAATGAAACTTCCCGAATGACTTTTCCAGGTTGAATCCAGGAAGGATTCTCGATCGCGCAGGGATCGTTAAGGTTTAAAATAATTGTATTGTTTTCGAGCAATTGTGCAGGACTTTCAGCGATCATGATCACCCGCCATGGAGTCGTGTAGGGAAGCGTAGCCTGAACTTCCCCTGCAATCGCTGTCACTAAAGCCGGCTGGTTTTGCCCTGCTGGATCCAACTTCGTGCGTGCATAATCCACCAGCCGCGCTTCGGCAATGGCGGCATAAAGATTGTCTTTAATTTGAACAGTCAGCGGACGCTCGCAGCCCTTCCGGATTTTTGTGATTGGCACTTCCTCATAAAGCCCTTGGGCGGAATAGGTCGCCCAGGCTTTATAATCAGCAGGAAAGTGAAATACGGTTCGTTCCTCTTGGATGGTCATCGTTTCCATGGATTCTTGTTTCGGAAACGTGTAACAAAACGCCAATCCCTCGTTATACGCGCGAACCGTAATTTGAAAAGACCGCTGCGGCGGCTCTGTTTCACGAACCGTAATTGTCCGTTCATTGCAATGATCCCGTATGTGGGATTGTTCTCCATAGAGCGGTTCCCATATCGAGTCATATGTTTTTACTTCAGTAGCAGTGAGTTGAAGATGATCCGATATCGGGTCGCCATTTTCCAGTTGAAAAGAAATAGCAGATGGCAGAATGATCTCCGTTCCTTGATAAGCAATTCGGTAATAAAGCGATGAATGCGCTTTTTCTGCATCCTGCAAAAAGAAACGTGCCTCAATATCCCCATCCGGTGATTCAATCTCAATCGCCGATGTTGAAAGGATTGGAATAAGAGTCATCAGTAAGAATATCAAACGAAACATAGGATAAACCTCGTAGTGTATTTCATTATTGTACTATACTAAAAAATTAATAGGCACAGGCCGATTAACGCTGCACCCGACCCGATTGATCCCCACCGGACAACAATTCAACCTCTTTGGCACTCACCAAGTTATAATCCCCTGGAATCGTTTGTTTGAGGCAGGAAGCCGCCACTCCGAACTCCAGTGCATCTTGGTCGGATTTGCCGGACAGCAAACCACAGATCAGCCCGGATGCGAACGAATCGCCGCCGCCGACACGGTCTACAATATGAATCTTGTACTTCTTGCTCAGTAAGAAATGACTTCCGTCATACAAACAAGCCGACCAATTGTTGTCGGAAGCGGAGATACTTTCCCGCAAGGTAATGGCGACTTTTTGAAATTGGAAACGGTCGATCATCTGTTGAGCCACCGACTTGTAGGCCTCCACATCCAACTCCCCGGCGGTAATGTCACTTTTCCCCGCTTTGATCCCGAACACACACTCGGCGTCTTCTTCATTGCCGATGGCAAGATCCACATACTTCATCAAACCGGACATTACTTGCTGTGCCTTTTCTTTCGTCCATAGTTTTTTACGGAAATTCAAATCGACACTCACGGTTACATTTTTGCTTTTTGCCGCTTTCAACGCTTCTTCTGTGACGGCGGCAGCCGAATCGCTCAGCGCAGGAGTAATGCCGGACCAATGGAACCATGTGGCATTGTCAAAAACGGCATTCCAATCGATTGCTCCCGGTTGCAATTCGGAAATCGAGGAGTGAGCGCGGTCATAAATGACTTTCGAAGGACGTTGTGATGCGCCTGTTTCGACGAAGTAGATTCCGACACGATTTCCCTGGCGCACAATCATGGATGTGTCCACCCCATATTTACGCAGTGAATTGATAACCGATTGCCCGATTTCATGATCCGGCAGCGCTGTGACAAATACGGAATGAAATCCGTAATTGGACATGGCAACCGATACATTCGCTTCCGCCCCGCCAAAGGTTGCATTATATGTATCGGTTTGGACAAAACGAAGATAGTGCGGAGGAGAAAGCCGCAACATAATTTCTCCAAACGTCACGACTTTTTGATTTTGCTTGGATGAATTCATGATACACCTCTTTCTAGGTTGATATGAAAATAGAAATGATTTCAGAATTCAATTCTCTTGTCATGAAAAACATCTTACCGGTAGAAAAAAAGGATATCCAGACTTCTGAAAATGGAACGCCGGCATCCTGCCGGCGTATGAAAGAAAAACTGTCGAAACAACGGTGTACCAATGTAGGAGAACGAGACCGGAGCGCGGGCATCCCTGCCCGCATCTTTCAAAGCGAAAAGAGAATATTCACCCAACTTTACGCAC
This sequence comes from uncultured bacterium, assembly GCA_964412555.1. Lineage (GTDB taxonomy): Bacteria > Hinthialibacterota > Hinthialibacteria > Hinthialibacterales > Hinthialibacteraceae > CAYPPG01. The sequence goes on from CAYPPG010000008.1 coordinate 77,204, forward strand.
ACGCAATTTCCCCATTTTCTGTAAAAATAAAATAAATTCTTTCAGAATCCCCTGATCCAGTTTGGATTTCATTTCTTCTGTCATGATTTGCAGGGCTTGGAAGGGAGTCATACCGTCTTTATAGGAACGGCGGGAGGTCAAGGCATCATAGACATCGACGACTTTGCAAATTCGCGAAGTCAGAGGAATTGTTTCTTTCTTGCGGCCGGTGGGATAGCCTGTGCCGTCCACAGCTTCGTGGTGGTACAGGGCAACGTGGCGTGTTTCATCGGTCATGTCACTGTCATCGAGCAAGCGTTCGAATCCTTTTGTTGTGTGAGAACGCATGATCTCCCATTCGGCTTCGTTCAAGGGGCCTTTTTTATTGGTCAGTTCCGGGGGAATATCGCATTTGCCGATATCGTGCAGCAACACACCTCGACTCAAATCTTGGATTTCTTCCGGAGTCGATTTCTTTTGGATCTCTTGGAACAATCCAACACTCAGCACGCAGACGTTCATGCTATGGCTGTAGGTATAGTAATCGTATGAGCGCAAATTGTTGAGAAGCAAAAAAGATTGGGGTTCGCTGGTCAAGAGCGTTGCGATAGAATCGCTGACGTTTTTCGAAGTGACGAGAAAAGTATCCATATCCGGCGGAGACTCGAAAAGGCTTTGCATGACGGTCAACGCCATCGTATGGAACTTTTGCGTTTTCTCCTCGATTTCAAGTTCCGGATTCTCGACGATCTTAGAAAGATTTTCAGAAAGGTACTGATTCAACTCATACGAGTTGTTGCGGGGCACGAATACCGGCCGCCGTCCTCCCTTACTGAGAATATCCAGCGTTTCTTGATTGATCTTTGTCCCTTCGGATTTGAACAAGACGAAACGACTGCGTCCTGGATGAAAAAGGTAAATCGGAAAACCACAGGCTTTGTCAGCCACGAGATATTGAGTGTCAAGAGGGATATATTTCGACGCTTCCACACTCTGTGGAAGAATGAACTCGTCAGAGGAAGACGGCTTGAATAATGTATGCTTTTGCTTCCTGTTAGTGCTCAAAACTTCCAACCTCGATCATGAAAAAAATTATTGAAAAAGACAGTCATAAAGACAAGTTATGTTATAAAATCATACTCGTAACACACGAAATGACAAGGAAAAATGATAATCCCCTTCAAAAATATCCCTCGGAATTGCCCTTGCTACCCATCAAGGGTACCAAGGGCAAGACGATAGGTCTGCCCTTGATAATGTGCGTTCTCTGGCAAGGGTAGACTTCGCTTACCCTTGCAACCCATTTACTTTAAAGTATCGACTTGGTATTGATAAAATGAATGGCGTACTCTAGGAAGTTGATTCAGGAGAATTGCCGAACAGGTTTCTTCGATTTGATTTTTCTTTTTTTAGAAGGTTTGGAGGGGAGAGCGGGAGAGGCTTCCGTCGGCCCCGGTTCATCGGATGGTTCTTCCTCCAGTGCCTCGATCAACGGGATAATACGATTAATGAGATTCCCTTTCTTTTCATTGTCCTCGATTCGAATAACCAGATTTTCTCCTTTTGTTTCTACTCGAAGGGATAGCCCTTCTTTGCCATCGAGCTGTAACACCCGTAAAGGATTGAAACGGTCACTTTGAGTAGGATGGTAGCTAAGATGCCCTCTGTTTTTACCGATGTGAACAAGATCCATACCGGCTTGATACGCACGAACCCGGATGCGCAATCCCAGAAGTAAACGCTCGACCGGCTTCGGGGGTTTCCCATAAATATCTGTCAATTCATCTTCTAAATTTTGGATTTCTTCATTGGTTTTGATTTTGGCGATTCGCTGGTGAAGTGCCATTCGTTGTTTGCTGCTTTCCACATAATTCGGCGGGATGCCTCCCTTGGGTGACATTTCCAGCACAGTTTCCCAATCGGGTTGAAGACCTTTTTTCCCTTTAAGTGTGGAAACCGTGTCGGATAGCAATTTGCTGTACAGATCGAATCCGATGGCGGCGATATGTCCGTGCTGTTGCCGGCCAAGGATATTCCCGATCCCCCGGATTTCCATATCCCGCATCGCAAGATGAAAACCGGAACCGAGCTGATTGTGTTCCTGCAAGGCAAGCAAACGCCTACGCGAAATGGAAGAAAGCGCCCGCTTGCTGGGCACAAGCAAATAGCAATATGCCCGATGACGATCCCGGCCGACTCGGCCTCGCAATTGATAGAGCTGCGAAAGACCGAAATGATCGGCATGGTTGATGATAATGGTGTTGACGTTGGGGATATCCAATCCGTTTTCGATAATGGTCGTAGCGACAAGAATATCATATTCGTGCCGGATGAAACTCATCATCACCTTCTCGAGTTCTTTCTCAGACATTTGGCCATGCCCCACACAAACACGGGCGTGAGGAACTGAATCCTGAATGATGTTCGCCACTTGCAGAATCGATTCTACTCGGTTATGCACGACATATACTTGTCCGTCACGATATAATTCCCGCAAGATCGCATTTTCGATGACTTCATGAGACCATTCCATGACATACGTTTCGATGGGCAGCCGGTTTTTTGGCGGAGTGCTGATCAAACTCATATTGCGGATACCGGAAAGTGACATGTATAAAGTCCGCGGGATGGGGGTGGCGGTAAGAGTGAGTGTATCGACTACCTGCCGCAGTTGACGTAATCTTTCTTTGTGTTTGACACCGAATCGCTGTTCTTCATCGATGATCACAAGACCGAGATCGGCAAAAGTGACATCTTTCGAAAGCAGCCGATGAGTTCCAACAACGATGTCAATATCGCCTTTTTTGATCGATTGAATAGCCTCTTTTTGTTCTCCACCGCTGCGAAAGCGGGAAAGCATTTCAATTTGGATCGGATAATCGGCTAACCGCTCCCGGAATGTATTGTAATGCTGCTCACAAAGAATGGTGGTCGGAACCAAAATCGCAACTTGTTTACCGTCCATTACAGCTTTGAAAGCGGCCCGAATCCCCACTTCCGTCTTTCCGAAACCGACGTCGCCACAGATCAGACGGTCCATGGGTTCCATGGTTTCCATATCCCGCTTGACTTCTTCGATGGCGCGCCATTGATCGGCGGTTTCTTCATACAAAAACGACGCTTCAAACTCATGCTGCCAGGTTGTGTCTGTATTGAAGCTGTGGCCTTGGCGGATGGAGCGGGTTGCGTAAAGCTCCAGCAATTCCTCCGCCATATCCTCGATGGCTTGTTTCGCACGTGCTTTGGAACGCTCCCAGTTCTTGGTTCCAAGTTTGGCGAGGGTAGGCGTCGCGTTGTCCCCTCCGATGTAGCGCCCAACCCGGTCAACCTGTTCGATAGGAACATACAGCACTCCGCCTTCCGCATAATGAATTTCGAGGAACTCTCCTTCCTTACCGTCCAACTCCATCCGCCGCAAGGCAACGAACCGGCCGATACCGTGATCGATGTGAACAACATAATCGCCGGGTTTCAAATCGACTAATTCAATGACCGGTAGAGCGATGCCTTCCCTGACCGGTGTACGGAAACGCCGGTAACGCCCAAAGATTTCCCGATCAGTACAAATCAACGTTTTATGCGAATGAATGAAGAAACCGCGATGCAAATCACCGGTCAGCGTTTGTGGAAATGGGGAATCCGGTGGGATTTCCAGCCGTTTTCGCTGATCTTCCAATATCTCATCCATCCGGCTTTGCTGACCGGTGTTGTCGCAGATGATAAAGACCTGCTCACCCGCTGTGCAGGATCGTATCAAACTTTGAATCCGATCGGCTTTTTCCTCACCGAAAATCTGCGGTGTACCAAATCCGAAATTGATATGAGAGGGAGACGGTTCAAGGGTGAATTCTGTTAAGTATAATGATTGGCGCGTGTCCGTATCGTCCAGAAAATCATCCCATGTGAAATAGAGAATTTCCGGTGCTTCAAGCAATACTTCTTGATGCTTGTGGAAATCTTCTTCGCCGAGATGAAGTTCGTGATCCTCTTTCTGTCCGGTGGTTGCTTCCCGATACCGTTTATCCGCCAAGCGAAAAAACTCGACACCTTCTTTCTCGACAACTTCCTGCTCTAAAAAAACTGTCAGCGTGTCTTCACCAAAAAGGGAAGGGAGAGATTTGAGTTCTTTTTCATTCGCCAGCGCTTCCCGTATTAAAGGTTCTTCATTGCTGGGATAGACAATGGTTTCTTTGATTTGGTCTTTGGAGCGTTGTGTGGAAACATCGAAAAGCCGGATGGAATCGACCTCATCACCCCAAAACTCGATGCGGACTGGATCGGGATAAGAGAAAGAATAAATATCGACAATGTCGCCGCGAATCGAAAAATCACCGCGTTGTGCGATCAAATCGCGGAATTCATACCCTTGTGTTACCAACCATTCACGCACGGATTCACGACTGATTTCCGTAGCGGATCGGAACCGGAGCGCTTTTTGTTCCAGCGTTTCCAATGGCGGTACTTTTTTTAAAAGAGCGGCAATCGGCGTGATTACGATAAAAGGATGCTCATTTTCGTTTCCGTGTTCCATGAAATATTGGATCGGCGCCAAACGTTCCATACGAATCGTGAGTTCGGGGACAGTCGACTCATAGGGTAAAATTTCGAGATGAGGGAAAACAAAGAGCGGGATTTCCAGGCCACGCTGATTCAGGAAGAATTGAAGATCGTCCAGCATCAAATATGCATCGCTTTGCTCTGGAGTCGCAAGGATCAAAGGACGTTTCAACTCCTGAACCAGCGTGGAAATAAGAAGGGATTTGGACGATCCAATCAATTGCCCGCAGGTTATGCTCGAGTCTGATTGATACAACGACTTCAAAACCTGTTGGACCGCAGGTTCAGAGTTGGTCGTAGGGAGAGAAGGGATGAGTGACTTACTTATTGTATTCATTATACAAAAATTATAGAATCAATTTCGTCTAAACAGATGTTTTTTTTGTTATTATACCAGTACTTTAAAAGAATGGGATACATTCTTTGTCTATTACGAAACCGAAAAGTGGATAGGATGCAAAACTAGAAGCACGAAACTAGAAGCACGAAACTAGAAGCACGAAACTAGAAGCACGAAACTAGAAGCAC
>CAYPPG010000008.1:82367-122897 GCA_964412555.1 uncultured bacterium
GTAACTAGGAGCACGGGCATCCCTGCCCGCATCATCCAACGCGTGCAAAATCACTCACTGCAATTCCGGCGGTGGAATCACCTCCCCCCGCCCCTGCGCAATCTGCTCCGCTTGAGAATACGCCCCATAGAAAGAAGCATTTCCATCAAGCCAAAGGTAAAAAGTCCGAAGCTCATCTTGACTCAAATTGATTTTTCCCGCTTCCATATGAGCATCCAAAATTCCCGTCAAGGAGCTGATATCACTCGGCATTTGACCGGGTCTGGTTACGATCGGTTCAATTGTCGCTCCCCCCCATTCATACCATCGAACGTAGGGTTTGAGATTTACATAAGAAACAGAGAAAGTCCCCGATGCGTTGCCGATGAGGCAGGGGGCGCTGTTTTCTGCGGAATTGCCATGGCAAGTGATGCAATCCCGGTCAAGCAATGGTTGAATCAAACGGGGATAACTCCACGGTTTGGATCCGTCCGGACCGGCTTGGATGATTGATGGCTCATGCTGCATCGCGATTGGGCGTTGGTTATCGGCAGCAATTTTGCGCGGTTCATGACAACCAATACAGCCGCGCTGTTCCCCTGGTTGAAGATACGTGACGCTGCGCATGGTTTGTATAGCACGCCCGGTTTTATCGACGGCTTGAAAATAGATAGGCTTCCGAGCAGGTGCGCGAAAATAGGCGGAACCATCCTCAGCGACAGGTACGGTGCCAAGCAACATACGGGCGGATTCGGCATTGGCGTAGCCAAGACGCGGTTGATTGGCAACATGGGTTTCGCTTTTGGGCAGAACCTGAAATATTCGCAATTCTGTAATCGGGCGGGATGAAGGTAATTTGAAATGGCTTTCATGGATATCGCTAAGCACAAATTCCCCTTCATCTTCGAGCGAGGGATTCAAAGTACTTGGGATCACCGGCGGAACATTGCGAGGTTGTAAGGGGATAGGATACATGCAGGAAATCCCCTTTTCCCGATAAAGAAGCTCGAGATTCCCAAAGCGATCCATATAATAAAGACCGGTTTCATTGTCCTCTTTCACTTTCGGCCCCATACCGGGAAGGGGATCGAAACTGAAAGAAACGAGGTAATAATTTTCCGATAGCGGCCAAGGACTGTGAAAATAACTGTCCGGCCAGCCGGGAGCTTCGGGAAAACAGACTTCCGGGGTTAGCACTTCAATCGATTCGAAACTGTCTTGGCCGGTTTGTTGTTCGAACTCAGCGCGGTTTGGATCGACAATGACCAACGAGCCGCCGACATTGGCATGATGCGCCCCTGCGATGAACATGATCTTGTCCGAGCCGGGGATGGGATGCGGCTGATAACAGGCATTGATGCGTTGTGTGTAACTACCGAAAAGAACAATCGGATTGGACCCATCCGGATTTGTCGCCCATAATCCATGGAAATGAGCAGCAGAGCGATCCACATAATCCCATCGGGTATATACGATGCGGCCATCGTTGAGTACGTTCGGATGCCACTCATTGGTTTCGTGATAAGAGAGTGTTTGAATATCCGTGCCAGCCGGATCCATTCGATGCAGTGTGTATGCAGGAAGAGGTTCCCAGGGATTGTGACAACGTCCGAAACCGCCTCGGCGGGTGGACATGAATGCCAGACCACCGTCCGGCAACTCACAAGGATCGAAATCGTCAAACAGTCCATCTGTCAACTGCCGCAAATCACTTCCATCCCGATTCATCGAGAATAGATGAAAACATTTTCGATCCTTGGAATAATAATCCGGTTTTTCAGAAGCCCGTTCGGCAAAAGCGAAATAAATTTTGTTTGCATCATACGATAACGCTAAGGTAGTATAATTACCGCGGGGCAGCCTTCCGCGGATCAAGTCGCATGTTTCGAAGGACTGGCCAGGATTTTCAAGAAGATATACACCGCCACCGGCGATATCTTCATAGTCGTAATAGTAGCCTAGATATTCATGAAGCATCTGGCAAATAAATCGCTTGCGTTGCATAAAAACAATTGGGGTATCCGCGAATAACGGATTTTTTAAAGCCATGTTGCGGTTCATCCAGCGAATGTCCCGATACAAAGACAATCGTTCCGCTTCGGAATATTGATTCAGCTTCCCCAATTTCGGTTCAACAGTTTTGAGAAACGAGGATTCATTTGACAAATCAGGACAACCCGGCATGGATGATAAGTTATGAAACAATGTTTTGAATCGTTCAACGAGAATGCGTACAGTTTCAGGATCGGATGGATTACGCCCCATTCTTTCTTCTTGGAGAAACCAGTCTTGTTCAATCCGCTCCCGATATCCTTCCTGCTCTATGCAATAAGATTCTGTTACGAAACTGCCGATCATGAGCACGATGACCAAGATAATCCAGTTCATGTGTACAGCGTTCATCTGATTCTCCAACATTCCATTTTGTGGTGCAGACCTCTGGTCTTCGCATGAATCAATGCAGACCGGAGGTCTACACCACAATAATAAACCTTGACAAGATTTTAACACGTTTATTTTCTATGAGAAATCCATTCTGAGCAGAAAGATGCTTGTTTCTGAAGCGAGGATGCGATACACTGACAGAAATCTTTGATTCATAGGAGAAGAAAATGTACGCAAAACGAAAAAAAACAACCTGGCTAATATCCTTGTTCTTCGTTTTGTCTTGTTGTTGTTTTCTAGGAGTGGCAGCGGAAGAACAAGAAAAGAAATCGTTTTCGATCGTTTTATTACCCGACACGCAATTTTATTCGGAAACGTATCATGAAACCTACAAGATTCAAACCCAGTGGATACGCGACAATATAGAGGAACAAAATATCCAATGCGTGATTCATCTTGGGGATATCGTTCAAAACCACAATCACCGGGAAGAGGAATGGAAGATCGCGCGGGAAGCTCATCGCTTTCTCGATGGTGTCGTGCCAGTTAGTCTTGCGCCTGGAAATCATGATATGGACACCAAATTGCGGGATACCACCCTGTTCAATAGATATTTCCCGGTCAGCGATTTTGAGAAATTCGATTGGTACGGCGGCCACTTCAGCGGTAAAAACGATAGCAATTATATTTTATTCGAAACGGGTGGAATGAAATTTTTAGTAATGAATCTCGAATACTCACCCAATGAGCAAGTCTTGCAATGGGCGGATCAGATCGTGAAGCAGCATGATACTCGTCGAGTGATTGTGGCGACTCATCGTTATATGGGACCTTCCGGCCGCAATGATGACGGAGATACGGTATGGGATCGATTGGTCCGCCAAAACGACAATATCTTGTTGGTCGTATGCGGCCACGTTGGCGCGCTAACCTTACAAACCAGCATGAACGATTCCGGAAAACTCGTATACGAAATGCTCACCGATTATCAAAGCATGAAAAACGGCGGCGACGGATGGCTTCGAGTTCTGCAATTCATCCCTGAGCAAAATGTGATCCACGTCGGTGAATATTCCCCTCTCTCCGGTCAATCAAAACGGGAAATTTACCATAATTACCGGTTATTTTATTCTATGACTGAAAACGAATGAATAATGGAATCGGGTAGAGCAAACGTCTCGCTTGCACTTTACCGGATAGTGAAGGGAAACAAAGTCCACCGGGTAGCAAGGGTAAGCGAAGTCTACCCTTGCCAAATATCGCTACGCAACCCGGGATGATCGCCATCTCGCCTTGGTTACCCGGTAAAAATCTGGAAATGGTAAAAAATATCAAGTTTGTAACCCTGAAAGGGTGTAATAAGATAGCACATGGGCAACGCCCTGTGTATGTCACAAATAAAATGTTGTAAGCCCTGAAAGGGCGAAAGAAAAACTACAAGGAACGCAGATACATTACAAGATCATCCAGCTCCCCCTCACTCAACTGCGATGTTTTCCCGTGCTGATCACTCGAATTATATTTTGTAAACACTTCCAACAACGTCGTAGCCCTGCCGTCATGAAGATAAGGCCCCGTCCGCCAAAGTTCAATCAACGTCGGCGTATCGAAAATATTTGTCCGATCGTATTGTCCACGCGTGCCGACAGCATAACTTCGCAAATCCGTAAACAACTCCCCCTTATGACAAGCCGCACAAGCCGTTTCCTCACGATAAAATATCTCTTTTCCTCGCTGTGCCGCTGCAGTCAATTGTCCATTTTCCAAATACGGACTGGGCACAGGTTCCATTTCTTTTAGGAACTCGTCAATATCCAACGCATCCCGTTCCGGTCTCACTAAAAATAAAATGTGCTTGATGCCGGAGCGAACGGCTTCTTCGGCATTGGCTCGAACGCCAGTTCCCATCGCCGGCGGCGTTTCATGAGAAAGGAGAAGACTTTTTGTGTTTTTCGGATTCCCAATTCCATCGTTCAACAAATCCCAGTTGAGAGCATCCACACGGCCGTCAGGGTGGCAGCTGGCGCAGCTTTGCCATTGCTGGAAACAAAGCGCCGAATCATGAAATTTCATTTCCCCCCGCCGAACTGCTCCCGGGAGTGGTTCCGGACCAAGTGAAATCGTTCGTACCTGACGTCTCTTCTTTGAAGATAGATTGATGACGCTTAAATCATTGGAAAAATAATTGGCAGCATAAAGTATGTCATCATAAATTAGCAATGCCCGTGGCCCATTTCCTTTGAGAGAAATTCGCTCTCGGAATGGAGCGATAAAAGACAAATCATTGGGGACATCATCTGCTGTCAGCGATGAAGGCGGATACGTGTAATTCTGAGACCGGTCAACGGTCTTTGGCATTTCTTTCAATTTGTTGAAAAGTGCTGCAGCATCGATGAGGCTGACTTCATGAGTTCCGGCATGAGTGACACAAACAAGTGAACCATCCTCCGAACAAGCGACTCCCCACGGATTCGCGGCTCCCCGGTCCACATCGTCCAATAAAACCGTATTGAGAAGTGTTTGCTTTTGGATATCGATGATGCTGAGTGCATTGGTATTCATCCAACCGCGGTCGAGTTGAAAAGTCGGTAGCTGAAAACGGGCGAGAATATGGGAGACATAGGCATACCGTCCATCCGGAGAAATGCATATATCTTGCAAAGCAGTGCTCCCGTTCAGCAACTTGATATTTTTCGCGACTTTAAGATTGTCGATATCGATGAGAGTGACCAGTGCGGCAACATAATCTTGATCGGAGGGATCTACCGGAAGATGATTAGCCACAAGGAGAGTGTTATGATCCACCGTCAGCGTGGCAGCAATTGGCTCACGAGGAACAGGAATGCGAATGATTTCCGATTTTGAATCGATATCGTATATGGATACAGAGTTTTCAAAACGATTGCACACATACAATCGTTTTCCCTGACGATCGAGTATCGGCGAGCAAACTCCATGACTAGCCGAAATCGAAGAAATGAGTTGTTTGGAGCTTGCGTCAATCATGCAAATCACCGGAGAGGGGAGATCGCAGGTGATGTAAATTGTATTGTCCGCTGCGCAAGTCATGCCTGTAGGTTGTGCAGGTAAATCAACGGAATCACTGATTTTGTTTGAATCAACATCAAAAAATAGCAATTGCTTCGCCGTGCGGTCAGCGACATACAATGTACTGTTTTGAAGTGCCAACGCTGTAGGAGAATGATAGCCCGGTTTCTCCTCAGAACCTGTGGTAAACGTATAATTGATGAGTAAGAAAAGCGCTAAGAAAAGGATGATGAAAAATTTTCTTGTCATAGAGGTTCCATTCCTTCTTTAATATTCCACTGCAAAAACGGGAGCCGATTCGGGTAAGTGCCGGATGGCCTCCCGGACATCGCGTTCACTCTCACATTGCAAGTTGTATTTGTTCAATTTGGCCAGTTCCGAGGCAGGTAATTTCGCCCCGGGCATATCCATACGCGGTTTTTGTTCCAAACGCTTTTTCCCGCGCTGAATGATTGCCAATGCCGTTTCATATTGTTTCGGATTTTCTTTTATGGAGGCTAAACAAGGACTCCATTCCGGACGCGTAAAGTTGACTTGTGATCCTTTCAGTTCAGTGCTGATATCCCCAACTTTGATTCCGGTCAATTTTCGTAATGCCTCAATTTCTTGATTGTTTAGTGGAGAGCGCCCAAACACATTCTCCGGATAAACGCTTGCATACGATCCATAATAAGGAGCATTCATATCAATCCATGTCACGATCCGGTCAATACTTTCTTGATCAAGAGGAATGCCTTGATGTTGGTTCCGGATCACGTCCACCAATCGGCTGCGATGCGATCCCCACGAATAAGGAGGAAGGGCTTCCGCAGGACCGTCATGCACCGCCTTGATCAACAATTTTTCAGCTCCGGGTGAATCCGGAAACCATCGCAATGCGGATTTTATATTGAGCTCGAGATAAGATGTATTGAAGACCAATCCCAAATCACCGGATAGATTCAAAACCTCTCCAGCTTCTTTTCCATAATCATGGCAAGATATACAGTAACGGTCGAAAACAGGCTGAACTTCGGTGAGATAATTGAAATCACGCGGCGGCGGGCCATACCACGGTTCGAGTTCGCTGGGATCACGGCGCATGGCCAAAGGATACCCTTGATTGGCGGCTGTCGTCAGCCGATGTTCATGGCAGCCGACACAGCCAACCGTTTCACCCGGTAAGACAATGGTACCGCTTCTCATACTCTGGATCGCCCTACCGTTCTCATCAAGCAACTGAAAGAAGAGAAATGTATCGGAAGGCGCAGCAAAATAAGCGGATCCGTCCGGCTCGACCGGTGCTGTCCCGATGATTTTCTTATTATTCGTACAATTGAAATTCATGGCTGGCGCTTGCGTCGCATCGAGATTCCAATTGGTTTGAGTCCAAAAAAGCTTGACCGGCGCTTCTGCGACTCGAATCGATTGGACACTTCCACGCTCAACACGCTCCATACCGGATCCCACATAGACATCCGCAATATAAAAATACCCCTCTTTCTTTGCGTAATCCGTACGCTTGACAATTTCATCCGGCCGCTCACGGGGCGAAAGAGGCATAGGATCAAAACATCCCGCTCCTTCAGTATGCAATAGCAGTTCGTTACCAAAAACATCGATCAGAAAAATTCCGGTTCGCTCCCCTTCAATCGTGCGGGAGCATAAAAAATATTTGTCGGAAAGCGGATATGGATCTTCATACTTGATTTTCAATTGTTTGAAATTATCGATCTGCCCGCCGGCCGGATGATGACGGCTTTTTCCCTCACCGTAATTTCGCCGATTCGATAAAAGTGAAGCAATGTCTTTTGGCCAGCTGTGGATAATCGGCTTCGTCCCATCTAAGCCTTTTCGGCGGTCGATGATCCCGATTGCACCCCACGGTCGATCATGACAAGAACCGAAAGTGGCAACCACCCATTGCGTATCGGGAATCGGGCGGGCATCCAGGATCGCCCCCGGTGACCAGGCGTTGTTTCCATAATAGAGAATATGATTGGTTCCGTCCGGATTGACGGTCCATAATCCGAACGCCGGCCCGAAATGTTTATCGACATATTCCCAGCGGTCATAAAGGACCCGACCATCCGGCATGAAACAAGGATGGCCTTCAAATAAAGTATTACGGCCGATTTGATGGATATGTGCTCCATTGGCATCCATCTTGAACAAATTCCCCATGATATGCCGGTTGCATTGGCAATACTTCGGCTCACGGGTGGAGATGAAGATGATGTTCCCAACGGGCAAATACATCGGATCGATATCCGACAGTCCGGAACCATAAGTCAACTGTTTCAATCCCGTTCCATGCAAATCGATTTCGTGAAGATGATAATCGTCATCGATATTCCTTCGCATCGAAAAAAGAACTTTCATCCCATCGAAATCAATCTCGGGATCACGCACAATCCCTTCCGGTACTTCCAGCAATGTTCGGGTGACACCACCGGAACCGAAGTGGATAGTCTTCAAGGCACTTCCACCGCGAAAACTACCTGTGTTGATCTCACCGGTTTGGAACATCGTTGCAGTACTATGATGATCCGAAAGATATTGAGGACGCACAACATACAATATAGGGAATTCACGAATAAGTGGATTGGCGAGCAACGCTTTTTCTTTCAATTTTTGAAACGATTCAACGATCCTTTCGAACGTATCTTGATCCAAGTTTTTCTCGACTTGATTCAACTGAGAGAGAAATTCTTCCCCTTTCACATATTCATGGGGAAATGAAATCATTAAATCGTTTACGGTAGCACGAAGGGATTTGATTTCCTCTTTTACGCTATCAAATTCTTGTTGCGAAACATTTCGGCAGTAACAGATTTCCGGAATAAATAAATATACCAACCACAAATAAAAAAAGAAATATCGGAACATATATGACCTCTATCGTTAGGCGGGGATTCATTTTTCCGCTGCCAACATCAGTACTGTAAACAATAATTTTATTGAGAAAGGGGGTCAAGTTCCACACCCAAAAAGAAAAAGGGAGAAACCAACTGGATTCTCCCTCTGAATTTTTACTTAAGACCGTAGGATGCTTAAATCCGTAGAGTGGGTTGAGCCAAGCGAAACCCACCAAAGATTACAAATCAATAAATCGAATAATCCGGAACAGACGTTTCCCCTTCAACATCGAAAATACGAAAAGCGACAACACGCCCACTAAAGTCTTCACTGTTCATACTTTCCCACGTGATCACTACCGTGTTCCCGCGCCAAGCAACCCGGGGACGGCGGCTTTCATCGATCGCTGTATCGATGGTTTCCTCTTCGCTGACAAAGAATGTACCACCTTCAGGATTGCCCTCCGCATCGAACAATCTGCCATGCACAAGCCGGAAAGCACCGCCGGTAACGTCATTGTCCGCCCATACGGCAATGGCGCGGCCTGAAGGTGAAATTGCACAATCAACGCGGCCTGCATTGGTAAATTCGAAATCATCCGATGCGACACGGCTGTATCGAAGACTGCCGTCGGCGTTCATGACGGTCAAATAGACTTCGCTGAAGCCATTTCCGTCGCCATCATTGGCATTGGCGATAGCGTATGCGTCAACACCGTTTCCGTGGAATCCGGCGCTGTCACCACGACCGCCTCCGGTTGTTGCTTCATTTTCAGTCAAAAGACCGATATCGATATCTTCGGAAACGGGTTCCCCGCTGTTGTCAAAAAGCCGAACTGTTGCACGGCCACCGCGTGAGAAACGCACACCAAAGCCGTTTTCCGTCGCCGCAACTCCATGCCATATTTCATTCGGCTCCGGCGCTTCACTGACCAAATCGACAGGGCGCACTTCGTTTCCCTGTTGATCGAGTATGCGATAAATGGCGTGTCTTCCAGTAACTCCGCCATACACATCCTGCAAGTCGAATTCCTGCCGGCTTTCTCCGACGATCACGACATTACCATTGGATAGATATCCCCAGTCACCGATTCGAATATCACCTTCCGGTTCTGCCGCTTCATCGGAAACACCGGAGAGGACTTCGATCGGCTCCCCACCATTCGTTAACAACTGCACGGCCGGGAAATCACCACCCCCACCGGCATCAAGATTGATGTCAGCCAGTTCTTCGATTTCCTGTCCGAGCTCAAAGGCAGTAGCCCCCATCCCGATCCCGTCACCAAAGGGATTGGCTTTGATTTTTGGACCCCAAGCCGTACTCCCGGGAACGGCACTGCCGTCAGGGCGGAAATAGGAGAGAAATTTGCTCATCAGTGTATCACTGACTTGAGTGGACGTAATTTCGGTTTCAGGAGTGATCGAATTCCCGTTCGAATCGAACAAAGTCCATACCGCTTCCAAATCAGTGAGTCCGTCTCCATCATCTTCCCAACCGATGATGATATTACCATTGCTGGCGATCGCAACACCCAAACTTTCCGTGCTTGAATTGTTGATCGTATCAGGAGTGTTGATGAAGGCTCTGTCAGTGCGCGGGGAAAGACCATTGTCTTCCGGTAATCCCGGAAATTCACTGGTAGGGGGAACATCATCCGGATCACCTGGATTGGTGACGAGTGCAGCATCACCAGGGGCCGGATCACCCGGCGCCCAAGTCCCATCCGGATCTTGCAGTTCCACTCCATTCGGAACCCCGTCCCCGTCGGAGTCTTCAGCAGCAAGAGCCGGTCCCCAGAATTCCTCTCGACCTCCTGGTGAAACCAGCGCTCCAACGGCTTGTCCAAATGGATTGCGAGCACCGCCACCACCCGGATTGATGTGACAATTCGCACACTGATTGACAGATCCATTGGGAATGAAACCCGTTCGAAAACTTCTCGCTTCCGTTTGCGGTAGCCAAAAAGCCATGGCAGCCACAACAACGAGACAGCTCCAAAACAACTTGCGTTTCCTCATAACTCAAACCTCCTTTATGGTATTGGGTAGAAGAAGAGAATACTGCTATCTCTTTTCATCTACAAAATTTCCTATTATAGGCTCAACATCAGGAACCGATCAACAAACATTCTAATCAATTCCTGTAATAATAACATGATGAGGCTACGATAATGAAAAATTTTTTGTGTTATGATATTCGAATCCGAAATCAGGAGATCTTGCATGGTACAAGGGAAAAATAGAATGAGGAGAAAAAAATACTGTTTCCATTGAAAAAGAAGAAGAATAACGTTGAAATGAAAGTGCATTATTCCATTGTTGTAGAAACGAGGTGCGAAATGACAAAATTATTCAAGATTACAATTTGTTTGTGTTTCCTCATGGTGTGGAATCCGGGTATGATATCCAATGCCGCTCAAGAGGAGGGATTGTCTTTCTATGTATCGACGGAAGGAAATGAAGCATGGTCGGGAAAGATGGAAGAGCCGAATGACGGCCAAAGCGACGGTCCCTTTGCCACCCTAGAACAAGCCCGGGATGCCATTCGGAAATTGAAAGCGGATGGCCCTCTGGAACAACCCATCCATGTCTATATCCGGGGCGGTCGCTATGAGGTGCAAAATCCAATCATATTTTCACCACAAGATTCCGGAACCGAAAACAGTACGATAACCTATTCCGCCTATCCAAATGAACATCCGATATTCAGTGGTGGTGAAAAAATTCAAGACTGGAAACCCGGTGAAGGTGACCTTTGGACTGCCAGTATTCCGGAAGTAAGGGAAGGGAAATGGGAGTTCAACCAACTTTTCGTAAACGGAAATAGAAGAACCCGCGCCCGTACCCCCAATGACGGATTCTTTCACATCGACGGCCCCAGCTCCCAAGATCATCCGTTTCAACTCAAATATGAAAACGAGGATATAAAACCCGAATGGGCAAAACGCGGCGATGTGGAAGTGATCGCGTTACTCGCCTGGGCGGAACTCCGTATGCCGATTGCCAGTGTCGATCAAGAAAACAAAATTGCTACACTTGCCGGCAATCCCCGTCCTTCGAATAAGGAAAGAAACGCCCGTTATTATGTCGAAAACTCTCCCGACTTACTTGATACACCCGGCGAATGGTATTTGAATGAAAAAACAGGCGCGCTCTCCTATTGGCCGATGGAAGGCGAAGACATGAACACCGCCGAAGTGATCGCACCGAATGTTCAACAATTAGTATTGTTCAAAGGCAATCCGGCAGAAGAAGAATTTGTCCGCCACCTTCATATAAATGGACTGACCTTTAGCCATACCGCCTGGGTATTACCGGAAAACGGATATGCCGATATACAAGCAGCCTTCGATATTCCGGCTGCGGTGAGTGGAAATGGAGTCGAGTCATGCCGAATCGAAAAATGTGTATTTCAACATCTCGGCAATTATGCACTGGAATTCACCCGTGGCTGCAAGAACAATCGAATTGTCGGAAATATTATGACCGATTTAGGAGCAGGAGGGATCAAAATCGGCGAACCGGCTATCCGAAAAGGGGATAGCGATCTGACAACGGACAATCGGATTACAGACAATCACATTTACAATATCGGGATTGTCTATCCGGCCGCCATCGGCGTCTGGATCGGGCAGAGCAGCGGGAATACAGTAGCCCACAATGAAATCAACGATACCTATTACAGCGGGATTTCCGTAGGGTGGACCTGGGGATATCGCAACACGAACGCCCATCACAACGTGATCGAATACAATCACGTTCACCATATCGGCCGGCGTATGCTGAGCGATATGGGCGGCATTTACACCCTCGGCGTGCAGCCGGGAACCGTCATTTGTAACAATCTCTTCCACGATATCTCTTCCTATGGCTACGGCGGATGGGGAATTTATCCGGATGAAGGCAGTTCCCATATTCTCATCGAAAACAACATTGTCTACAACACTAAAAGCGCTGGATTTCACCAGCACTACGGAAAAGAAAACCGGGTGCAAAATAACATTTTTGCCTTCGGGAAAGAAAATCAAATTATGCGCACGCGCATGGAAGATCATATATCGTTCTTTTTTGAGAATAACATCGTCTATTGGAAACAAGGGAAACTCCTTGGCAGCAACTGGAAGGATGACAAGTACCGATTTGATTCCAATGTCTATTGGAAAGTCGGCGGCGAAGAGTTCAAATTTGCCCAGTGGACATGGAAGGAATGGCAGGAGCGCGGCCAGGATGTGCATTCCAAAATTGCCGATCCTTTATTTGTCGATCCTTCTAATCACGATTTTCGCCTAAAAGATAATTCACCGGTGTTGGATTTGGGATTCAATCCGATTTCAATGAAAAGTGTTGGTCCGAGGAAAGAAAAAATACGCTTGGAAAAATAACGATTACTGTTCTTCGATATTGCCTCGCTTGACACAGCGAAAACCGTAGGCTTCATACCCGAAGCAGGTATCGGCAAGACCGGGCGGTTCGCTGTAACGGGTAGAGCATCGGCAGGATTCGGCTGAACTGTTCCATCCCCCCCCACGCAGTACGCGCATATCGCCCTCTAATGGGCCACGCGGATTGACCGATTGGCTTTGTGCATAATAATCTTCACGATAAATATCGTTACACCATTCCCATACATTCCCCAGCATGTCATGCAGCCCCCATGCATTGGGGATTTTTTGTCCCACGGCTTGGGTGGTTTTATTGGAATTCTCTTTGAACCATGCATAGCGCGAAAGTTTGGCAGGATCGATCCCGTAATAATAAGGGGTTGTACTGCCGGCGCGGCACGCATATTCCCATTCTGCTTCGGTCGGAAGCCGATAGCCGGTCGCTTGAAAATCGCATTGAAGCGGTTCAAATTGATAGCACGGCTCGAGATCCTCCCGCAGCGAACGCATATTGCAATATTGCACAGCAGCCAACCATCCCAATTGTTCAACCGGTTGGTTCGGGTCTTTGAATTTCGATGTATTTTTCCCCATCAAGGCTTCATATGCCTTCTGCGTGACTTCGTATTTGTCCATATAAAAGGAATCGACCTTGACCGGATGAACAGGCCGCTCATCCGCCTCCCCAGCCTCACTCCCCATCGAAAACTCCCCGCTGGGGATGAGAACCATTTCAATCCCCAACGGTGTCGTAACCTCCTGAATCACCACTTCCTCCATAGCCACTTCCTGCTGGCTACATGAAACAAGAAAGACAAAAATAAAAACACCCATAAAAAAAAGAAAAGAATGAAGTTTTAAATGCACAATATCACCTCCACTGGGAGCGCGGGCATCCCTGCCCGCATCTTAAATCGCGTGCACAAATGTCGAAGCGCGGGCATCCTTCCCGCCTCTTTTACCTAAATCTAATGCCGCGGCGCCTCATAACTCACCGGATTCCGAAGAATCGCCTGCGTCCGTTCACGAATTTCCTGCGAAATTGAAGCAATCTCCGGATTCTTCGCCATCTCGATTCCCGCCCGTTGCCGAAGCAACTTCACCGCCATTCGGCATTCCCCCACCAACTCGTCCTGATTCCCGCCGATTTCGACAAATCCGGCTGTTAATTTTTTGCATTGGTCGAGAGCATCAGGAGAAGTGTTATCGATCAATGTTTTTCGGAATGTATTAACCAATTCTTCCGCATATGCAGGTGTATGGATTTTTGATTGTCGACGGGCGACACTGCGGTCGATTTCTTGGATTAAATTTATTATATTCGTAAGAAAACCGGACAACTCCGGATGATCGTCTTTTTGTTGCTTGAGATAATCTTGCATGTCATGGCTGAAGTCGATATACTCCTGAATCCTGCCGCGGATATGTTTCATGAAAGCCAACACATCGTCCAAATGTTCGTTGATTTTTTCTTTATCTTGCTTCTGCGTTCTCTTGGAATAAATCTCATTCAACTTTGTTCTCGCTTCACAGGTGGCGATACCTTTATACGAACTTTTTTGCCCTTCGATATCCAATATGTATTCGCAGGGACCGACACCCAAAGTTTCACGAACAAGATCGAGAACGGTAAACTGATTCAACGGAGTTTCGCTGACACGAGCAATCGGATAGATGAGAGCCGGTCCGGCAAATTGCACGACATTCTTTTCTAAAGGTTGCAGATGCGCATTCCCTTTGTTATCGATCCAGCATGGATATGGGAAAAGGCCGAGTACGGTCGTCCATCGCTGGCGGCTGGTTTTACGCAACCAATCTTCTTGGCCGAACGATGCCGAACGCCCCATCCAGCCATATTTAAAATATGTTCCGTCATTCTGTTGAACTAGCATCTCCCAACTGTCGGTCAACTGATTTGTACATTGCCAGTCAACACGCCATTGAGCGGGGAAGGGGATGTCCCAATCCAAATCGATAATTTTCCCTTCATCTTCTTTACCGACAGTTACAGTATGCCAGACCCCCGGTTCATCGAGAACGGCCACCCAGATTTCTCCTTCCTGTCCGTAGTGAATTCGCGCATTGGTGATCGATCGGTTATTTCCTTGGCCGGCAAGAGTAACGGCAATATCTTGTTCCATCGTATTGCAAACAGACATCAGAACCGCATCGCCGTCACCCAGGAATTGTAGAAGGAAATTCTCGCTGGGCAGATCGGCTTTGGCAACCTGCAATTGTCGTGCGTCGATCACAATATCGTCGGCAAAGAAATCGGGAAGCACCACAAAGCGGGAAACCGCTTGAATATCGAGTTTGTCCATTCCTTCACCGGGAAGAGTGTGAATGAATGTTTGGCCTACATTCAACTCGAAAGTGATCGAAAGTCGCTGGGAATCTGCTTCAAAAAAGGCTTCGATCGAACCGATGCTTTCATTGTTTTCTTTTGTTTTAATCGTAGATAACTTGAGGTTAGATGAATCGGCCGCCGGAGACAATATTGCCCGGGGGTGATATCCGCTCGCCGACTTGGAATAGAGTTCGACACCGGAAGCGTTGGAACGGAAAACCAAAGCGATTCTATTGTTGAGTAAGACGGCATCACCTTGAAATTGGACATTGTTTTGATCTACTGGAATTGCAACCCAGTTTTCTTTCTGACGTATAGTTTCAGAAGAATATGGCGCGGGAGAATGCTTACCTGTATCATAGATTTTTGTGAAAGGGGATTCGTTATTTTGAGCGTGAGACAAAGTCGTTATAGAAATTACTCCAATAAGAATTGCGATGATGAGACCATATTGCGAAAAACACTTCATGACAAACCTCCGGTTTTCCTATTCGTTTTCTTGAAGAATGTTGGCAATGTGCTCTTGGACTGGTTGAGTAATTTCCTTGGCTGATGGATTCCGTCCACGGATCATGATGCATTGTTGTTTGAGCCAACGGGTCAACAATCGGGATTTGGCCAGTACATAATCCTGCGCCGCTCCGGCAGAACGAATCTCAGAGCATAGTTTTTTGCAGTCGGATAGAACATCCTCTTTTCCAATTAATGCAATGATTTTTTGAGTCCGTTCGTGAGCGTATTGAGGTGGATTCTGTATGTTCATCTTCGAATCAATCACCTGTTGGATGGTTTGGACCGTTAAGCCTAAACGGTCGATCTCAGCGGCAATGTCTTGCAATGAATCCCGTTTTTCTTTGATGATCGTCAGGAGTTGTTCGGCAAAAATTTTGTATTGCTCAATCCGTGTTTGCGTCTGTTCCAGCAGTTTGATCATCTCATCAAAACGCTCGATGATTTGATCTTTGGAGCGCTCATCCCGGTTTCGTTCAAATAGCCGTTCCACCCATTCAGTAACTTTGTCAGCAGTTGGAGCCGCCCCCGTCCCGATGCCTTCCGCTTCCAGAATGTATTGGCACGGTCCAACCCCGAGAGTATTCCTCATCACATCCGTCGGACAATAGAGTGTCAAAGGAGTCGCGCGGTCACGCTCGATGGGATAGACAAGATATGGTTCTTGATCAAACTCTTGTGCCTGAATATTCGATAACGTCTCGGAAAAAGCGAATCCTGTATCCTGTAAGAAATTCACACGCCAATGCGCCGGAAACGGGGGTTCCCAATTCTCCGGCTGATTAGCGAAATTGTGATCAACCCAAATATTCGGATGCTCCAAACAGGCCAGCCAAATTTTTTGATTCTGTATACATTGAATTTCCGTGCCTGCTATTTTACGCTCATCAGAATCTTCGGATAAATGTATTATTGCCGTTTGCCGGTTCGATTCCCAAACACCCATCAACAGAGCGTTGCCGTCAGCGATGGCGTGAATCAGAATTTTTTCGGTCGGCAGCCGAACAGGATGTGAAAACGTATTGGCGGAAAAAACCATATCGTCACTAAAAAAATCGGAGACAATGACATACTCCGGTTTGGAGGCAATAAAAAGATTATCAGTTCCGTCACCAGGGATGATTTGCAGAATACTCTCCCCAGCGGTGATCCGAAAATCAATGGCATTTTTCATCTCACCCGATTGAAAAACCGCATGAACTTGTACCGCGCTTAAATGGTTCTCGACAATATCGATTTGTGCGAGCTCCCATGAATCGTGCCCCTGGTTGAATGGATGAAGAGCAGCCCGATGTACTGGTCCTCCTTCCGTCAACGAATGGAGAGCGGTACCGTTTCCGTTCTTGCGTAAAACGAGTGCAATTTTATTATTGACAATAACCGTATCGCCATGGAATGTGTGTTGGGTCTCTTCTTCCGGAATGAGAGACCAACCAGCTTTATTCTTCAGTATTTTAGAAGGCAACGGCTCAGATGCAGCCGAATTTGTATCGAGCAAATACACAAATGGTGAACCGGTTTCTTGAATAATCTGATTGATCTCTTGTGAATTTACCGAAATAGATATTGTCCCTATAAATAACGCGAATAAAATATGTTTTTTATAAATCATAATTACCTCAAGCGTTCGATCATTGACACCAATCGGGATTCATATCCGAACCTTCTTTCGTCAATTGAATCGGCGATCCACCGGATGAAGGAACGATATACAGTTCCCACGGCCCATTCTCACTGACACCCTGGCAGTACACAAGATGCTCCCCATCCGGACTCCATTGCGCATAGCGTTGTACCCCACCCCAATAGGTAATGAGACGGTTTTTCTCACCGTCCGGTTGGATGGTGCAGATATGGGTTTCGGTTTCATAGACAAGGCGTTCGCCGTCCGGGGACCAATGAGGCTCACACGCTCCTTTTTTGTCATATACTTTCACCGGTTCCCCTCCATCGGCCGAAACAGTATAAATGGCATTCCCTGCATCCCACCGGCAGGCAAAAGCGATGGTCTTTCCGTCCGGACTCCAAGCCGGTCCTGAACAATGAGGCCAGTCCTCCGGAGTGATCTGCTTTTCTTCTCCGCTATCGAGATCACGGATGAGTAACTTCTCCTCTCGCCGGAATGCAATTTTTGAACCATCCGGCGACCATTCCGCCTGATCTCCGGTACAGATTCTTTCCGGCTTTTTTCCTTCAAGCGATAGTTGCCAAACGGCAATCTCTCCCCCGCGCGTAGAACTGAACAAAATTCGTTTCCCATCCGGACTGAAATTCGGATCGACATCGTTTTCTTCTTCCGAACCTTCCGTAATTTGCCGTAAATTCTCTCCGATTGCATCGATCGCCCAAATGCGCCAGGTACCGGAACGGTCACTGGAAAAGACAATCGTTCCCTCCAACTCGGCAGCAAAAAGAGGAATCGTCAGTGAGGATAGTATCGTGAATAACGCAATAAAGGAAAATGAACGCATGATGATCTCCTGTTTATTGTCAATTTTTTTGTCTGAATCAGGATGCCCAGGATTCAAGGATACACAGGATTATGCCTAATGAGAGACTTGCGAAATTTGACGAGTATTCAGTGGTCAATGAACGTTTTCTCAGATCGTCATAAAATACTTTCATGGTTTTTATCCTGAAAATCCTCCCATCCTGGCCAATCCTGATTCAGACAATATCACAACTCCCTTTTCCATTCATTAAAAAAACTATTCTCATAAAGTTTCTCTGCCAGCAGCGCATACCCTTCCTGTGTCGGGTGGCTGGCGTCGGCGTAATATTCGCTGGGCAAAACATCCGGTATCCAATAATTCGAATTCGTGGATTCGAGCCAATCCTTGATCCCGCTTTTTACCGTTTGATAGAGCCGCAAACTCTCTTCCGTCATCATATGTTCGTTAAACGGCCCTACAACAACGAAAACACGATTATCCCGCCGGATCAATGTCTGGAGCGTGTTTTGAAAATATCGCCATTGGAAGGAACTTGTCAATTCTACCCACGGGAAATCCTGCTTTTGAATTCCGCGCTCTTCCCAGGAACCGTGCCCATGACGAAGATCGTCTTCCGGTAGGAATTCCGTTTCTTCGATTTGTTCCAAAGGATTGGCATAAGGATGTTCGATTGTCCACGAGGGAATATCCAGGTTGTTGAAATAGGCAATCTGCAAATGTCGAACCCAGAGAAGAAACGGAAACACGCGCTCCGCTACGATACTCGCCCGCTCCGAGAAACTCGCCCGATAGCAGGGGATGTTCGGGTAAAATTGCGAAACCAAGCGGGGATGGTTGAAACTGAATTCCTTCTCACTCTGCAAATCGTGGCGCGGCGAACTCATCCAAAGCGGATTGCAGTGCAAGATCACCGGCTGCCGCGAGATGGACTGCCCGTAATATTCGACCAAGCCGGCCAGCGCCACCGGATGAATCCCGTTGATCCCCACATTGGCGAACTGGCTCTCTTTTTCTTTTTTACTTAAACAGTGTGATAAAGTCTGGTCAGGAGTGACATATTCTCCCCAAATCACCGAATCACCCAATACGAACAAATCCTCTTGTTCTCGGAGGGAATGGACATATCGTTGAAAAATCCAATAATCATTACTCAACGCATACGGAATACGGTAATCGGGACCAATCTTGAGTGGTTCGAATTGGTTCCACAGCGCCGGAAGGCCGAAATAAATAGCCAATAAAAAAACAGCGGCAATAAGCCATTCCTTCAATGATAGCCGAATGAGATGGGAACCGTACGGAACATCGGTAACCGGCGGTTGAGTTAGTTCTACATTATGATTTTCAGATTGTTTTTCCATAATATTTCGTAGTTGTACGTCTTAAAATTGGAAATAGATGAACGGCTGTTCACCCACTCCGGGAAAGATGCTCAAATACAGTATCATCGCCACCACCAACGCAATGCGAACGGAAGACAACTCCACAATCCTTCTCCAGTTCGATTCGAAGATATATTGATACGACGCGACACCGACGGTCAGAAGCAGCGCCAGGATGGGGAATTGCGGATTCGTCCATGCGGTACCGAAGATTCTCCCCACGATGAGCCACGCATCCTGCGTACTTTCCGCCCGGAAAAAGATCCAAGTAAAATTCGCAAAGATATACACCCATAACTGCTTGATCCAACGCGGTACGCTGGTTCGGTACCAAGCATTCCGTTCCAACTCTCGTGTGATCATGGTGCCGATAGCATGCAACGCGCCCCAGATAATGAATGTCCACGCCGCCCCATGCCAAAAACCCGATACGACCATGGTAACAAAAACATTGCGATATGTAAAAAATGTCCCCTTGCGGTTTCCACCCAACGGAATATACACATAATCCTTGAACCAGGTCGAAAGACTGATATGCCAGCGGGACCAAAAATCCCCAAGCCCGGTGGCCAAGTAGGGATTGTTGAAATTGAGCATCAAGCGGAACCCCATCATCCGCGCAATTCCCCGCGCCATATCGGTGTACCCGCTGAAGTCGAAATAGATTTGCCACCCGAAAGCGAAGGTCGCTAGCATGAGAGCCGGAGATTGATATTGATCGGGGACAGCGTAAATGCGGTCAACGTACATCGCCAAATAATTGGCGAGCGCCACCTTCTTGAACAGCCCCAGCACAAAAAGGGAAATCCCATCGGTCACATCATGGCGGCTGATCTGCGGTGTGCCGTATAATTGAGGCAAGAGATTCTTCGCCCGTTCGATCGGCCCTGCCACCAGTTGCGGGAAGAGCGAGACGAAGGCGGCGAAACGAATGAAACTCGGCTCCCTTTTGATCTTTCCACGATAAAAATCAATCGTGTAACTCATCGATTGAAAGGTATAGAAAGAAATCCCTACGGGAAGCAGAACCGACGGCGCGGGAACCGCATAAGGAATCTCGAGCGCAGCGAGCAACCCATTGAGATTGTCCGTAATAAAACCGGCGTATTTGAAAAATCCAAGCAAGAATAAATTATTGACAATACTGATCGTCAGCCATGTCCTTTTCCACCGGCTCTTTTCCATGAAAATGACAACGGCATAATCAAGCAGAGTCGAATAGACAATCAGGATCAAGTAAAGCGGATTCCACCAGGCGTAGAACACATATGAAGCCAGCAGAAGCCAAGGCAGGCAAAATTTGGTATGTTTGATGGAAAGATAAATAGGGTAGAAGATGGCAAAAAAGATGAAAAAAGGCCAGGTGTGAAACAGCATGTTTTCGTTTTCCTATTCAAAGAGCGATCGGAAGGATTATCCTTCATTCGTTGTTACACTTTGGATTTCATTATCGGACAAGCGTCTCACGCAGCGAAAGCCGTAGGTATCGCGGGCGAAACAGGCGTCGGTAATGCCGGGAACGTCGGCCATGCGGTAGGAGGGACGGCAGGCGTCGGGACCGGAATTCCATGCCCCGCCGCGCAGGACACGCTTTTTCCCCTCGGCAGGGCCTCGGGGATTGTTCTCCGGACTGTTTTCGTAGTAATTTTCATCATACACATCATGCACCCATTCCATGACATTCCCGTACATATCACAAAGCCCCCATTGATTGGGCTTTTTGGTTCCGACGATGGATGTCTTGTTGTTTGAATTTGCTGCGTACCAGGCATATGTCCCCAGTTTCTGAGGATCGACACCGAAATCGTAAACCGTCGACGTTCCCGCTCGGCATGCGTATTCCCATTCCGCTTCCGTAGGAAGACGATAGCCGGTTGCATTGAAATTGCATTCATAGGTATCCAGGTTGTAACACGACTCCAGCCCTTCCAATTCGGAGCGAGCGTTGCAGAACATAGCCCCGTCGGACCAGCGCACTTGTTCGACAGGGCGCTTCGCATCTTTGAAATGCGAGGGATCCGCCATCATGAGTTGTTCATAAATGTCTTGTGTCACCTCAAATTTATCCATCGCGAAACCGTCAACAGTGACTGGATGAACGGGTTGTTCATCCGCGTTGCCGTTTTCGCTTCCCATCATGAAGGAGCTTCCGGGAACAATGATCATCTCTATACCGGATTGAGTTTTGAATGATGTGATGGGATGAGGTTTTTCGCCTACTTTTTTGAGTCCGCATTGTTGCAGGGGGAGTAGAAGTGGAAGGAGTAGCAGTAGTGCAATACGTTGATTCGGTTGGATTGGTTTCATATATGAAAATAATACCTCACATGTTTATTTCGATGGAACAAACCAGTCGCTTTCTTTACAGGTTTCTTTGCGTTTGGTCAAGTCCGTGAATAGTCTATCGCCTTCGACCGGTGTGATACAGACGTCCCATATTCCCTTGACTCCCACCAATTCGGCAATCCCGCGATTCGTGCCTGGTCCGCCCTCCGGTGTTTGACCGCCGGGACCGCGGCTATAGGATAGATACTTTCCATCCGGAGACCAGTCGACATGATACACATGGATATTTTCGACAATGACATCGCGGATATTGGTCACTTTGGGGACGGAGGATTCGAGATCGATATCGGCGACGGAAATGATATTGTCGGTTTTCCCCCAGGCGATGCGTTTGCCGTCAGGGCAGAGATCGGGGCGGCAGCCACCGATTTCGAGATTGTAGACATTCATTCCGCCCACTTCGACAGCAAGGTTGGTGTGGGAATACCCCATGCCCGCGTGCACTGTGGCGACGATCCACTTGCCGTTTTTCGACCAGCAGATGTTATAGAGATGGTGAATGTCTTTGTTCGGGTGTTCACGGCGTTCTTGCGTATCCAGATCGTAAAACCAGACCCCTTGGGTGGCGTAATCGTTGATTTGGAATTTGGGATATTTACTTTTCAGATAGGCAATGGTTTTGCCGTCCGGACTCCAGCAGGGCTGACGCGCTCCCTCGGCAACTGTGGTTCTTTCGCTGCCGTCGATGTTCATGTAATAGACACAGCGGATCTTGCCGCTGTCCCGCTCTTCGTCGGAAACAAAACAAACTTTGGTTCCGTCCGGGGAGACATGAGGATACATCTCATGAACGGTTGGGGTATGGGTCAGATTCTTGACCTCACTGCCATCGGCGTTCATGACGAAGAGTTCCCAATTATTATTAACGTAAGTTTCGTATATGATGTTATAGGGACAATTGCTTAACTTATTGAGCAGTTCATCCGATTCGATCATAATGCTTTTCGGTGGTTTGTGATCGGTAGCCATGCAAGTCGTCATGAGACAGCTCAGTAGTAGCGCAATGGCAAGATTTCTTTTTACCATAAATGTTCTCCTTTCGTTGCTATGTTTTTATTTATAGTATAGTAGATTGGCTCAATTCTATTATTAATTCGTCGGATGTAAAGTCAATGACTGGTATGTGATATTCTCCCATGAGCTCAAACAATCTATGGCGATCAATCTCCAACAGTTCAGCGGCTCGTCCTTGAGAAATCATGTTTTTCCGAAGCAGTTCCAGAACAACGGTTTGTTTGCCTTTTTCTATGACTTCGTAGTCGTGTAATCCCTCTTCCGGTAAATCGGAAGGAAATTCAAGAACAAACTGGACAGACATGTTATCTCCCTTTTGGTCTTATACTCTTAAATGTCTATTAATCCATTATTCACTAAACAAAACCTTGGCACAAGGTCATTTTTGAGTCAAGATCATTACGAATGGAAGAATATCTGGGTGGCAAGGATAATCGCAGTTCCGTGTCATATGTTTTCTTGATTCTTGGGTGGTTAACCCCAAAGGGGTGTGAGAGGAAAGCCCGCGGGCAACGCCCCTGGGAAAAATGAATAAAAAAATCCTTTTACCCCAATGGGGTGACAGAACGTTTTTTCTATCACCCCTTCAGGGTGAAATGAAGTTCTTAATGCTTTCTTTCCAGGGGCGTTGCCCACTGGCTATCTTCTGTAACCCCGTTGGGGTATTTTTTAGAAAATGCTTTCTATCTTCTGTAACCCCGTTGGGATATTTTTAAGAAACTGTTTTCTGGAATCCCCTTGGGGTACTTTAAGAAACCTTGATTGAGTGAATGACATTGACTGACACCTTGCCCTTACTACCCCTTAGAGCCGATGGGAGGAAATACGATGAATATAGCGTGCCTAGCAATGATGTTCATGACCGTTATCGATATGGAGTTCAAACCGCGGATCGTGCAAGAGGACAATCGGATCGTTTTGGAAAATCAATTGATACGGCGTGTATTGGTGAACGATGGCGAGGTTTGGCGGACGGAATCGTTTTCGCGGGCGGACGGATCGGATGTGCTGCGTGTTGAGAGTGACGAGTTCCTGATTCGCTTGATGGATGGGAATGAGTTGACTATTTCAGATTATGTCTGCATTGGCCAACCGGAAATCGGGATTCGGGAAGGCGTGCGGTCAGTGCGAATGCGGTATGAACCGCGACAGGTATTACCGGAAGAAGCGCCCTATTTGATCATTGTAGAATACGATATTGATCGATATTTACACAAACGCATTGTTTTACAGATGTCGGAAGGGAGCGCAGTGGACCGGTTGGAGGTGGAACGCTTTCGGACGGATATGCTGGGCGATCTGGGCGGATTGGGACAACCGATTTTTCTTGGGGATACATGGTTTACCGGTTTGACGTATCCCGGGAGTCAAACGGAATACAACGGCGGTTTGGTCACACTTGCGCATTATCCCGGTTTAGTGAAGAAGCAAGATGAGGAGGGAAACTGGATCATAGAGAGTAAGCAATCGGTCTTCGGGACAGGTCTCAAAGGCGATCCGCTTGAATTGGCGTTCCAAGATTACATTGACGCAATCCGCGTGCGGTACAGGAATTTGCTTCATTACAACAGCTGGTACGATTTGCAGGGCAATGAATTGACACACGAGAATTTGGTGCATTCGTTTATGGGATTTAAAGAAAATCTACTCGATCCCTACGAACTTACAATGGATTCGTTTGTGCCGGATGACGGTTGGCAAGAGCCGGATTCGATTTGGGAAGTCCATGAAGGGCGGTTTCCGAATGGCTTGGCTCCGTTGCGGGATGTGCTCGAAGCGAACGGATCGCGCTTGGGGATTTGGATGCCGTTCAACGGCTTCAATCTTAATGTGAATTGGGGAGTGGAAGAGAAAGGCTATGGAAAGTCGGATAAGGGGAGATATTACTGCCTCGCCGAACCGAAGTACAACGCCGCCATACACGATGCAGTTCGACGAATCATTTTGGAAGGGAATTTGAATTATATCAAACATGATTTCAACCAACTGCGCTGCACCGCGGAAGGGCACGGGCATTTGCCGGACGACCGGCATGGTTTCGAGGCGAATCTGGATGCGGAGTTGGAATTGCTCGCGTATGAAAGGTCTCTGCAGCGGAACATCTTTCTCAATGTGACGTCCTATGTTTGGCATTCGCCGTGGTGGCTGCAGCATGCGGATACGATCTGGATGGACACCCACGATTTCGGGTATGACAAAACGCAACCCCAACTCGCCCCCCGGGAATGGGCGATGAGTTTTCGGGATGCGCATATGTATAAGGTTTACAATGAGAGGCGGCACTTAGTCCCCGTTTCCGATATGATGACCTGCGGGATCATCCACGGCCCGCATTGCAAACTCGGCGGCGATATGGAGACCTTGCGGGAATGGTCGGATTATGTGGTGATGTTTTTCGGCCGCGGTGTACAACTGCAGGAGTATTACATTACGCCGGATTGGTTGACGCCGGACCGCTGGGAAATACTCGGTAAGGCGACCAAATGGGCGGTCGAGAATCGGAAACTTTTAGAAAAGACGGTTATGGTTGGCGGCGATGCGCGCAAAGGGGAAGCATACGGTTATGCGCATTGGAAGGGGGAAGAAGGCCTGTTGGTTTTGCGGAATCCGGATGTGCGGGAACAAACGATCGACGTGCCTTTCGACAAAACAACGCATTATCGCGGGGAGAACGGCCGGTCGTATTGGGGACGGGTGATATACCCGTATGTCGAAGCTATCCCGGCAAAGTTCGAATCCGGTAAGCCGATTTCGATGGCCGTTCCGGGATGTAGCGTGATGGTGGTCGAGATGCGTCCCGGCAATGTCCCTTCAGCCGAACCGGTGGAACAACTGCAACCAATCGAGTGGTCCACCGATTTGCGGGTGGAGCAGGGAAGACCGGTGTTTCGTACCACGTTGCAAGTACCTGACGAAGCGATGCAAAGGTGCGATCTGTATTTGATACTGACCTGCGGGGGCAAAGTACAATTTCCGAATGTCAAGATGATGGATGTGCAGGTGAACGGGGAAGGTGTCAATACACGAATGGGGTGGCATGAGACTTGGTTTTTGCAGAGTGTGGATTTACGAGACTGGGCGGGGAAAGAAGTGGAAGTGGCCGTTCAACCGGATGAGGATCAAATTCGTTTGTTTGATGAAAATCAATTTGAGCTGAATGCTTGGTGGGTAGCGGACCGGGAAGTTGAATCGCCGCATGCGAACAACGGGACGTTGCCGATGGCGATCGGGCAGAATCACCGCAGGATGACGGTGGAATTGTTGCCGAAACAGCCGTTTGGCATGCAATAATAACGAATTTATTAGTAATATGAGGCGTTCGCAGAGGGATTCCCTCTGTTGAATGTTTTTGCACACCAATCCTGTTCTCATTGAAACGTAGTGTTCCAATCGTATCTTTTCCGTTCTTCCAATTCGAATTCGGTTTTCGTCCGGCTGAATCGTTTTTGTTTTTATTCGATATCCTGAATCCTTTCTTGTAGTTTTGTTGGGCGCCCAACGTTTTTGTTTTCTTCGGCAAGGCAAATTATGGGCGACTACGTTTTGTGTGCGCATGGCGGGAATGATGGCCAGCCCATGCGTTTGCATTGGCGGTTTCAGCTTGCGCCTCCGCGTCCTGCAGTTGACCCGGTGTATTGGAAGGAGGATCGAGGAGCAGGGGCAGACGTCGCATTGCCCCTGTTACCCTTTTACAGCCACCACGCTGTGATCATGGCTCCCGCCGCAGCACCCTTTTCTCTGCGAGGGGAACTGTCCATTCCAAGCACCGGGGCGGTCCGGGTCACCAGCCCGGACCGGGGAGACTCACCGGCTCTCAACACCTTTTGTTTGTCTGCATCGAACCGTGCCAGAGTAGACTAATCTTGCCCTGGCTATGCGGTACGAAGCGGGCGGTGTAGTCGTGAGTGGATGCGAAATCAACCTTCACGATTTGTTGGATCGTGCCACTCTTTTCCATGGGAAAAGCAAGCGGGACGCTTGCTTTACCCAATGGGGTAGATTTCGTTGCTCGACAAAGCGCTTTGTTGCCTGAAAGTTAATACTGCAAGATATGTGCCAATTTGAAAATTGTGGTGTAACACTTGGATTTAATTGCATATAGGCACTAATACGATGAAAGTAATTGTAGAGTAACTTTTAATTTTGTGTGATTTTTTGGGGGATATTCATCGGTTCGTTTGTTTGACGAATCTCTCTTGTATTATAGGTCGCCAAATAGTCGAGATGCTCGGTATCCAACGGATAAAACTCATCTGGGCCGTAGGGATAGCCGGACATGGCTTTGAAGGGAAGCGGTTCCACGGTGGAGCCATAGGCGGTCAGGTGATCCGCATCTTTGACCCATCCGGCAAACCGGAGGAAATGGGTTGTGGTTGATCGATCGTTTGCCTTCGTTTGTTCGTTGTTTTGGAACTGCAGTGCGACTTCGTCGCCGTGTTGCATGATGACGTATTGATCGTCAAAGTCTTGCAGCAACGGGAAAACATCACCGAAACGGGTGAAGAAGCCGGTTTGGTAATCCCAACGGGAATTGGTAAAGCGGACATTGTAATCGTACCATGTCGGGCCACGGCCGGAAAGGATGTACGGTTTACTGTATCCACCATAGCGAAGATCGGCTGTGAGTAAGGGATGTTTTGTGATTTTGAATTCTTTCAAAATCGGTGTGGTATCGACCAGAATTTGATCCCAATGAATTTGTAATGTCGAGACGATGCGGATGGTCCGGTCTTCCGTAGGGAAAATGTTGGAGATATCGAGGGGCACCGTTTTCAATTTGCCGGCGGGAAAACCCATCGGATTTAGGGCCGTCACCCAGTCGCCTTGTTCATTCTTGACCTGCAGGTACGGCATGACGAAATCGAGAGATGGGTTTTGTTCAAGTGCAAGGGCTTCGCTGGAACTAGGCCAATCGACATAGCCGGTCATGAACAAATAGATCGTTTCCGCATTAGAAAGCGCGCCGAGGTCGATCTCGAAATGATGTTCATTTCCCAAACCGGTGTACCGGCTAGGGCTGAAGGGGCGGGGATAATGATGGTCGTTTTCCGCCAATAGTTCTGTTACATCGTTGCCGTTTTGATCGACAGCATTCCGCGGGGGACGGGCGTTTGGGGACATGCCGATCAATTTGAATTCAGGGAACGGCGGCGTGGTGAAGCGTTCATTGACGAATAGATCGATCTCCGATGGATGGGAGACGGATAGGAGTTCCACCTCGTCGAAGTAGATGATTTCGCGTAGTTCCTCACGAATGCGGAGTTCCAGTTTGCCGTCTTTGGCCTGCAATTGATCGCCGCGGATGCGGATGAATTCTTCCGGATCGGGCGGGAAATAGCCTCCGCCGACATACAAACCGATCGGCGCAGTGCATAATGAGTCGGCGATAAATTCGAATTTGTCCCCGTTCCAGGCATAGACGAAGGCGCAGGAGCCGACATAGCCGGGTTTTTCGGTAACATGAAGAATCTGGTCGGCGGCCGCATGAATGACATTTTGAAAAATCCCGTTCGGCCACGTCATACGGATCACATCGGTTTGCTCACGGCTGCCAAGGCCGAGATGGACGGCGGCGGAAGTGATCTCTTTTTTCTGTAAAAAGAGTCCGTCTTTGACGATGACTTTCGAGCCGTAACCGTCTTTCGAATTCTTGTTGCCTTTGACGGTCATCGAGATCCAATGATTGCGGTTGCCACCGCCGTTCATGAGAAGGGTTAGCTTTCCTTCATCCGATAAGGTAAACACATCCAAGTCGCCCTCAAAGTCATAATCGGCTGTCAAAACTGGCGACATGCGTTTCAGAGGGATTTCGTGTTCATTCGCTTGAGGCGGCAAAGGGAATTGGTTCAAGTACAGAACCGGTGAACGCTCGCCGTAATAATCGGCCAGGAAATCATCATACCCGTCGTTATTGGCATCGAAAACGGCACGAATTTGTTTCTGGAGTGGATCATCGAGTGTAAACGGTTCTAGGGGCGAAAGCGACCAATCTTCATTCACTCTGAACACCAACGTCTTACCGGTGTTGGAATGTTTTATATTGCTCAAAGAAACGTTTGTGAAGGCGATATCCATCCGGCGGTCGTTATCGAAATCCCTGCATTCGATTTGCAGGTTTTCCAGCGAAGATTCGTCAAAGGAAAGCGCATTTGCATTTACTTTCGTAAATCGGTTTTGGCGAAGATTGGAAATAATTTCTAATTGTTTTTTCGAGTTGATGCGTACGAAATCCAGATCGTTGTCGTTGTCAAAGTCACAGACGGATATGGCAAGCGTGCCTGTCAAGTCGAGTCCTTCGACTTGTCCGGTGATATTCGTGAAACTGCCATCACCATTATTTTGATAGACTAGGTTGTCTGCATCTTTGCAGGCAAGGATGAGATCCAAGTCGCCTTCATGATCGAAATCCACCCAAACGGCGTCATGGGAGCCACTTTGGGGAAGGCCGATGGTTTCGCTGGTATCCGTGAATTCCAGGTTTCCATCATTGCGGAGTAAGATGGTTTTCTCGTTGCCATACAGGAGTAAATCAGGGTCTTCATCATTGTCATAATCGGTGTAGGCGCAGCCAGACCAGTAGACCGGTTCCGTGATTTGTTTGGCATGCATTTCCTGATCTTGCAGCACGGCAAAGCAGCCTTTTTCGCTGGAAACGATGGCTAAAATTTGTTTTTGAATCACATCGGGAATGACGGCAAGGAAGCGGCCCCGTTCGACACCGAGTGCCTCCTGTAATGATTGTTGAAAGGCGATATTTTCTTGCAGATGGATCGATAAATCCGAGGTGAATTTCAATTGCTCGCTACGGGGGATTTCGAAAACGATAGGACCGAGATAGGTCCCCTCATCTACCGCGTCAGGTGGTTTTTGTTCCTCTGTTTGTTTCAACTCGCGGAATTTTTTTTGCAATTCGAGAGCTTTGTTTCGGTTCTTGCTGCGCATGGCATGCATCATGAGTTGATAGTAAGAACTGGAATGCTTGGGATCGAGTTCGATGGTTTTTTCGAACCAGGGTACGGCTTCGTCCGCTCGTCCGATTTTGGAGAGGGCGAGACCGACGTTGTAAGTCGTAGCCGCGTCAGTGTCGTCTTGTTCGGCTACTTTTTGGAAATAGTGAAGAGCGGAGGTCGAGTCGCCGATCTTTTTGTGGGCCAAGCCAAGGGTGTAAAACGCGAAGATATTATTCGGATCCAGTTCGAGAGAATTTTCCAACGTTTGGATTGCTTGTTTGTTGTGATCACCATGATAATAGGCGATGCCTAAATTCACTCGGTCGGATGCAGATTGGGGCTCCAGCGCGACGGCTTGCTTGTACGAATCGATGGCGTTGGGGAATTCTTCTTCTTCCATATACGCCTGGCCGAGGGCACGAAGACGGTTGAGGGATTTGGTTTCTTCCGCAGTATATCCACTTGTACAGAAGATCGTAAAAACGAGGCAAACTGATAAAAGAACTGTACATTTCACAAAACACGACAGATTTAAAATTTTCCAACTTTGATTCATCAACTGGTTCCTGTTCACTTCTATGACTCCTATTTTATAATAAAAAAACTGTGTGATGTGTACTGTTTTGAGGATGGGGAATATGCGTAATATTCACTTTTCAGATTGAGAATCCTCACTTTCGGATGTGACGATTTTCAAATTCTCTATGCCATTTTGTTGGAATTCTCGATTGTATATCGCTTCCAAGGCACTAAATTTTGTTATTCGTTCTTCCAATCCCATCGATTGGATAGCCTCAATACCTTCCTGATTGACAAAATCACGGTTTATTAGGCGTTCAATCAATTCTTCCCAGAATATTTCACTTTCATACTCGTCAATGAATCTATGGCATTCGCTGTTTTCTTCAAAAAACTCAGTAGGGTAGTAAGTTTTCTCTTTTTCCTCGTAATAGAAGAGATCATCATACCCCATTTTGTGCGCAATGGCAAAGATCTTTTGTTCTAGATCATCATATTTTTGGGTCTCCGGATCTTCGTAGGTTTTGTGTGCTCTTATGATCCAAGTTCCCACATAGAGGAGTACTAGTAAACTCTCAAATTCCTCGTTCGTAATATCGATTTTCATGATAACTCATTTCCTTTGAGATTGCAATAAGAACATATAGAAAATTAAGCGAATCAGCGAATCCAGTATATAGGCGACTTGTTATTTTAAAAAGAAGAAGGAGAAAGGTGAAGTCCGTTTTGAAAAGAGGGATGAAAACTGGGGTGGTAGGACTCGAACCTACAAACTCCGGTTCCAAAGACCGGTGACTTTACCAATTCGTCTACACCCCAACTGTGACGGTAGAATATATTAGTCACCAAAACCAATCTGTCAACAGCCGAATCCACATTTCTGTCACCTTGTTCAGTGAATCGGGGGATTTATACTATCTCCAAAGTCTTTGGGTGGATGGCGTTTGGAAGAGTTGTTGGCCGCCCAATCATATTCTACTGAATTTAAAGGAGTTACTTATGTTCGCATTGACGGTATATGCGGCCGAAGCGGCACAAGATGCGCCGCCCCAGCCCGATCCGGGAGCGATGTTCTGGCAGACGATTTTGATGTTCGGAATGATTTTTGCCGTGTTCTATTTCCTGCTCATTCGTCCACAGCAGAAACAACGCCAGAAGCATGAAGAGCGGGTGAATCAGTTGAAAAAGGGGGATAAGGTGATCACAGCCGGCGGGATTCACGGTTCGATTATCGGCTTGAAAGACGATATCGCTGTGGTGAAAATCGCCGAAAATGTTAAGATCGAAATTCAAAAATCATCCATCTCCACCATTTTATCAGAAGAACAGAAATAAGGTTTTTTTTTCGATTTCGAGTAATAAATTTGCTGATCATATTTTCTCATCCATCAAAAAGGAGAAGGGATCATGAATCGTTTTGTATCTTTTGTCCTAGTCATTCTTTTCTCGATTCTTGTGATCCCCACTGTTGCGCAGGAGTTTGTGCCGGTTTGGGCAGCGGGGAATTTACAGAATATTGAATCATTTTCGAGTACGCAAAAGATTGTCGGGACACATTATTTTTATTGGTATGACTATCCCGATCTGCATTTCTTCGATAATGCCGCCTTGACCGATGATGCCCTTCAGGATCATTTCCCAGTGGCGGAAGAGGTTAGTTTCAACTCGATTGCATGGCATGCGAAGCAGTTGGAGGATTGCGAGGCGGCGGGGATCGATTTCATTCTGCCGGTGTATTGGGGGGTAGTGGATAACTATTTCCGGCAGGGATTGATCTTCAGTATTCGAGGACTCGGACCGTTACAAACGGCGATCGAACGGCGGGAGCGGGAAGGCAAACCGTCCCAGAAAATCGCAATGTTTTACGACACGAGTACGCTATTGCCAGGCATTCGCGGTGTGGCGGGGCGGTCGGAAAAATATGATTTGCGGGAAATGGAAGGGAAGGATATTTTTTACCGCACGATTCGTGATTTCTTTTATCAGATTCACCCGCGTCATTGGGCGGCTATCGATGGGCGTCCGATTATTGTGCTCTATTCCAGCGGATTTGTCGCGCATCATAACCAAAGCACTATCGATTATGTCTACGCCCGTTTTCAGCGGGACTTTCATGGTGTTCGCCCCTATATCATCAAAGATAATTCTTGGGGATTTTCGGTCGATGCGACAACCCAATGGGGAGCGGCTTTGAACGGCCCGAATATCTTTGATACCGTGGCGCAACTCGGCCCCGGTTATAACGATTCCGCCGTGCCCGGCCGTTCGACACCGATTCGGGATCGGGAAGGTGGGAATTTTTACCGGAAGGGGTGGATTGAAACACTCAACAGTGATGCCCAGATTGCGTTGCTTGAAACATGGAACGAAATGCACGAAGGGACAGATATCTGCCACTCGAAGGAATATGGCCGTCAATATATTGAAATCACGCGCGAGTATGCTGATCAATTCAAACGGGGGGAAACATCGGATGAGGAGATTGTACTCGAACATCCTGATCTGTTGCCCCGTCCGCCTTCGGATGAAGGGAGTGAATACCGGAACTCAAGATCAGTAGAGATTTCATTGGGAGGAGGCGGGCAATCGGAGGGAATCAAACTTGTCCGCGGACAACAGGACGGACCGGTGGAGAATGCCGAGATCGACGGTGTGAGTTGTGTCAAAACGCCTACGGCGGGAAATACGTACATGTATTTTTCCGTAGTCGATCCATTTTATTACGATAACCAAGAAAGCCTTACCGTTGAATATTCGTACTGGGATGAAGGTTTTGCAAGGCATATGCTGCAGTATGATTCTCATGACCGGTCGGCGACTCTTGACGGTGCCTATAAAGATGCCGCGCCGGTGCAGTGCACGAATACGAAGCAGTGGATTAAACGGACGGTTCGTTTGCAGGACGCCCGTTTTGTCAATCGTCAAAACGGTGGTTCCGATTTCCGGTTTGCGGTGCTCGATGGATGGCTAGCCATTCGGGATGTGAAGATCAGCAAGGAATCAGCCGTGCGGTGAGGAGTCGTATATTCGTATCGCCGGTATCCTGCCGGCTTTTGTGTGACGATAAAGTACGTCAAAGCATACCTGGCATATATGCTCTACTTCGGTGGACGCACCGTGAATTACGAAGAAAAAGTCTCCTTAGTGAACAAAATCCATGTTCCGAGAACGTATCTCGGAATCAAAAAGGATTTATCTC
This sequence comes from uncultured bacterium, assembly GCA_964412555.1. GTDB lineage: Bacteria > Hinthialibacterota > Hinthialibacteria > Hinthialibacterales > Hinthialibacteraceae > CAYPPG01. The sequence continues at coordinate 115,719 of CAYPPG010000008.1, forward strand.
AATCACCGGAGATTTTTGGCCACGAGCTTTTGGTTCGTGGCCTTTATATTTGGGGGCGGGCATTTACGGAGAACAGCCGAAAATTGTCAGAGATCGAATGTGATATGATTCTGTTTAATGAGACCGATCCACTGAAGGTATCGGCGCCGGAGGGGTATACGCTATTTCGGATACGGGATTTACAGGAATTCCCGTATGTTGCCGCTGTGCGGGTGCATGTGGATTTGTAAAAGAGCCGCCGGGACGCCGGTGTTACGTGGGAATTAAAATTCCTTCATCAAATCACGGATTTGATCGCGAATTTGAGCGGCGGTTTCGTAATCTTCGCGTGCGACGGCTTCTTTCATGCGTTCGCGCAGCTGCAGTACCGGATCACTTTTCCATTTCTTTTCGATTTCTTTCAATAGGCTTTTCAGGATGACGACTTCGTTGCATTTTTTGGCCAATTCGGGATGCCCCAATTCGTCGAAGAAAGATTTGATGCGGCGCAAGGCGTCTCGAATCCGATTGGATGCTTCTTCCTGGCGGTTTTTTTCTAACAATCGATAGACCGCTGCGCGGGTATTCATCATGATGACATAGGGACGGTACTGTTCGAGAGCGTAGCGGTCCTGCTCCTCGACGGCGTATTTTTTGATGAAATCGAAAAGCCGCAAGTTTCTTGCCGTATCCCGTTCGACGGCTTCGTATTCTTGCATATGATAAAGGCTCAAGTATCGGTAATAATATTGAAGCGCTTCGCTGCGCAAGGCGGAACAATCGTCCGGATCCAGAAAAAATCCATCATCTTCTCCGTTTTCCAGAATATAGTTTTCCAGTTGTTGGTGGTGATATTCGAGAAGTGATTCGAAACCGTGCGGCCGAAGCCCATCCGGCCGGCCGGAATATTCCATTTGGAGCAATCCCAAATCCAAGCGCATTTGAATCTTGGGGGTGTTGTCATCCCCTTGGATGATTCGAACGGTCACTTCATCCGGATGATAATCCCAGCCGCTCAGAATCCTTGTTATATCGAGCATTGATCATACCCCCATTCATCCACCGTCGTTCCCCACCTCACCTTACCTTTTTTGTTATTTTAGTTCTCTATTTTCAAAGCTTGAAGTGGTATCATGTCTACATTATTACTGATGAAAAAATTAAATAATCATAGATAAACATTCCATTTCATTTGGTTGTTTCTTGTATGCGTATATCTTTGAAGCGAATTTTCAATTGATCTCCTTTATGGATTTGCAATGCGATATGTCCGGTTTGTCCGACGTTTCTTTTTCGGTGAACTTCGTCATTTAAGACACCGGTTCCATCATATTCCATGAGAGGAATCCCGTTTAGAATGGCTTTCAATTTCATTCCGATGGCGGAGATTTCCAATTCGTTCCAGCCGTTTCCTTCGTCATGAAAATAGAACTTCATATTTGGATTGGCCATGGATTCATTTACCCATTTGCCTTTCGGGATGTCCGGATACAGCCATCGTTGATTGCCACGGGTTTCATCCCAAATCATTCCGGTGCGCCATGGAGCCGGTGGATTGATGTCGACTTGAGGACCGTCAAGCCAACCGGCTTTGTCGTCGTAACGGCTACGAATTTGCACACCGCTGTTTCCGGGGCTTTCACGATAGGCTTGAAAGCATAAGCGAAGAACAAAGTCTGAATATTCCTGTTTTGTTTGCAACCAAACATAATCGTGTCCTTTGTAGCCCAAGGAGTTGGCGAGAATTGTTCCATTGTCTACGCTCCAAAACGGTTTCTCATGATCCGCTGGTTTACATTTGACTTCCCATCCGGTCAGATCTCTTCCGTTGAAAAGAGTTATCCATTGTTCATCCGGTTCATCTGCGAAGGGGATTACTGGAAGGATAATCCATAAAAAAACGGCAATTGTAGTTTGAATGGGAGTATATAGGAATCCTGTCTGCATGAATATATCCTTTCTTGTTAATGAGTTTTATTATCAAATCTGACAAGGATATAGTAGATTCCACAAGCTGTTTTTTTGAAGGTCTTGGAAGGGGGAAATTTAATCGAGAAAAGATGATATTCTATTGTCGATTCATGAAAATCGAAGGAATTTTCGATTCTCTTCTCATTTGCGCCTTGACGGTATCGGATTCTCCAGAGATCATTTTTCATTATCTTTTGTTAAGAGGAGAGCAATTATGGAATTTCCCGCAATGCAAAAAGCTGGTGCTTTGGATTTTTTCTCGGATTACGGAAAGATGATTTACAACCCGACCGGAATCTTTTATTGGACGGGGCGGTCAAAGACGGAAGCCAAGATCAATGCGACGATCGGGACGGCTATCGGACGTGCGAAACAGATACAAGACGATTGGGATGATTCGAAAATCACGTGTTGTATTCCGTCAATGAAAAAATATTTTCCGGAATTGAATGCAAACGAAATTTTCCCTTATGCGCCGGAAGCGGGTGTTCCTACCTTCCGTCAGGCGTGGCAGAATTGGCTGCTGAATAAGGCGGGGGATCATGCAGACCGTTTGAAACGTCAACTCTTGCAGCCGGTGATTGTACCGGGGATCACCGGGGCGATCAGTATTTGTACACGCATGTTTGTCGACCGGGATGCTCCGATTATCGTTCCGGATAAACGATGGGAAAACTATGACAATATTTTCCTGCGGAATGTCGGTGTCGCGATAGAGGAATTTCCGGCTTTTCAAGGACAGGATTTCAACCTGGAAGGCTTTATCGGGGCGATCAAGAAAGTGTGGGGAAACTATGACCGGGCGGTGGCGATGTTGAATTTCCCCAATAACCCGACCGGATACTGCCCGCCGAAGAAAGCGGCCGTAGAGATCACACAAGCCATCCAGGATCTGGTGAAAAGTACGGACAAGAAACTGGTTCTGCTTTTCGACGATGCGTATGAAGGCTATGTCTATGATGATGACGCCGAGAAATACTCGACGTTTTACGGCATGGAACCGCAACCGAATTTCCTACCGGTCAAGCTGGATGGAATCAGCAAGGAATTGTTGTGGTACGGCGCGCGTATCGGAACGATTAATATCGCCTGTCCGGATGTCTGGTTCGAGAAAGCGGACAAAGACGACTTAGCGAAGGAAATCGACAACAAGTTCCGGGGTGTCGTGCGGAACACGGTCTCAAATTGTTCGATGAACGCCCAGCAAGCGGCTTTAAAGGCGTTGCAGAATATCGATCAAGTGTTGGCGGAACGGCAGAAAACGTATGATTTGTTGGCCGAGCGTTACCGGATCATGCAAGAAGAACTCGGGAAGATTCAAACTGATTTGATTATCCCTGATCCGTTCCAGGGCGGTTTCTTCTGCTTCGTGAACCTCAGCCCGAAATCAGGACTCAAAGCGTTCGATGTGTGTGATCATCTGCTGAAAAAATATCAGTGCGGGACAGTGCCTATCGAGCAGGGAGAGATCAATGGTATCCGATTGGCGTTCTGCGGTGTGGAAGCGCAGGATGTTCCGGAATTGTGCCAGAGTTTGGAGAAAGCGGTGCTTGATTTGGCCTGAGCGATCTTTCTCCACAATCGAAGATATAAAAAGGGCACATTTTGTGCCCTTTTTTACAATGTCCGTTCGGCGTTGGGTAGAATCATGAAAGTGATAAAACTAGAAGAAATAAAATCCCACTTTGAATCCATATTGGATGAGGTGCAAGCGGGGGAAGAATATTGTATTGAAAAAGAAGGGGTGATTATCGCCAAGATTGCTCCTTTTTGCAGATCGGATAAGCCCAGGAAACCGGGAGGGAGTTGGGAAGGGAAAGTATGGATGGCTGATGATTTCGATGAAACACCACCGGAATTTTTAACCGCGTTTTATGGAGAAAAGTAAAATGAAATCAAGATACGTAATGAATTTATTCTTTCCTATTTTTATGATTCTCGTGATTTTGAATTGTGAATCGGCGACTGTTCAAATTGCGAAAGGCTCTTATCCCGATCTTGTGTTGGATCAAAAAGGCAAGATCCATTTGGTTTATGTTCGCGACGGTTTTTTGTATTACCGGAATTATTCGGTCCGCGACGAGATATGGAGTGACGAGCAGGCTGTGGGGGTGGAAGTGGAGAAAGTGCATCGCAGTGATCCGGAGATTGTTATGGATTCGAAGGGGCGGCCTCATGTGATGGTCGGCGCATATTATGCGTATTGGAATGGGGAGGAATGGATTGTAATCGATCCGGATGTGGTTCGGGATACGGCGTTGGCTATCGATTCGAAGGACACGGTGTATATTTGCCGGCGGGGTGGCTCCAATGGCGGATTTCTGGGTGTGCGGGCGAAGGGGAAGCATGAGAAGCAATTTCGTTCGCTCCAAGATCCGGATATCGGCGGGGGATTTAAAGCGGGGCGGAATGATCATGTGTATGGCGATATTGCCGTGAATCCGTTGGATGATTCGATTCATGTTGTGTATCGGCATGGGACGCCGGTGAATTGCGCGTACCGGTATTCGGTGGATGGTGGCAAGACCTGGCGCGGGGGTGGAATCAGCGACGATGACCGGGAAGCGCCGAGTATCGCGATTTCCGATGATGGCGAAGTGTTTGTTGTGACGGGGAGAGGTATGGTGTACAGAAAAACCGGTGAGCCGTGCGAATGGGAATCGTTGGGAGAAGCGGTGCCAGCCGGGCGGCGGGATCGTCCGCAGGTTGGATGTGGGCCTGACGGGATGTTGATCGTTACCAGTTTTGGGGGATTGTTCACCATTTGGAAAGGCGAGTGGCTTGGCGTTCAAAAAGTGACGGAACAGAACGACAAACCGGTAGGATTCATGAAAATGGTTTGTGGTCAGGATGCAATCTATGCGGTGTGGGAAAAGGGGGAAGAGGTGAATAATGACGAAATCGCGGGGACATCCGATTTGATGTTTACCGTTCTGCCAATGTCAAAATTTTATAATAAATAATACAATCCTTCACGGAAAAAGAGAACCGCGAAGAGCCAGAGAATGATGCCGAGAAAACGGTTGATGTAAACATAAAGAGCGCTCTTCAGAAATTGCCGCCACCCACCGATGATGTAGGCGATACCGATCTTTGCTCCGACTAGGCATACATAAAACGCGAATAGAAACAGTGCTGCCGAGGTGGTTGCTTCTTGAGACGCTTTGATGACGATCGGGGAACCGATGGTGAGCCAGAACAGGTAGGGATGAGGGTTGAGCGTGTTGGTGATGATTCCTTTTTTCAATGATTGAGGTTTGACGGCTTCGATTTCGGTTTCCATGCCGCTGAAGCGGATGCTTTCGTAGCCGAGATAGACCAGAAATGCCGCGCCGAAGAGGGAGATGAATCCCAATACCGTTTCGAGGTTTGGGATTTGGGATAATAAAAATAGGGTTACGGCGATGATGGGCATGTCGGTTATCAAAGGGGAGAGTGCGACTTTTATGCCTTCTTTACGGCCGTAGCGTAAACTTTGGGACACGACCAGGGTTAGTATCGGGCCGGGGGAGAAGCCGGCGCTGGTGCCAAGGATGATGCCCATAATGAAATAGGAGTACACGGTGACCTCGTACCAAATACCCCAAAGGGGTTAAAGATGAAAGCCAGTGGGCAGCGCCCCTGGAAATAGTTATCTTCTGCCACCCCGTTGGGGGAGAATTTATTTCTTTCGTCGGTCGTCCAGTTTTTTCGGAGCTTCGATTTTGTTGCCTTCGAGGGTGATATCGCCGGCTTTTTCTTCGATGAGGATGCCGACGGTTTGGGTTTGTTCTACATCCGGGCGGGTGTCGCGGATGATGTTGTTTTTGAAAATGAGACCGTTGGTTTCGCCGCGGATGCGAATGCCGGCGGTGTCGCTTTCCGTGCCGTTATTTTCGATGATGTTGTTTTCTAGTAAATTGCGATGGCCGGCCATGCCGAGAGTTTCGTTGCGGAAGAAGACGCCGTTGCTGTGATTTGCGATGACGTGATTGTTGCGCAGCACATTATCCGAATCTTTGTGGCCGATGGAGATTCCGAAACGACCGTTGTTTTCCAGGATATTGTTTTCAAACAGACCGTGGCGGACACGCCAACAGAGGAACAAGCCGTCGGTACCGTTGCCGCGTGCAATACAATTTTGAATTGTGGGGCGCTGTGAGCCGCTGCCGGGATGGAGGCCAAGATTGGTGTTGTTTTCGCAAATGCAGTTCCGTACTATTACATCGTTCGACTGTTGAAAACTGATCCCATCGCCGTTGTAATTGCGGACAATGCAATTTTCAATAACGGTGCCGAATCCGCGATAGAGAAATATTCCCGCTCCGCGGCAGCCATTCAGGAAGGTGTTATTTTCTTTGTTTCCGTCGATTGTGATATTTTCGATTTTTGCGCCTTCGATGTGATAGCCGCTGACGACGGGGTAGACGGTTTGTGCTGAAGCATCGTTGTGAACCATGCAGTCGGACATCAATGGAGCGTCTATGGAGAAGGTATTTCCTCTTTTGCCGGTGATGCGTCCGACGGTGGTGTGAAATCCTCCTGCGTTTTTGTCCCAGATGGCTACTCCGTAACCGACTTCGAATCCGTCGGGATTGACAACGGTAATTTGTTCCTCGCCGAAATCACCGTCGAGGGCGAGTTTTGAAGAAACACTATCCGATTTGCGTAGAACGGTTTTTTCATTCTGACCGCGAACGGTGACGTGGGAGCGGAGATGGAGGGAATCGTGCATCGTGTAGGTTCCCTCGCCGATGATGACGGTGCCGTCGCCAAGACCGGCGATGTAATCGACAGCCGCTTGAAGGGCACGGTTGTCCGATCCGATGATCACCGCGTCTTCTTGACCGACGGTGATGGAGGGGAGTTCCGTCATTTGGGAATGCATGGCTTTGGGGAGTTGTTGTTCGTCTTTTGGAGGGGAGAAGTCTTGTTGGACTTCTGCGGCGATCGTGGTTGATGCGATGGCGATGAGTATTAGAAAGAAAAATTTGTGATTTGTCATTATTTTTTCTCCTGAGAATGGTTTTCTTCCACCCCTTCAGGGTGGGTATTTTTGTTTTTCAAATTTACCAGGGGCGTTGCCCACTGGCTTTCATATGTCACCCCTTCAGGGTGGGTTTTGGCTTTCAGGTGACACCTCAAAAGGGTGGGTTTTGGCTTTCAGGTGACACCTCAAAAGGGTGGGTTTTGGCTTTCATGTGACACCTCAAAAGGGTGGGTTTTGGTTTTCATGTGACACCTCAAAAG
>CAYPPG010000008.1:122997-167587 GCA_964412555.1 uncultured bacterium
GTGACACCTCAAAAGGGTGGGTTTTGGCTTTCATGTGACACCTCAAAAGGGTGGGCTTTGGTTATCATGTGACACCTCAAAAGAGTGAGTTTTCGCTTTCAATGTTACTCCCTGTAGGGTGGGATTTTGCGAATTTGATTAAGTGGAATGTATTTTTTATATATCCAATTCTGCGTCGAACTCTTGTTTTTCGTTCATCATTTCATCCCACGTATATTCTTTGTTGCGATAGGAGGCGGTGCGTCCCAGGATTGCGGTGAGAGTGGACTCTACTCCTTGAGCGATTTCGTTGACGTAGTCTTTGTTCACGATAGAATCGTATAGCGCTTTCACTTTGCGGATTTCGTTGGGTTCCTGATCGCCTTCGAATTTCCAGGCGTTTTCTCCGCGGATATTGACAGGATGATTGATCGAATCGAAAACGCCTTTTGCGCCGTTGAAGCGTTCACCCGCGTCGCCCCAGCCGAGGTCGAGGAATTGTGTGGAGGCAAAAACGAGTTCGACGTTGTTCGGGTACCAGAAGGTCACGCCGTAGTGATCCCAGGTGTCTCCTACTTGCGTACGTATTTTTCGTCCGCCGGTTCCGTAGGCTTTCACCGGGTGGGTTTGCATGATCCAGTTGCAGACGTCGAGGATGTGGATGTTTTGCTCGACCAGGATATCGCCGGAGAGGACGATGTCGAAAACCCAGTTGCGAATTCGTTTTTCCTGTTCGGGCATCCCGGGTTTGTGGCGGGGGCTGAGCCAGCCGGAATGGTAGTGGGCTTGGGCACAGACGATTTCACCGATATCACCGTTGTGAATACGTTTTACCCCTTCTTGCATATCTTCACTGAAACGGGTTTGAAATCCGACCATCGCACTGATTTTGCCTTTAGCCTTTTCCCCCGCTTCAAGGACTCGTAGAGAACCGACAGTATCAACTGCTACCGGTTTTTCCATATAGACGTGCTTACCGGCATCGACAGCCGCTTCAAAATGTTGGGGGTGAAAATAGGGAGGGCTGGTAATGATGACAGTGTCGACATCTGTGTTCAAGAGCTTTTGATAAGCATCGAAGCCGACAAAGGTTTTAGGATCGTCGGATTCGAAATTTTGCTTGGTTCCGGCGACGCGGTCTTCGTAGGGATCGGCGAGAGCGGCGATTCGGCTGTTTGTGTGCCGCCGGAAGTTGGTCGCGTCATGGTTACCGCGGCCTCCGCAGCCGATGAGGCCGATCGCCATGGCAGAATTCGCATCTGCAGAGAAAACGGATTCCGGTTTCATGATTGAAAAAGTGGTGGTTGCCAGGAAGGACGATTTAACGAAATTGCGCCGGGTTACATTATTGGATTTGTCGGACATTTGTGAATTCTCCCTTCAGGATTTACTCTTTTGGTGTTTTCGTATATATAAACTGTGTTGGTTTTCGTTCTGAGAACAGCCGACAGGATGTCGGCGATACATTTTGTGGTGCAAACATCCTGTCTGCCCAGATTGTGGTGCGGACATCCTGTCTGCACAGTTATAGTACGTTATCTTATTGCAATTATATAGGTTCAAGGAAGAGCGAATGAACAAGGAGTTGTCCAATGAGTGTTTCCACAAAACAGACGAGGCGTAGTTTTTTGCGAAGAAGCGCAGGTTTGGGGATTGCCGGCTTGTCGTTTCCGTCTATTTTTCCGAATGGGGTATTTTCGGGAGCGAATGACCGGATTGGAATCGGGATGATCGGGATGGGGCGGCAGGCGCTGTATTCGAATGTGAAATTTTTCCTCAATTCACCGGAATCTCAAGTTCTTGCCGCATGTGATGTCGATTCGTGGCGGCTTGAACAAGCCAAAAAGGCTGTGGAAGAGCATTATGCAAAAGAGAAATCCTCTGGAAAATATACTGGGTGTGACACAACAGGAGATTTTCGGGAAATTTTAACGAGGGACGATATCGATGCAGTGATGATTTCGACACCGGATCACTGGCATGTGCCGATGGCTGTCATGGCAGCGAAAGCGGGAAAGCATATCTGCTGTGAAAAGCCTTTGACGCTATGCATTGCGGAGGGACGGGTGTTGAGTGATACGGTGAGTAAGCAAGGTGTTATTTTCCGAACCGATAGTGAGTTCCGTTCGCTGCCGGTTTTTCACCGTCAGTGTGAATTGGTGTTGAACGGCCGCATCGGGAAGATTCATACGATCAAGACAGGAGTACCAAAAGGAGATGTCGGATGTCCGCCGCAGCCGAAGATGCCGGTGCCGGATGAGTTGAATTACATGATGTGGCTGGGGCCGGCCCCGCTGGCGCCCTATACGTTGAAGCGTGTTCATCCGCGGCATGATTTCAGCCGCCCGGGATGGATGCGGGTGCGTGATTATTGCGAAGGTATGATTACGAATTGGGGGGCGCATCTGAACGACATCGCGCAATGGGGAAACGGCACCGACCATACCGGGCCGGTGGAAGTGGAAGGGAAGGGAACTTACCCGCAAGAGGGATTGTGGGGCGTGCTGCTCGATTTTGACGTTCACTATAAATATGCGAATGGTGTTCGCATGAATTATTCAACAAGCCGTCCATTTGTTCGTTTCGAAGGAGACGAAGGATGGATCGAGGCGGATTATAGCAGCCGAAAATTGACCGCTTCATCGGATTCGATCTTGGACTCGAAAATCAAAGATGATGAAATCCACCTACCGCAGATTCCGGAAAAGCAGGATTTTATCAATGCGATCAAAGGGAGAGGCGAAACATTGGCCGATGCGGAAATTGGACACCGCACGACTTCCCTTTGCCAAATCGGACATATCGCGATTCAAGTGGGCGAGAAATTGGAGTGGAATCCGGAAACGGAGACGTTTAAAGGGAATGAGGAAGCGAATCGGTTGCTGACACGGCCTATGCAAGAACCGTGGAATATCCTTTAGTTGAATGGCTGGTAAGGGGGTTGTGATATCCAGCCTGAATTACAGGAGGAGAGATCATAATGTACGCAAAATGTTGGATACTTTCATGCCTTCTTTTCATCACATCTGTGGGCATGGCAGACACGACGGTGCTTGTGGAAGCCGAAAGTTTTGAGAATCTCGGCGGATGGGTGATTGATCAACAATTCATGGACGAGATGGGATCGCCGTTTTTGCTTTCAACCCTTTTATAAAAGCGACTAATTCGACCAATGAACCAATGCAATGGATATTTGACTGCGAGTTCACTTTTCTGTTTTGACTTTCCTTTCCTCCGATGATCAATTTACTACCGTACTGATCGGAAACCTGTACCAGTTCTTCCATGGCCGAATCGAATTTGATCCCACGTTTCTTGTAACTGATACTCAGCCAAACCAGATGGGGTTGATATTGGGCAATTGCACTGTGGAAGACCTCGAATGGGGTATTGGGACCATAGTTAATGGCTTTCATTCCTTCGGATGCCAGAACTGTTGCTACTGATAAAGAAGGAAGGATATAAGGATCTCCTGACGGAGCACCTCCAAGGGCGATAGGTGCATTTTGGGCAGGCTGAAAAATCGTTCGAATTCCGTTCAAGGTTTGGATGCAGATATCTGTCGCTCGATGTTCAATGCCGATTCCGGTTTGATCATGCTTCCATAGTTCACCGATTCGAGCCATGGATGATTGGATAGGGCCATCGATGATTCCGGCAACGCTTGATCCGTTCAAATAGAGATAGATAATCAATCCTTTGGCTTTTTCGGCTTGTCCGGTCAGTAAGAAAGTATGGAATTGATCCGATGCAGATGCGCTTGCGAGTGGATCGCCGGAGAGATATTTCAATTCCGAAAATCCGAAAATCTCCGGTTTGGCTAAAGGGATTTTGTTGGTGCGGATAAACTGAATGGCTGTTTCGACGGCAATCTTGCGGTGACCGCCTTCCGTTTTTTCCGCTTGGATCTTTCCTTGGTCAACCCAACGTTTGATCGTCGATTCGCTCAAGTCGACTGCTTGGGATAACTCTTTTGGGGAGAGATAGAACTTCACGGATTCGAACCATTTGGGCCGCTTTTACAAAGGATATGAATGAAAATTCATTCAATCTTAATTCATTTTATCAGAATTATACAACTTTATAGAAGAAGAAGCAAGAATATATATAATTATTGAACGGGAAAACGTTCAGAATTTCAATTCGATGGCTTGAGGAACTTTTAATGGAAGGGAGTCGATTTTTTCTTTTGTTATGAGCCAAAGACGTAATGATCGCCGCTGCTGATTGTACCATTGCTTGGTTCATAAAAATGGAGTGGAACGCCTTCAGCCGCTTCATAATCCGTATCCGGCATGGCTCCGTGCAAAACGAATCCCGCTTCGCGATTGTTTTGGGAAGGGATGTATTGGAATGTTGTTCCATTCAACCGGCGTGGATTGGCATAATCGGGATCCCATAATGGATAAGCACTATCTTCCGGTTGAAACATGCCAGAAGCTGCCGGATCGATTCCTTGGCGGAACGGATCGAGTGGAACTGAACTCATATATGCTACTGGTGACGTAAGCCGGCAAAGGCGGGCAAAGCGAAGATTTCCGGCTGTACTTGGGGTTGGCGGATACATGTTGTTATCCAAGCGATAAGATTCAAGAGAGACGGAAAGATTACGCATATCCCCCTTGCAGCGAGCGACTTTGGCTCGAACCTGGGCGTTGATGAAATTCGGAACGGCAATAGCCGCCAAAATTCCTATGATCGCGACAACAATCAGTAGCTCGATTAAAGTAAAACCTTGTTTCATGTTTCTCTCCAGCTTGGCTTCTTATGCATGGTCATTAGCCATATTTTCATTTTGTTAAAAAAACATTTTACCGGCTGATTATGAGAAACCCTACCCCTAGAGGCACAGAAGTCCGTTTTGCGTTTAGTATTGACATTTTGTAGATAAATGCTCATGTGTTTCTTCTTCCACCTACAGTTTCACATTGTTTGAAGTACTCTAATCCTATCGATCCATGTTATTGCTAAAGGTTGAAAAAAATGAATTATGGAGTATTTATTTTTTTAATATTTTTCCTGGCTATCGGTGTTCTTGTTCCTTGTGAAAATCAATCGGCAGAGATTCTCTGGCTGGAAGCCGAAAGTTTTGAACACACCGGCGGATGGGTAAACGATTCCCAGTTTGTGGATGTGATGGGTTCTCCTTATCTCTTGGCGCATGGAGTCGGAGAACCGATTGACGATGCATTCACTCATGTCGCTATATCAGCGGACGACACCTATCGCCTGTGGATTCGCTGCAAGGATTGGCTCCCTGAATATAGTCCTGGTACATTTATGGTCTATATCGACGGCGAACCGTCTCAAATATCTTTCGGCCAAGCCGAGGACGATCGGTGGAAATGGGTGGATGGGGGATTATTTGATCTGACGAAAGGCGAAGTGGAAATCCGTTTGCACGACCTAACAGGGTGGTGGGGACGATGCGATGCTGTAATTTTATCGTCTGATGAATCCTTCAAACCTGCAAACGATATTTTGAATCTGGAATTTCAACGGATTCGTTATTTCGATCCATATAAGCAAATCGAAGAAGCATCCGAAAATGATGTCGTTGTTGTTGGCGGGGGATTGGCGGGTTGTGCAGCGGCGATCTCGGCGGCGCGGCATGGATGCTCTGTGACGTTGATTCAAGATCGTCCGATCTTGGGGGGGAATGCGTCGAATGAAATCAAGGTTCCTCCCGCCGGCGACCGTACCAATGAGCCTTTTGATCCATTGGAGACCGGTATCATCGAGGAATTTTATCCTATACCGGATCGAGGTCGCGATCACGATTGGTCGGCAGCGATGGAAACGGTTGTTCGAAACGAATCCAGGATCGACCTTCGGTTAAATACTCGTGCGATCAATGTTGTGATGGATGATCGTGAAAAGATCGAAGCGATTCTCGCTCTCGATGTACACTCTGGCGAACGGTTGCTGTTTCCTGGAAAAATTTTCATCGATTGTACTGGGGACGGTTGGATTGGTTTTTGGGCGGGAGCGGTGATTCGCCAAGGACGGGAAGCACGGTCGGAATTCAATGAAACGCTGGCGCCCGAGACGGCGGATTTGAAAACTATGGGAAATGCCTTGCAAGTTGCGAAATTTGTCGAGGGGGAACCAAGTTCGTTTGAAAGCCCGCAATGGGCGTATAACAATTGGAAATCCCCGTCGGATTTTGAGGAATACATCCGCTGGAAATCGCACGTGGTTCCTCTTCGGTATGTTTCATATCCTGTGTACAGCGGAGAGGAAGAATTGGCGCACCGTTTCACGCAAGGTTCAGGAAATTACGGAGAGCAGCAACAATATACTCAACCCCATGTCGAAGAGGCAAGAAGCGTTATGCGGGAAATGCCGGTTCCGTCGGAGAAATACAGAGAGTATGAAAAAGGGAAGGGATATTCGGTTACTGACCGTAACGGCGGCTTTTTCAAATGGTTTGTCGAATTTGGCGGGATGATGGACACGATTGATGATGCAGAGAAGATTCGCGATGAGTTGCTGCGGATCAATCTGGGGCTTTGGAATTATGTAAAAAATTATGATCCGAAGTTCAAGGAACAAAACAAGAAGCGGAAACTAACCTGGATCACGTATGTTCCCGGCAAGCGGGAATCCCGAAGATTGATGGGGGATTATATCATGACCCAATGGGAATATATGGATGCGATGATCCACCCCGATAATGTTGCTTATAGTGGGTGGGGGATCGATCTTCATCATCCGAACGGATTTTGGACGAACGGCCCGATGTCGGTTCATACCTATCGCGATCGTAAAATCAGCATTCCCTTCCGCTCTCTTTATTCGTGCAATATTGAGAATCTCATGATGGCGGGGCGCAATATTTCTGTTTCGCATGTCGCTTTGGGCGGCGTGAGAGTTATGAGAACGACATGTCTCATGGGGCAGGCTGTCGGGACGGCGGCAGGCATCTGTATCGAAAAACAAGTTCTTCCCCGAGATGTGACCGACCATCATATCCACGATTTGCAGCAACGATTACTCAAAGACGGATGTTATCTCATGGGAACGAAAAATACCGATCCGGAAGATCTGGCACGGGAAAGTACAGTCAGTGCTTCCAGTGTAAAAACCATTGTGGATCCGTCTTATCATTTGTCTCCATCCGGAGAACCGATGGTTCATCAATTGGACACACCGCGAGCGGTTATGTTCAAACCGGGAAAAAAACGAATCGATCAAATCGCTTTCTATCTGCATTCCTCCAAGGAGCAACCTACACCGATTGAATTGACGTTGCGTCCGGCGGATTCGTTTGGGGATTTTTCCTCTCAAACGAATCTTGCACAGGCAAAGGCTGTTGTTCCACCGCAAAACGAAGGATGGATTTCTTTTCCATTAAACTGCCGCGTACAGCCGGATTCTTATTACTATGTTTTTCTACCTGCACAAAAAGGCGTATCTTGGCAAGTATTTCCTCAGGCAGTGAAAGACGCGTGCCGAGCGTATAAGGATACCGATTGGAACATGCGATTGGAATGTTACGCGTTCACTCTCGATCCGGAACAGGTGAGATCACAAGAGATTCCCAAAATAGTGCTTCAACCTGACAATGTGATCGATGGATTCAACCGGGCTGTGGGGGGCGTACCTCATTCGTGGGGCCCCGATTCTTCTCAAGGGTATCCGCAATGGATCGAATTGCAATTTGACGATCGGGAAACGTTCAATACGATTTACGTTTCTTTTCAAAATTACGACTATTGTTGTCCAAAATACCGGATCGATATCCTGGATGATGATCGTTGGAAAACCATTGTTGAAGTAAAGAATAGCGAACACCGGCGCCGTGTTTTCCATTTTGATCCTCAAGAGTCTGACCGCATCCGTTTGATCCTGGAAACGAAAGCGTTGAAAAAAAATGATTCCCCCCAACTTTGTGAACTTCGCGTCTATAATGAAGGCAAGGTATCGTTGAAATGATAGATGTATGAATATCTAGGGGATAAAGGATCTCAAACTATGAAAAAGCAGGGATTTACTCTCATCGAGCTCTTGATCGTAGTGGCGATTATTGGAATCTTGGCCGCCATCGCTGTTCCTAATTTTCTCAATGCACAAACCCGCGCCAAAATCGCGGGGACAGAAGCGGATCACCGGAATTTGGGAGTGGCCATTGAAAGTTATCGAGTGGATAACAATAACCATCCCCGTACCTACACAGGAGGATGTTATACGGGCGAATGTATCGGTGGTCAATTGCCGCGCTTTCAGCGTCTTAGGGCATTGACCACACCGGTTTCCTACATGGCGAGCATTCCAGAGGATAAGTTTAATCGAATGGAAATTTCTACGGCTGGTGGAGGGCCGTACAATACCTATCCGTATTGGGAACCGAATATGGCAGACCGTTATCGTCATTCCGGAGGATTAGGTATGCATTTCAAGAACCAAGGCAGCCCTAATGATCTTTGGGCGTTAATGAGTTTCGGTCCGGATGGAGATTTTGAAGCCGCCGGTGGCGGTGACTTGGCGCCATTTGTCGTTTCGAATGGATTGTATTCCAACGGGGATATTATGCGATTCGGACCTTGAAAAATCCATCAAGGATGCGATAAATGATTATGGAGTGACGCCTTTTTGGCCGGCGTTTCTTTTCATGTTTTTTTGTAACAAAATTTTATCTATGGAGGAAAGTATTATGCGAAAAACTAGGTGTTTTTTGAGCGTACTGATTGTCATCGGTTTTGTTTCTCTTGCCTACGGTGATCCATTCACGCCGGGAAATTTATGCCTGGTGGATGCCTCTGATGATATGATTATTGAGGTGGAATTGGATGAAGAGAATGAAGTGGCCAATGTTGTCCAAATCGTTCGGTGGGAACGAGAAGATACTTCTCGCAGTAGACCGCTTGGTATTACGTTTGATCCAGCGGGGAATTGCTATGTCGGGATCACCAGTGTTCCTTTATCCGCAACGGAAGCAGTGGAATTTCCGTCCGGGATTGGTGAGATCCTGCGCATAGCTCCGGATGGAACACAAGAATTCTTCCGTTTACCGAAAGAAATAACTAAATGCACGTGGATGAGCAGCTTTAACGCCAATGAATGTTTTGTGATGGGGAATGATCCCGCTGTCACGATACCGTCTTATGCCACCCGTGTTCGTTTTTCCGGGAGTGAAATCGCCGACTTGACGAACTTCAGAGTCGATGATGATGAGATGGGCAGTGGAAAAGCGATGATTATGCCCGAAGGGATTATTCCTGAAGGTAATATTTTGATTCCAAACACAAATGAACCTGTCATCAATATCTATAGTTCGGAAGGTGGAGAACCGAATGCTCAGATTGATACTGAAAAAGGATACCGGTCTCTCGCTTATTTTCCCGATACGGATTACTTTCTCGCGATTCCCGGCACAGGCTCAGTCGACCAAATCAATTTTCAAGGTGAAGTGTTGGGAACATTTGATTTTACGATAGATGGTTTAGGTGGAGTATGGAATTTTACGATCATACCTCCGAGTGTGGATGACGAACGTGAACGATTTATCGCCACCAATCATAATGGTCCACAAACTACGAAAAGCATGGTATTCATTTATGATGTCGAAGGATTGACCAATCTGGATATTTATCCACAGACTCTCATTATCGATGGATTGCAGAATTTCGGGGATTCGGACGGATTGGCGACGCAGTTGTTCGATCACTCTTTTGTACCGGTGCCGGTTGCGGTTCAGGATTGGGCGATTTATTGAGTTTGTATCTATAGAATTCAGTTTAGAACTGAAGTAATATAATCGTTGAATTGAATAGAGGGCGGGATGTAACTTCCCGCCCTTTACTCTATTCGGACTTCTACTACATAAAACGAGGAAATCATCATGGATCGAAGATCATTTTTAAATTGCTCATTGGCAGCAACCGCATTGAGTTCGATGAGTGCTTCATCGTTCGCAGAAGAGAAATCGCTTCAATCTTCCGAGAATCAAGAAAAAACGATTACCATTCAGCGAAAAATTCCAATTCGCCATGAAGTGGATGTATTCGTTGCGGGTGGTGGACCGGCGGGTGTAGCAGCTTCCGTCGCCGCAGCACGGCAGGGGTGTAGCGTATTTCTGGCGGAACGGCAAAATTGTTTCGGCGGGATGGGGACTGCCGCTTTGGTTCCGGTGTTCCAGAATTTTGGCGATGGTGTCAACCTACTTGTCGGCGGCGTTGGCTACGATGTCCTTACAAAACTGAGAGAAGCAGGTGGAACAGGGCCGACCAGCAGTATGACCATCAAGCCGGAAGTGCTGAAACGGGTGTATGACGAAATTGTTCGCGAAGCGGGCGTGCAATTCACGTTCGAAACTCGTTTGGTCGATATCGAAACCGATTCGAATCAAGTTACTTTAGCGATTCTCGCCGCGAAGAGCGGTCTTTTCGGCGTCAAGGCGAAATATTACATCGACTGTACCGGCGACGGTGATTTGTGCGCTTGGGCCGGCGCTCCTTTCGAGCAAGGTGATGAAGACGGCAATGTAATGGCCGGCACCTTATGCAGTATCTGGGCGGACATCGATTGGCAAGCGGCGCGAAAATTCGGAATGGGAAAACAGGAACAATTACTTCCGGAAGCGTTCAAGGGTGGTGTATTCACGAAAGAGGATCGTCACTTGCCCGGGATGTACCGTATCGGCGAAGAGTTGGGAGGGGGGAATATCGGTCATACCTTTGGAGTGGATGGAACCGATGAACGTTCTGTCACGGAAGCGTTGGTGTGGGGACGAAAACTCCTTCTTGAATATGAGAAATATTATAAAGAATACCTCAAAGGGTATGAAGATATGGAACTGGTGATTACCGGATCGGCTTTGGGAATCCGGGAATCTCGACGGATCATGGCGGATTATGTCCTTAATTTGGAGGATTTCAAAAAGCGAGCGGTTTTCGAGGATGAAATCGGACGCTACAAATATCCTGTTGACATTCACGCTTCCACCTCCGGTGATGAAGCCTATCAGGAATATAAAGTGGATTTTGATACTTTGCGGTATGGCAAAGGGGAAAGTTACGGTGTCCCCTATCGCGTACTGACACCTAAAAAATTGACCAACGTTTGGGTTGCTGGTCGTTGTGTAAGTACCGACCGTTATATGCAAAGTTCAATTCGAGTCATGCCAGGCTGTTATCTCACCGGTCAAGCAGCTGGAACGGCGGCTGCCATGGCCACGAAAAAGGATACGGACACACGTGGAGTTTCGGTTACCGAATTACAGCAAATACTCAAGAAAGCGGGAATGTATTTACCCAACTGTTAAAAAGTGATAATAAAGGGAATTGACGATGCCCTCTTCTTTAAACTCTAGTAAATTGAACCGACGAAACTTTTTGATCGGCTCAACACTCGGAACAGCAATGGGCTTGTCTTCAAAGTCAAAGTCCATTGCTGCCGATGAGAATCCTCGACCCAATGTTGTCCTCATCATGACGGATAATCACGGCGCGTGGACATTGGGCTGTTACGGCAATCCCGATATACGCACTCCCCATATCGACCGATTGGCAAAAGATGGCATTCGGTTTACACGCGCGTTCAGTTCCAATGCCGTTTGTTCGCCGACTCGGGCGACCTACCTAACGGGATTATTGCCTTCTCAGCATGGAGTACACTGTTACCTTGGCCGCAACGAAGCCCAAATGGGACCGAACGCATATAGTACCATCGAAGAATTCCAAACGCTTCCGCAGATTCTGGCGGAGGAAGGATATACCTGCGGACTGACTGGAAAATGGCATTTGGGCAAAAATCTTCATCCTCAAGAGGGATTCAGCTACTGGATCACGATGCCGCATGGTGGAACTACGACGTTTTACGATGCAGAAGTGATCCACGATGGCAAAGTCTACAATGAGCCGGCTTATCTTACGGAACTTTGGACTCGCCATGGGAAGAAATTCATCGAGGAAAACAAAGACCATCCATTTTTCTTGTTCCTGTCTTATAACGGCCCCTATGGGCTGGGAGGCTCCCTCGATAAACCGGTCCGCAATCGGCATGACGCGTATTATGAAGACAAAACTCTTTCTTCGTTTCCGCGAGAGGAGATGCATCCATGGCTGCATAACAATAAACAGTATCTAAACAATGCGCATGCGATGCGGCGATACGCTGCCGAATTAAGCGCTGTAGATGACGGTGTGGGTGAAATTCTCAACACCTTGAAAAAATTGGATTTGGAAGAGAATACTCTAGTCATTTTAGCGGCGGATCAGGGATGGACCGGTGGTCAGCATGGGATTTGGGGGATGGGTGATCATACACGCCCTCTCCATGCATTTGACGGAACGATGCATATTCCCCTGATCTTTCGGCAACCTGGCAGTATCCCTGCCGGACAAATCAGCGAGTTGATGACATGCAACTATGATCTGCTTCCGACAGTGCTTCACTACTTGAACTTATCAGATCGTATTCCCACAACACCTTCTTTGCCGGGAAGAGATTACTCACCAGCCCTCAAAGGAAAAGGGATCATATGGGACAATGTGGTGTTTTATGAATTTGAAAATGTCCGTGCGATTCGTACCGGGGAGTGGAAATATATTCATCGATATCCCAACGGGCCTTATGAATTATACGATTTGGTCCATGATCCCGGTGAACAGTTCAACCTTTATGGGCAACCGCTTCATGCCGACATTCAAAAGGAGTTGCATAACCGGCTTGTTTCCTTTTTTGATAAGTACGCCGATCCTCAATATGATTTGTGGCATGGGGGACGGTCGAAAACACATCTGTTAACCGCTGGAGGCGATCACCGGTTTCCTGAATTTCAATGATATTTTCTATTGAGTGCCATATCATATCCCGCGAAATCGCGGATATCCTGTTTCGCGACACTTGGCTATAGGAAATGAAAAGTTATTTTATTTTATAAAAGTAGACAGAATTACCCACACGATGGTACAAATTTACCCACGATCTTGGGCATTGAAAAAAATTAGGAAATGCGATGGTTACAAGAATCTCGATTTTTGAGCCTAGCTATGGTATTCCTTTTTATCGATTTTTATATCTTGATTTATCTGCATAATTTATGCATAATGATATGTATGAGAACAACCTTAAATATAGACGATCAACTTCTCAAAAAAGCTTCACGCTTAACGGGGGTGAAGGAAAAGACATCATTGGTTCGCCTTGGTCTTGAAACTTTGATCTCACTTGAAAGCGCCCGGCGACTCGCAAATCTTGGAGGATCAGAGCCTAGACTTCAACCGATTTGCCGCAGACAAAGCAAGTCATGATTGTATTGGTTGATACCTCGGTTTTGAAAAATCGGAAAGAAATACTCGGTTTGCTTCAAACTTTGCCTACAACTCCCCTCGCTGAACCGATGGAAATACTTCACTTCATCGACTCAAATAAACTCTATGGCCGTGGTCTTGGATGGGTTGACATGAATCTTTTAGCTTCTTCTCGATTGATGAAATGCCCTCTATGGACCTTCGACAAATCCTTGGTTGTTGCAGCAGAAGAACTTGATCTAGCCTTTGATGCGGCTGACTTCTCTATTGATTAACTGAAAGTAGTGAATTTAATGCATATCACATTGCAGTTGCTGTGGTTCAAGGTCTTGAGTATTCACTTTGAACACCTTCACAAACAAACGAAAAATTGGAATAGTACCTTGAATGGAGATTTGTGAACCTTCTCAGGAGCACAAGGAAAGGAAGGAAATGACGATATGATCGGGAAAGAAAAAACTACACGACGAACGTTTTTAAAACGATCCGCGTCGGCCACTGCCGCCGGTATGGCTGGACTGCAGGTCGTGCCGCGCCATGTCATCGGCGCGGAAGGCGGTGAATCCGCACCGAGTGACCGGCTGTTGTTCGGGAATATCGGGATACGCGGAAGAGGCAAGGCATTTTTACGGCCGGGCACTTCCGTCGCTCTTTGTGATGTGAATGAAAAACATCTCGCCGCCGCGGCGGAGCGCGTTGGCGGGAATCCGAAATTGTACAAGGATTATCGGGAATTACTCGAAAACAAGGACATCGATGCCGTCTTCGTCACAACTCCGGATCACTGGCACGCTCTGATGACCATCGATGCCTGCGAAGCGGGGAAAGATGTCTATGTCGAGAAACCCGCCTGCAAAACCATTGAAGAGGGCAGGACAATGGTGACTGCCGCCGAACGCTACGCCCGAATCGTTCAGGTCGGTTCGCAGGGACGCTCTCAGGAAGGCGCTTATCATGGGTGCAAGTATATTCGCAACGGTCAAATTGGGACTGTCAAAGAAGTTCGGTGTTGGCATTACTTGAATCCAAAAGGCGATTGGACACCGGATCAGGAGCCGCCGGACTTTTTGGATTGGGATCGCTGGGTCGGACCGGCGCGCTGGCGGGCCTATAATCCGAGAGAAGTCGACGGGCCTTTCCGTTGGGTGATGGATCTCGGTGGCGGCCAAATCCGCGATCGTGGCGCACATGTCATGAGTGTTGCGTTATGGGTTATGGATTCCGATGATACCGGACCGGTTTCCATCGAAGGGAAAGGTAATCTTCAATTCGAAGGCATGTATGACACTCCACCGGAAATGGAAATTAAATATGAATTTAAAAATCCCAACTGGACCTTGATTTGGGCGATGCCTGGGGAGCCGCATGAAGAAGGTTTCGAATGGGTACGCGGTTCATACGGCGCCAATTATATCGGCACAAAAGACAACTTGATCATCACATATGGCGATACGGCTCATACCGACACCGAACAAAAAGCGAAAGATTATAAGGTTCCGCCGGACGGTGAGCAGGTATTTCATAGCCCCGGTCACCGCGAAAATTTCGAGAATTGCATCCGGACACGCGAAAAACCGATCATGCATATCGAAGCCGGCCATCGCGTTGCCACCCTCTGCATCCTTGGAAATCTATCCTGTATTCTCGGACGTAAATTGCAGTGGGATCCCGTCAATGAGCGCGTGATCGACGATGATGAAGCCAACCGCATGCTCAGCCGCCCCGGCCGTGGCGTCTATCATTTATAAAAGGAAAGGAGAATCGGAATGAATACAACAATAAAAAATCAATTCGGCCGAGTTGCAACCGCCTCAGCCGCGGCAGCGATCTTGGCTTCTGCGCATAAAAGTAATGCTGCTGATTTGACGGAAAAAGAGAAAAATTTTCTTGAAAATCTGCAAGATGAAAGTCCCCTGATTCGACAGAAAGCATGGACAAACAGTCAAGACATGAGCGCTTCCGTGATACCACCGCTAGTCAAATTGATGGATCATGAAAATCCCGGTGTCGCCAAAGCCGCTTTCGAGTCCATCGATCAAGTCGTCCATTCCGTCGGCAAAAAAACAACCGGTGAAAAACGGAAAGCCGTTGTTGAAGAACTGTTGAAACTATTAAGCGATGATACTTCGAAAGAAATACGCATGCATGCCTATCGCTGGCTTTCCTTGATTGGAAATGAAGAGGTTGTTCCGGATGTGGCGAAAGCCATTCACGATCCCGAGTGGATGGAAGAGGTGGTTTTCTGCCTGGAACGTATTCCAGGAGACAAATCGATTGAGACCTTGATTGCGGCATTGAAAAAAGATGAAAAGATCGAACATAAGATGCGAATTCTCGCAGCTCTAGGTCATCGTAAAGCGACGCAGGCCACTGATCTCGCGGCGCAGTATATGGGATCGTACAATACTGATCTCGCGCTGGCGGCCATGATGGCTTTGGCTCGAATCGGGAAAAAACCGGCGGGTGATGTTCAATTGCCTGAATATGAATCTTTGACGGATGTGGAAAAAACAGATTTTGCCGACAGCTATCTGCGCTATGCCGATGCCCGCGCCCGTGATGGAGCCATCGATGACGCGTTGAAAATTTACGGTTTTATTCTCAGTAATTCTGAGAAGGAACATCTTCAGTGCGCCTCCATCGTGGGGATTTCCAAAATCGGCAACCCCGATATGGTTCCGATGATCATCAATCGGCTGGATAGTCAAGAAAACACAGTCCGCATTACCGCCAAAAAGGCGTTGATTGCCATGAAAGGCGAGGCCATCGAAGCCAAACTGAAAGAAGCAGCCAAAACAGCGGACGGCGATCAGAAGGAAATTTTGGAAGAAATTTTAAAAACTCGATAATCGTTTACATTATGTTGTGGAGTGGACTGAATGTGGTTCGCTCCACAATTGGGTTTTTATGTGCAGACCAGAGGTCTGCACCACAAATTCATCTTGATTGCTCCCCTCTTATAAATTTTACCCATTGCGTTCAAAATACCTGAAAAACGTGAAACGAGGTTACCCATGTCCCATAAGTTTATTGTATGTATTGTCATTCTTACTTTTCTATTCGACGTGACTGTCTGTTGCGGAGAACCGAAGGTCATCGAACATGTTGTTGTCTATAAGGAAAAAGGCCGGTTCGGAGGATGGCCTGCGAATCATGGCATCTGGTCGTGGGGAGATGAAATCCTGGTGGGATTCAGCCGCGGCTGGTACAAAGACCTCGGCAACCGCCATCATATCGATCGAGAAAAGCCGGAGGAACATTGGTTCGCCCGCAGTTTGGATGGCGGGAAAACATGGGCACTGGAAGATCCTTCCCAAGACGGCGCCATCATTCCGCGCGGAACGGCTCTTCACGGTGTTGCTCCTCCCGGTATGACACCGAAAGAACCGGTTGATTGCACCGGTGGCATCGATTTCACTCATCCCGATTTTGCCATGACGCTTCGAATGCTGGATGTTCATGCCGCGCCATGCTTATTTTACTATTCGATGAATCGGGGGAAAAATTGGAAGGGACCTTTTCATTTCCCCATGTTAGGATTGAAGGGTATTGCGGCGCGCACGGATTATCTGGTCAATGGAAAGCATGATTGCATGGTCTTTTTGACTGCTGCCAAATCGAACCGTAGAGAAGGGCGGCCGTTCTGTGCGCGGACTGTGGATGGGGGAAAGACATGGGAGTTTGTTTCCTGGATCGGTCCGGAACCGGAAGGTTTTGCGATCATGCCGTCCTCGGTGCGGTTGAGCGAGAATCGTATTATTACATCGGTCAGACGAAGAGAAAACGAGCGGCGCTGGATCGATACGTATATTTCGGAAGGCAATGGAGTGACCTGGGATTATCTGGGAAAACCGGTCGATGATCTCGGGGACGGGAATCCACCGTGCATGATCCAATTGCAAGACGGACGGTTATGTTTGACATACGGATATCGAGGCGAACCGTTCGGCATTCGCGCGCAGTTCAGTTCGGATGAAGGACAAACCTGGACGGAACCGTTTCATCTGCGCGACGATGGTGGCGGAACGGATTTAGGATATGTTCGAACGGTACAGCGGCCGGATGGGAAGATCGTGTCGGTTTATTATTTTCAGAACAAGATTGAACCGGAACGGTATATTGCGGCGACGATTTGGGAGGCGGGGAAGTGATATTATCTTTTTCCGAATTGGAGGAATGAAAAGATGGCAACTTTGATCATTGAAGATATTGACGATGATCTTTATAAAAAGCTAAGTGCACAGGCAAAACAAAATAATCGTTCCGTCAGCAAAGAAATCGTTGCAATAATCGAGGATAGAATGAACCATCCCAGACTGTCAGCCCAAAAAGCGACTGAAGAATTTCTGGCTCTTGCCGGATCGTGGAAAGATGAACGGCCGGCAGAAGAAATTGTGGCTGATATCAATAAATCGAGGCGGAGTGGTCGAAGGAGTAAAAGGATGAAGTTGTTTTCTGTAATTTTTGTGATTATAGGTATGTTTTTATTTTGTTCGATGAATCTATTTGCGGCTGACGAAGTTGTCCTATTAAATGAAGAATTCGATTCTTTATCTCCCGGCATGTTTTCCCCCGGAGTAGTCGGTGCTCATGCAGAATATCACTATTTACGGGATACTGCACCGAAGGAGGGATGGGTGGTTTCCTGCTTTACCTGGAATGTCGGTTCGCAACGGGCTTGGAGAGTCATTCGTGAGAATGGAGATACGATGATGCAGCAAGTGTATCATTCTCCCAAAGGCGCTCACACGCATCCGATGGTCGTGACCGGCAGTGAGTTTTGGGGAGATTATGCGATCACGTGCAAATTCGCTCCTGACGCGAGTGAACAACAAAGCGGGATTGTTTTTCGGTATCGGAACGACCGCTGCTATTACTTTTTTGGAGTGGATGCAGGAAAAGTGGTTTTAAAACTGGTCAATCATGCAACCGCCTATCGCAAACCGTATGAAAAAATCTTGGATGATGAAGTATTTACACCAGTTCTTGGGGAATTTCTATTCGCAGAAATCCAGGCGAAAGGCAGCAGCCTTACTGCAAAGCTGAATAATCAAATAGTATTGGAAGCCAACGATTCGACATTTTCTTGTGGCAAAGTCGGGTTGATGGCGGATTGCCCTGCGCGATATTCTTCCATCAAAGTCACAGCTACTGCGGAAGAAAAGGATCGGATCGAATCTGTTATAAGAGAGAAAAAGATTGAAGAACAGCGGTTACAAGAATCGAATCCCAAGCCAGTGGTATGGAAGAAAATGAAAATGGATGATTACGGTGTCGGCCGGAATCTGCGGTTTGGCGATTTGAATGGAGATGGAGAGATCGATGTGCTCTTTGGCCAAGTACTTCACCACGGCCCCAAGGACCGGAACAGCGAATTGAGTTGCCTGACGGCTGTGACATTCGATGGAGACATTTTATGGCAAATCGGGCAGCCGGATCCCTGGAAAGATCATCTGACGAATGATGTCGGATTTCAAATCCACGATTTCGATGGTGATGGGAACAACGAAGTGGTGTATTGCATGAATCAGGAAATCATCGTCGCGGATGGGTCGACTGGGAAAACGAAATTTAAAGCTCCGACACCGAAAACTCCGGCGGAATATGAAGGACCCCATAACATTTTTCCTCGTATATTGGGTGATTGCCTTTTCTTCTGCGATTTTCGCGGAATAGGGCGGGATGCCGATCTTGTGATCAAAGACCGGTACCGATATTTCTGGGTATACAATGACCAACTGGAATTGATGTGGAAGGGGGAATGCAACACCGGGCATTACCCCTATGCCTACGATGTGGACAGCGACGGCCGGGATGAATTGATGATCGGATATTCGCTCTACGATGATGATGGTGATTTGCACTGGACTCTGGACGATAAAATCGATGATCATGCCGACGGTGTAGCCATCGCCCAAATGCGGGACGATCAAGAACCGCGCCTTCTTTGCGCAGCCAGCGATGAAGGAATCTTTTTTACAGACATGAAAGGAAACGTATTGAAACATCATTACTTCGGTCATGTCCAAAATCCTGCTACGGCCAACTTGAGAGATGATTTGACCGGTCTCGAAAGCGTCTCCATCAATTTTTGGGGCAATCAAGGGCTTATTCATTATTTCGATGCGGATGGGAATTTATACCACGATTTCGAGCCATGCCAACACGGGAGTATGTGCCTGCCGATCAATTATACCGGGGAATCCGAAGAGTTTTTTGTGCTTTCGCCTAACGTTGAGGAAGGGGGAATGTATGATGGATGGGGAAGGCGAGTCGTGAATTTTCCTGCGGACGGCCACCCGGAATTGTGCAATGCCGTCCTCGATATCACCGGTGACTGCCGGGACGAAGTGGTTGTATGGGATACCTATGAACTGTGGGTGTATACCCAAGATGACAATCCAAAAAAAGGAAAATTATACAAACCCATCCGAAATCCTTTATATAACTATTCCAATTATCAAGCGACTGTTTCATTCCCGAACTGGTCTCAATAGTAATAATTCTTTTTGAACATATTCGTGCGTAGGAAAATAAAAAGGTGATAATACTAAATGCCGATGAAAAAAACCAAGATATTGTGCACTTTAGGACCTTCCGCTAAAACCGAAGATACTATTCGCCGCATGGTTCAAGCCGGTATGAATGCCGCGCGAATCAATACGAGTCACGGCACATTCGAAGAATATCGAAAAATGATCGACACCATTCGCTCGATTGCCGACATTCCCATCGTCATGGATACGCAAGGGCCAAAAATCCGGCTTCGCATGAAAGTGAATATCGAAGTCGATGAAGGGGATTGTTTGGATGTCGGTTTTGAGAAAACGGACGGTTGTTATCTCGATGCGGATGTGTTCAATGAATTGGACGTCGGAGACCGTGCGCTCATCGATGACGGAAATTTCGAAGCCTCTATCGATTTCAAGAAAGAGAAGCAGATCACTTTTCATTTTCACAATGGTGGTTTGTTGACGAATGGAAGATCGGTGAATTTTCCGAAGAAATCGCTCTCCCTGGACGCCTTGAGTTCGAAAGACAAAGATACCTTACAATTCGCTAAGGACATGAATGTAGATTTCATTGCATTGTCGTTTACTCGAAGTCAAGAGGATATCCACCAAAGCCGTCAGTATTTGACAAACAGTTCAGTCAAGATCATTGCGAAGATTGAAAACCAGCAGGGCGTGGATCACTTCGATGACATATTAGAAAATACCGATGGGATCATGATCGCGCGAGGGGATATGGGGGTTGAACTGGATGCGGAAGAAATACCGATCATTCAAAAACGTCTCATCCAAAAATGCAATGAAGCGGGGAAGCCGGTCATCACCGCGACCCAAATGCTTCAATCCATGATGCAGAATCCCCGGCCAACCCGCGCCGAAACATCCGATGTCGCCAACGCGATCTTGGACGGTTCCGATGTCGTGATGCTTTCGGGGGAAACGGCCGCCGGCCATTATCCGGTCAAATCCGTTCAAATGATGGCCAGGATCGCTTTATATGCAGAACGATTTATCCAATTGAACACCGTTGCCAATACCGGGGTGGAGTGGGCGATTTGTGATTCGATCAAAACGTTGTGTCAAGCCGCGGATATCGACAAGATTGTGACTGTCACAAGGAGGGGGCATACCGCCAAATTGATTTCTCGCTTGCGCCTTCAACCGGAAATCCTAGCGCTTACATTTAGTCCACAGATTTTCCGGGAGTTACACCTCTATTATGGAGTCCATCCGGTGATGTGCCCACTTTCCGAAGAATACATCCGCCCGGCAGAAGCGGGATTGTTTTTGCGGGAACAACATTTAATACAGGACGAGGAGTTGATCCTGTTCGCTTCCGGTGAATATCACCCGAAAGATCACCGTACGAATACAATCCAAATTGTCCGGATGAGTGAATTAGTGGAATATTGCCGCGAACAGAATATTCAAATCGATTCAGGATTGTAATTGCTTTTATTGCGGCACCACGATTGGCATCCCCATCACAGGCCAAATAAACCAAATGAAAAAAGCGAGCACAATCATTAGTAGAATACTAGCCGGGATGCCTGCAAGCATAAATTCAGTCGAACTGAACTGTTTGCTTTCATAAGCAATCGCATTGGGAGCCGCACCTACCAAGAATAAAAACGGCATTCCCGCTGTAACCAGAGAGGCAAAAATTACAATTTCCGGTGTTACCCCCAAATATTTCGCGATGACGATGGCCACTGGAATCGTGATCGCAATGGCCGCGACGTTCATGATTACATTTGTCATTACAAGAACGAAAAATGCAATTCCCAGCACGAAGACAAACCAATGCGCATTTTGGAACATCGCCAACCAATTGACAGCCAGCCATTCCGCCGCTTCCGTCTGATCCAGGCAGTAGCCGATACACATGGCTCCTCCGAACAATAAGATAATGTTCCACGGAACCTGCTCGAGGTCTTCCACCGTCAAGATCCTGAATATGAAAAACAGAATGGTGGAAAGGAGAATGATCGCGCTTTTGTTGATCGGTTCGAGTACCGGGATGAAAGAGCGAAATCCTAAGGCTGCCACCGTGCAAAATACAATGATCACCGCCAAGATTTCATTGAATGTAACCGGCCCCAATCGGCTATACAACGATTTGGCTCGTTCGCGTAAACCGGGAATCCTGGCTTTTTCTGGCTTATAAAAAACCATGAAAAAACCCCACAGCAAAAATACCATCAACCAACCGATCGGAAACATATAATAGGTCAATTGGAAGAAAGAAATATCACGGCCGGTGATATCATTGAAAAATCCAATCGCGACCGGTCCGCGAGCCGCACCCAGCAAAGTGATGATGCTGCCGGCTCCCGCCGTGAACGCCATTCCCATAAACAACCCTTTTCCGAATTTGGTCGGTTTGTCTTCCTCACCATATAACGCATAGATCGCCATCAAAAGCGGAAAAATGGTGGCCGCCACTGCCGTATGTGCCATGATCAAGGTAAGTGCGGCAGTCATCGTGAAACAGCCAAGATAAATCATGCTTGTGCGCTCTCCCACGACGACCAACATCTTGTATGCCATTCGTTTCGTCAGTCCGGTTTTGGTGAATACAAGACCGATGGTGATGGATGCGAAGATAAACCATACGGATGGCGCCATGAAATTTCCGAACACAATTTCATCATCGCGCAAGGCAAACAAGACTTGAACGACACCGATTGTGATACTGGTAACGCCAATGGGAAGCACTTCGAATACCCACCACGTCGCCGCAAGCAGAAACAAGGCGATTGCTCCCTGGCCTTCGCGGGTCAACGGAAAACTTTTCCCTTGCGGGTCGACAGCGTCGGGCCATTTCCCCGAACAATAAAACGTTGTGAACAATACAATTCCCAGTAATAAAAAAAATAACCGTTTCCAATCAATTTGCTTGACGGTTTTTTTCAAATAAGCATTTACGGGAATGGGAGCATTTGGATCCCAAGGGATTTTCTCAACGGAGGTCTTATCTGTTTTTTTGTCTGCCACTGCTGATTCTACCCTTTCTATTTCCTGTCATTCATTCTGCAGTAAAATATTGGCCACTTCATGAAACACGTCAACAGAACGAACGACCCCTACAACCCGGTCATCGCTCATTACGGGGATGAGGCTGAGATCATAGTTTACCATCTCGCCAATGGCAGTGAGGAGATGATCCTCGGCGTTGAGGGTATACTGGATCGGGTTCATGACCTCACTGACCTGTTTTTTGGCTCGCTCCTGAAAACCATTGATGATGGCATCATGGGATAATTCGCTCAAATTCGGATCGATCTGAAAATCGAACATTTTTTTGCTGTGTTTATAGGAACGTGTTCCCAGAAACGAGGGTTCCAATCCTCGGAGAATGTCCCGCCGGCGAACATATCCACACAATTGGTAATCTTGATCAAATACAAGAACCACTCGCGGAAGAGATTTGCGTCCGTGAAACTCGATCGATGATTTTTCCATGGTTGCAATGACTTGCAGTAAGGTGAACCAATAGGGAACATGAGGATAATCATCGAGGGGGATCATGATATCTTTGACTCGCTTATCTTCCATAGTATTTTCTCTTTTCGTAGAGCAGGATCATTACCAGCTTTTTGTCTTGAGGATGTTCCTGATGTGCTCTTCGGCTTGTTGTTCGACCAAGATGGCTTTTTGGGTTTTGGCTTCTTTGATTTTACTCATCAGTTCATGGATATCCGCCGGTTTTTCCAAAAAATCCTGCGCGCCCATTTTGATCGCCTCGATGCCGCTTTTCAAATCCGCGTGACCTGTCAGAAGCAGGACCTGTAAATCCGGCCGGTCTTTCTTGACCTGTTCCAACGTTTCCAGTCCGTTCATTTCCGGCATGACCATATCGAGAATGATAATGTCATAGCTTTCTTTTTGTATTTTTTCAAGTGCTTCTTTCCCATTCGAAGCGCATTCTACCTTTAATCCCCGGCTTTCCAATCGCTCGGACAAAATGGCGGTAAATTCCTGTTCATCATCGACCAATAATACTTTTCCGGTTTCCATTTCATACTCCTTCTTTTTGAACTGGAGGTTATTCGTTTATAATGAGAGGGATTCGATCGTATAGGGAAATAACAAAGTGATCGAAACTCGATTTTCTTCCAGTTGTTGAGAATGGATATCTCCTCCCACTTTCTTTATCAGGTTTTCTGTATTAGAAGAAATCGTATCCATTGATACCGATTTGTTGAGCTCACCCGTTTGAATGATGATATGAACATTCTGTTCCTGTTGTTCTATGGTAACAACTACGGTTTCTCCTTTATCCAGCTCGTGAAAGAATTTCTCCAATGATGAGAAAATCGTCATCATCATTAGATATCGGTTATTTTCAATTGTAATGGGTATATCCGGCAACTCCGGTGATAATTGTATTCCTTTTAAAGAAGCAAATCGATTCGCAATATTTATCAGATCCGAAAGTGTTTCCACTAAATCAAATTGGGTAATATTCTCATCGACGCTGTGAGCGAACCGATTTAAACGTCTCACAATTTGTTTGCCGCGCTGAATGTGCGATTGAGTCCGTTCCGAAATGTTAGCGATCTTTTGCGCATCGAGTGAACGTCCCTGCTTGGTGCCTTCGATAAGATCGTCCAACAGGCCGGCCATTTCATTGATGATGGCGAATACATTATTGATTTCATGAGAAACACTGGCCGTGACTTTCCCAAAGAATTGCAAATGATTCTGCCTGGTTTCGGAATAGGAGTCGTTCATGTTTGGTTGATTCCTCAAGCATCCACCGCTTTTTGCATTTTGTCGATCAGTACATTGATTTGAACCGGTTTCAAAAGGTAATCGAATGCCCCTTCCCGTAAGCCTTCTGTGCTTTCTTCTTGGGATCCCCGGCCTGTCAACAAGATGATTTTCACAGCCGGTTGAACTTTCTTGATTTCTTTCATCAAATCGATCCCGCTGATCCCGGGCATTTTAACATCCAGGAGAACGACGTCGAACTGTTTTTGTTTGAGAATTTCCAGCGCCGCTTCTCCTTCCGTTACCGCCGCCGCTTCTATGCCACGAATGACCAGCCGTTCTGCCAGGGTATAGACCAATTCGGCTTCATCGTCGATGAGGAGAACTTTGAAATCTTTCATTGTTTCATACCCGATAGTGATTGTGTGATGGGGAGAATAATCGTGAAGATTGTTCCTTCTCCCACCTTGCTTTTTACTTTTATTTCTCCGCCCAACTTACTGATAATGCCATAGGTAATCGAAAGTCCCAATCCGGTTCCGGAATCTTTTTTCGAAGTAAAAAACGGTTCAAAAATATGATCCAAGTGTTCTTCCGGTATTCCGCAGCCGTCGTCGGTAATGGTCACCTGAACGTGATTTGGATCTGCTATTCTCATATCGATGTCGATTTTCCCTCCGTCATTTACAGCCGCAAAGGCGTTGTTGATAATATTTAAAAATACTTGTTGCAGTTGCCCGCGGTCACTTTTGATCATCGGCAAGGAATCGGAAGCGTGTATGTTGACGGACAGATCTCGAAATGTGGCTTCTTTTTCCAGAAACGAAAGAACCTCTTTTACTAAATTCTCCAGATTGACCGTTTCCAGTTCAACGTCCATATGTTTCGCAAAACCGAGGAGGCGGTGAGTGATCGTGCTGCACCGTTCCACCGATTTCGCAATGGAATCCGTGAATTTCAATACTCGGTCTTTTTGGGGGAAGTCTTCCGAAAAGGAAACCAAATCCATTAATAACCCAGCTTTTTCATTAATAATAGCTAACGGATTGTTGATCTCATGGGCGACTCCCGAAGCTAAGCGTCCGACAGAGGCCATCTTATTGGTATATTCCATTTCATGCATAAGAGCATTTCTTTTTTGGTCCACTTCTCGAATTCGGCTGACCATATAGGTCCACGTTGCAATGATCAAGATTAGAATCAGGAGAATGCTAATCACCAAAAAGGCGACCAATTGTCTGCGCAAGGCGAACCAACTTTTATTCAAGACCGAAGGATCCGTGATGACGATAAAAATGAACGGCGATTCATGGATGTATGTATATGTCAGAATATAAGTATTTCCATTTTGGTCTGTTTCTTCCAATATTTCTGTGTTTTCTGAATAGGGTGGTATCGGCAGGATACACTTCTCCATAACGTCGCCGTAAATTTGTGAAGGCGTCTGTAATATGCCTTCCTGATTGATCAAAAATGCGTCGCTCGAAGGTTTTAACGAATGAGATTGGATTTGCTCGTGCAGCATTTCCATATCCAGTGTGGCGCGGAGCACGAAAAAGTCGTTGTTTCTTCTCTCGTGTTTCACGGCTATCACAAAATGGGGGAAATCCCGGTATCCGGTAAACATATCACTGACGTGCACACCGCGCAGATTGACTTCATGAAACCAGTGTTGTTCAGAATAATTCCGGTCGAGCAGGGAAAAAGGACCGATATACACAATTTGTTGCCCCTTCGAATCGATTAAGCCGATGTCGATAAATCCTCCAAATGTCCGTTTCATGGTATTGAAAATCGTTTCCATTTTTTCCGTATTGGAAAGTTCTTCCAATGTCCGTTCCTGAACGATAAAGTTCAATGCCGCCCGCCGTTCTTCTAGAAAAAATGATAAAACCCGCTTCATATTCGATGTCATATGATAAATCGGTTGAATCATTTCCTGTTGCAAAGTTCGTTTGTATTGAGAATAATTGACCATGGTCATCACGATGAGCGGCAAAATACAGATGATCACGTGAAGAAAAACGAATGTTTTCCATGGGCGGCGATATCGCCGATAATATATATTTTTGGGATCCTTCGGCTTCGGATCGCTTTTTTGAAAAAGGGTATTGAGAATGTTTCTCATAGTCCGCCAAACGTTATTCAAAGTCGGTTGTTTCTGAGGATGTCATCTTTTCCTGAATTTTTTGATATGCTTTTTTCATCGTTTGGGAAAGTTTGTCGATTTCGACCGGTTTTTCCAAATAGGCGAAGGCGCCCAGATCTTCTGCAATCATTCGATCTTTTTGCGATCCATGCCCCGTCAAAATAATGACTTCGACATTGGGATGTTCTTTTTTTAGTTGGCGAAGAACATCGATCCCATGAATGCCCGGCATCATCAAGTCCAGAACGACGACATCCGGTTCGTCATTTTTCACAAAGGACAACGCCTGTTCACCGTCATAAACCACCTGCGGCTGGAAATCCCGCATTTGCAGCCGTTCCGAAAGCGTAAGCACAAATTCCTTTTCATCATCCACCAATAAGACTTTTGGATGCACGTCAAAAATATATCTGTCCTTCGGTTGTTGTTGGTCGGTGCCGATTCGTATTTCCACGTTTTTCACTCCTTCGACGTTTTGGGCTAATTCTTTCAATTTTTCTTGCAGTTTCTCTCTTCGCCATCGGAATTCTTTGACAGTGATCAACACATGGCCTTGATCGCATGTCACCTCGTAATGATAACCGTTTTCAGCTAACGTCACATTGACCTTCGAAGCAAGAACAAAATCCTCGATGATCTGGTCCATGTTTTCAGGAGTTTGCGCTTTGATTTTGCTTTCATTGTCACAAATCAATTGAACGGCATCGTCCAGTGCAAATTCATGAAGTGGAATTTTTAGGTCATACAAGCGCTTATCCCACGGTCCGAAATTGAAAAGGTACTGTGTCCAGCGGTAACTTTCGATGTCGTTCTTTTCGATTTGGGATTCTGCTTTTTTTTCGGAAATTCCGGTTTCTTGCATTGCCGTTTTGATCCTGTCTTCTCGATTGGCCACAATGCAAACGCGCAAAATGTTGTTCAAGTATTTAGGAAGAAGATGTCCTGCAAAACCGTGATAGACCAAATTGTCTGTCCGAAGATATTCCGCAAAGGCTGCTTGAATATAGGCAACGCATTGTTCTTTTTCGTGGGTGAGATTGTTTAAAAAAGATGGAGCTCCATGCATGGCACGATCTAATTTCTGATAGGGGATTTGGTAATCCGTTTCGGCTTTCTGTAAAATTTCCTCACCTATTTTCTGATAGCCGAGTTTTTGAGCGATTTTTTCGGTAATTTGATCCCCATGACAAAATGACGCGCTGAAAATTGTGATAATCGGCATGGTTTACTCCTATTTGTGCCCATTCTCTGAAAATGAGCAAAGACCTTTTATAAAAATCCTTTTTCAAAACGTTTCATTTTCGCTTGTTATGTATTTGGCATTTTATCACAAGTCCATGTTTCTTTGCAGACCAATTTACAAAATCTGGATAAAAATCTATCCTTCTTTAGGAGTTGTTCATGGTGAGCAACCCTTATTTATTGGAATATTCTATTTCGAATAATGCTGTGAAATTGACGTATATTGCTTGACACTTCCCTATGGTTTCTGGAAGAATGCCGGAAACGAGGGGGTTGTCCATCGCACTTAATGATTTTGCTTTCTTGATAGAGCCTTGAGATATAGTTATTTTGACAACTATTACTCTGGTTTGTAAATCGGGTCAAAATTGTTTAGATATCCGAATCGTTGAAAAGTGGGGTTTGTTTCATGATTACGCGCATTTTCCCGTTTTTGCTTTGGTTTCGAAAATATAACGCTTCCATATTACAAGCGGATTTTATCGCCGGTCTCAACGTCGCCTTAGTCTTGATTCCTCAATCGATGGCATATGCTCAACTGGCCGGCTTGCCGGTTTATTACGGCCTGTATGCATCCTTTCTTCCTCCCATGCTTGCGGCGATGTTCGGCTCTAGCAATCAGCTGGCGACGGGACCTGTAGCGGTAGTTTCGCTCATGACTGCTGCCGCTTTAGAGCCGCTTGCCACTCAGGGAAGTGAAGGGTATATCGCATATGCAATCCTTCTGGCTTTGCTTGTTGGGATTTTCCAATTTCTGTTGGGGATTTTTCGGCTTGGGGTCATCGTGAATTTTCTCTCGCATCCGGTTGTTCATGGTTTCACGAATGCCGCCGCTTTGATTATTGCAACCTCACAACTTTCCAAGATATTCGGGGTTTCAGTGGACAAAGCGGAACATCATTATGAAACGATCCTTCGAGTCCTTCATTCCGCCTGGTACTATACCCATTGGCCGACTTTTTTCATGTCCGCCCTGGCGTTCACCATCATGTTTACCATGAAGAAATATACGCCAAAAATACCGAATGTGTTGGTGGCGGTCGTGGTGACCACGCTGCTTTCCTGGTCGATGGGATTTCGCAATGTGGAACAAATCTCTCTTGAAGCCATTCCCAATCCGCAGGTCAAGGTAGAAATACAAGAATATAACGAAGCCGTCGCTACCCAAAAGGAATTGAGTGAAGAACGAGCCAGTTTATCTGCTGAACTTCAGAAACTCAAAGAAGAAAAAGGCATTCATTCCCCTGAAGTGATCCAACTACGCGGACGAATCTCCATTTTGAATCTTCATATCGAAGAGGGTCAGTCGCTGATCCACCAACATCGTCAACAAATCCGCCGTTTTCTTTTTATCAAGCGGGAAACGGATTCTTCACAACCGGTTTTTTACTTGCAGGATGAAGAAAAAGAATCTACGGATGGCTCTATATGGCGTCTAAAAGTCGGAAATCAAACTCTGGATTCAAGTCAACTGACAATGACGGCCGGTGGAGATGTTGTGGGTACAATTCCGCAAGGCTTACCCAGTTTGAAAATCCCGCTTATCAACTGGTCGATTATCATGCAGTTGTTTCCCATGGCGATTATCATTTCCATTCTCGGCTTTATGGAAGCCATTTCCATTGCCAAAGCGATGGCGTCCAGAACCGGCCAGCGGTTGGATCCGAATCAAGAGTTGATCGGGCAGGGGATCGCGAATATCGCCGGTTCTTTCAATCAAAGCTACGCGGTATCCGGATCGTTCTCCCGTTCTGCGGTGAACATACAGGCTGGAGCTATTACCGGTATGTCGAGTGTGTTCACGAGTTGCTTTGTCGTCATTGTTTTGTTGTTTTTCACTCCTTTGCTTTATTATTTGCCGCAAGGTGTTTTGGCTGCAATCATCATGATGGCGGTGATCGGATTGATCGACTTTTCATCGGTTCTTCATGCGTGGCATGTACAGAAAACCGATGGATTGATTTCCATTATCACTTTTGTGGGAACTTTGATGTTTGCTCCCCATTTGGAAAGAGGTATTTTTATTGGAGTGATTCTCTCGTTGAGTGTGGCTCTCTATCGGCATATGAGACCGGAACTGGTTTTATTGTCGAAACATCCCGATGGCAGTTTTCGCAATGCCCAACGATGGAATCTTCAGCAATGTAAATATATCGCGGTTATTCGCTTCCATGGTTCTCTATTTTTCGCCAATGCCAGTTATCTGGAAGATAAGATACTGGAGCTCGTTTCCTCCATGCGGGAATTGAAACATGTCTTGATTGTCGGGAATGCCATCAACGAATTGGACGCGACTGGGGAAGAAATTCTTTCGAAACTGGTGGATCGTCTTCATGAGGCCGGATATGAAGTGTCGATTAGCGGGATGAATGATTCCATTATTGAAATCATGAAGAAAACGCCGCTGTATCAAAAAATCGGGGAGAAAAACCTATTTCGGAATGTAAGTGGAGCCATTCATGTCATTCATGCCAAATCCCACGAAGATTCCACAGAACGGGAGTGCCCCTTATTGGTAGCCCGTATCAAAGATTTCAAACCGTGGGCGGTGCATCCCGATGTGAAACAAAAAATGGCCGCATTCGAAGAGAGCAAGGGATCAGAATAAAATAAATGAAAAATTCTTCATTCTGTAATAGAGTTTTACGCCATCTAATCATGAGAAAATCGGATTATTGTCTTTATAATAAAATTAAAGCGTAACCTTTGAATATAATCGGCCGTTTTTTTCATCGTCCTAAACTGAAGATTATGCTGTCGTTGTTTCGATCTTACCGGGAATTTTACTGAGAATAAGTTGCGTAAGTTCCACTTTGTTGCTGGCATTGTCTATGTCTATACCAACTAAGTTGCCGTCTGCATCATAATCCAGAATGATTCCTTCAGAGATTTCACGACTTTCAACACTTGGACGTTCTAATAGATCAATATATAGCGAATTCGTTTCCGGATAATAATTCAATTTCATGGTTTAAAACCTCGATCTGGAAATGCATTGTGATTGTGTAACAGGCTCTTGACTTTTTTGATTCAAATGAGTCTAATATGTTTTTTTGGGCCGAATCTTTCTTCGGGCCGTTTTTATGTGAAGGAGCCAACACAAACTCTGAGTATCTTCCAGTTTGATTGTCTTTTTGGCAGTGGCCCTTTCCAATCTTTCTCAAAATGCTACTGAATCATTGAGGCATACATTTAACGATCTCAGTCATTTGAGTTTATAAAGTATATAACTATCGATAGAATGTGTGAAAAACCGCTTTCGTCCATAATTCTCGCAGCTGGTGATGGTACTCGCTTGCGCTCCCAGGTTCCCAAAGCACTGCATCGTATTTGCGGCCGTCCCATGATTATCCACATTCTTCGAACGATTGAAGATGTGATCGATAAAAAACACGTTGTCGTGATTGGTTTTGCCAAAGAAATGGTACGCGAGGTTCTGAGTGATTATGCGGTGGAATTCGCGTTGCAAGAAAAACGATTAGGTACCGGGCACGCGGTTATGTGCTGCAAGCCTTGCTTCGAGGATTGCGAAGGGGATGTGTTGGTGCTTGTCGGTGATGCGCCTCTCTTAACCCGTGAAACTGTTGAAAAATTGATCGAACGTCATCGGCACCAAGACGCGTCGGCAACCGTGTTGACCACCCGCATGAAAAATCCGGAAGGATATGGGCGAATTTTGCGGCATCAAGACAACACGGTTCTTTCCATCGTCGAAGATAAAGATGCCAATATATATGAAAAGAAAATAACTGAAGTGAATACAGGCACATACGTTTTTGATATCAAAGATTTATTTCAAGCCTTGGATAAGGTCGAACCCACCAATGAGCAAAACGAATATTATCTCACCGATGTGATTCATATTATGGTGAAAGAAAAGAAACGGGTTGAAGCATATGTTACAAAAGTTCCCGCTGAGACGATGGGAATCAACAATCGCCTTCAATTCGCCAAAGCCGAGCGCCTTATGCGTGACCGAATACTTGAACGGTTGATGTTCTCAGGAGTGACGGTTGTCGATCCACGGAGTACATTTATCGATGACAGCGTTGTGATCGGAATCGACACGATTATTCAACCGAATAGCCATATTCAAGGGAAAACCACCATTGGTCAAGGATGTGAGATTGGCCCGCTTACCCAGATTGAGGATTGTGATATCGGAGAAGAATGCAGGATTAACAGTTCTTATCTTCGTGGTTGTTCGATTCCGCCGGGGATGAGTATCGGGCCATTCGCCAATCTTCAACATGGAGAGATCGTTTACGCGAATGCATTCAAAGCTAAAAAATAATTGAAGAAATTTGGAGGATACAATGAAACGAGCAGAAATCGATGCGCTTCGACGCGAAGTTACCGGAAAAGGAGTTGCAAGATCGCTTCGCCGAGAGGGAAAGGTTCCCGCGGTCATTTATGGAAGGGAAATCGAGCCTATCCCCATTTCTGTGAATCGATTGGATATGATTCATGCGATTCACAGCGCCGGAGAAAGCGAAAATATATTGGTTAACCTGAAATTGAGTGGGGATGACAGCGAGATTCTCACATTGATTCGCGATTCTCAACATGACCCCCTGTCAGGAGCATTGGAACATCTCGATTTTTTACGCGTTTCTTTGGACCGCACGTTGACAACCACTGTCCCGGTACATTCTATAGGATCGCCAAAGGGAGTCAAAGAAGGCGGGATTTTCGAAACGCTGTTACGAGAAGTCGAAATTGAGTGCTTACCTCTCGATATCCCCGATTATATCGAAATCGACGTCAGCGATTTGGAAGAAGGAGATACATTGCACGTTTCGGATATCCAAATCATAGGCAATTATACAATCCTGACTCCTGAAGATCGTGCCGTGGCCTCTGTTACCTCTCCGAAGATGGAAGCCGTTCCCAAGACCGAAGCCGAATTGGAAGCGGAAGCCGCTGCAGAAGAAGAAGCGGAAGCAACGGAAGAAACCGAAGAATAAGAATCTTGACCTATTATGGTTTGGTGTCTCATTGGTCTGGGCAATCCCGGTGAAAAATACGCCGATACGCGTCACAATGTCGGTTTTGAAGTCATTGACCGGCTTTCCGCTCGCTGGGGAATTTCCGTCAACCAGTCAAATCCTCTTTTTCTTTTTGGATCGGGCGATTTTCGTGAGATACCAGTCGTGTTAGTCAAGCCAATGACTTTCATGAACCGGTCCGGCCAAGCATACAAACGGTTATTGGCCGATCCCGAAATGTCTACTGAGAGAACGTTGATCATCTATGATGATTTACATCTTCCTTTCGGTAAGATTCGTATCCGCCGACAAGGCGGTGATGGTGGACATAATGGACTGCATTCCGTTTTGCAAGCAGCCGGAACGGATGAAATTCCCCGGCTTCGTATCGGGATTGAAGGCAGCGATGAAAACTGGCTTGATTATGTCTTGACTCCTTTTTCTTCCAAAGAATATGAAATTATCAATGAATCATATGGAAAAGCTGCTGACGCAGTCGAATCGATTCTGATGGACGGCTATGAGAAATCGATGAATTTGTTTAATCGTTGAATCACACACCTCAACAGTTTTTCATTCATTCACTATAATAAAAGGTTGTTTTCATCCTGGAAAAATACCATCTTTTTCGGGAAAATCTTGTTGAAACAGAAGGATATCATTATGGTTACAGCGGGAATTATCGCAGGTATCGCAGCGGTATTGGCCCTGGTCTTTGTCATCTACTTAGCGAGAGATGTGGTTTCCAAAGATCCAGGGAGCGAAAAGATGCAGGAACTATCCTCTATGATTCAGGAAGGTGCGCGTACTTTTCTGAAACGGGAATATATTTGGGTATCGGGATTCGTCATTGTTATCGCTGTTCTTTTTTCGATTGTACCGAAAATCAAACCGGAAGTACCTTTGGGATGGCCTACCGCTTTGGCATTTGTTGTGGGTGCTGTGGTTTCGGCTTGTGCCGGGTATATTGGGATGAGCATCGCTACGAAAGCGAACTGCCGGACCACCCATGCCGCCAGTGTCGGTGGATTGAAAGATGCCTTGAGCGTTGCTGTTTCGGGTGGCGCCGTAATGGGGCTTTCCGTTGTAGGATTGGCACTTCTCGGTTTGGTGATCGTATACGCCGTTGCCAAAGGAAATCCGGTGATTGTGAACGGATATGCCATGGGAGCCAGTTTGATGGCTCTTTTTGCTCGCAGCGGTGGCGGTATATACACCAAAGGCGCCGATATGGGAGCCGATCTGGTTGGGAAAGTCGAAGCCGGAATTCCTGAAGATGATCCCCGGAATCCTGCGGTCATCGCCGACAATGTCGGCGACAATGTGGGGGACGTCGCCGGATTGGGAGCGGATTTGCTGGAGTCGTATGTCGAATCGATTATCGCTTCCTTGGCAATCGCAACGGTATTGGTTGTATCCAACTCTGAATATGCATTTCTGCAAGTCATTCCTTTTGCCATAGCCGCCGTCGGCATTATTGCTTCCATCATTGGAGTATTCATTGTCAAACAGTATGGCTCTTCCAATCCCCAAGGCTCGCTGTTGGGTGGAACATACGTCAGCGCCGCGATTGCAATAATCGGGACAGCCTTGATTGTCGCCGTCATTGGCAAACCCTGGATCGGGAGCACCGGACATGAGTACGGAAAATGGGCTCCTTTCATTGCGACTCTCGTGGGGATCATTTCCGGAGTAATCATTGGTTTCATTAGTGAATATTACACCTCTTCTCATTATAAACCGGTTAAAAAATTGGCTGAAAATTCACAAAGCGGTCCTGCAATAACCGTGACGGATGGTATCGCGGTTGGAATGGAAAGCACTGCTATCCCAGTTATCATTCTTGCCGGAGCCGTCTTGCTGGCCTATCACTTTGGCGGATTTTACGGAGTCGCTCTTGCAGCGGTGGGAATGTTGGCCACAACCGGAATGATCGTTACTGTCGATTCTTACGGACCGATTGCCGACAACGCCGGTGGAATTGCCGAAATGGCCGGTCTCGACCCGGAAGTCCGAAAAATTACCGATAATTTGGATTCGGTCGGAAATACTACCGCAGCGATTGGGAAAGGGTTCGCCATTGGCTCCGCTGCATTTGCCGCTCTCGGATTGGTTTCCGCTTTTCTCGTTTCCGCTGAAATCAAGGAAAGTTTGGTGACACTTCTGAATGTGAAAGTCATGGCCGGTTTATTACTAGGCGGTATGCTTCCTTATTATTTCTCTGCGCAGCTGTTTCGTGCAGTTTCGGCTGCTGCGTACAAGATGATCGATGAGGTACGGCGTCAATTTCGTGAGATTCCAGGATTGATGGAAGGAACGGCGAAACCGGATTCGGCCCGCTGTGTCGATATCAGC
Source organism: uncultured bacterium (assembly GCA_964412555.1). Lineage (GTDB taxonomy): Bacteria > Hinthialibacterota > Hinthialibacteria > Hinthialibacterales > Hinthialibacteraceae > CAYPPG01. The sequence goes on from CAYPPG010000008.1 coordinate 158,195, forward strand.
ACGCAAGGCGCTATTCGGGGAATGCTGTATCCGGGTACCATTGCAATCCTTGTACCACCGGTAATCGGTCTTTCCTTGGGAGCCGAAGCGCTGGCTGGAGTCTTGGTTGGAACCGTGGTCACAGGACTGGTCGTCGGGATACAGTGTGCAAACAGCGGCGGAGCGATGGATAACGCCAAAAAATACATCGAAGAAGGTCATTTTGGCGGCAAAGGTTCGGATACGCATAAAGCGGCCGTTGTCGGTGACACGGTCGGGGATCCGTTGAAAGATACGGTTGGACCTTCGATCAACATCTTGATCAAGTTGATGGCTGTCATTTCTCTCGTGATCGCGCCCTTACTTTAGTTTCAAATTCGAGCTCGAAAGAGGCCATGCAGTTCCAAGACAATTGCATGGCCTTTTTGTTGAATAAATGCCTTGTTTTTTCCTTTTCCAATAAAGGCCTTGAAATTTTAAGGTGATCGGGTTAAATATATACTTTGTTCTCGACACTTTTTTATAAAAAACAGACTAATCAATTACGCAAACTGACGGCTATCTCCTGCCTAAGAGTACATCTCTTAGGTCTGAGGCCAAAGGAGGTTATTGTATGCAGTATGAGATGCTTTATATTCTTTCGACTTCACTGGAAGAAAATGATCGTGAACGGCTTGCCAATGAAGTGAAAGAAACCATTAACAATGCGGGTGGCGTTATCTCCAAAGAAAGCAATTGGGGAATCCGCAAACTGGCGTATGAAATCAAAAAACAAACGGATGGAGCTTATGTGTATTTGGAATTTGATGCTCCACCGAATACACCTCAACTCATTGGTGAATTTGTTCACACTCATGCCGGGATTTTAAGGCATTTGGTTCTTCAAATTTCCAAAGCGAAGTTGATTCAAGAGAAAAGAGATGAGGAACAGCGGCAAAAAGAATTAGAAGCGGCTCAAAAGGAAAAAGAAGAGGCACTGGCTGCAGCGGCTGCAAGAGAAGCGGCAGAGAAAGAAAAGGAAGCCGCAGAGAAAGAAGCTGCGGAGAAAGAAGCCGCAGAGAAAGAAGCCGCAGAGAAGGAAACCGCCGCTGCTTCGGAAACCGAAAGATCAGAACCGGTTCCACAAACAGCCCCCGAAGAGCCGAAACCGGCCCTGGAAGAGGAAAAGGAACAAGCGGAATCGAATCCGCAAGTTCAAGAAGAACAAAACGTTATCACTGTTGGTGAAAACGAAGAAAGCTCTAACACCGAGGAAGAAACTAAAAATACATCCGTAGAATAAACCAAAGGGGTTAGTGCGATGCTGAATCATGTTGTCCTAATCGGTCGATTAGTCGCTGATCCTGAAATCCGATACACACAAAGCGGTATTCCGGTAGCGAATATCTGTATAGCAGTCGATCGGAAATTCAGGAATGCTTCAGGAGAACGGGATACGGATTTCATCAATATTGTTGCATGGAGAAAATTGGCGGAACTGTTGGAAAAATACATGAAAAAAGGTCGTCTTATTGCAGTTCAAGGTACTCTCCAGATGCGCAAATATCAAACACGGGAAGGCGAGAATCGAACAACCTATGAAGTCCAAGCCGATTCGATTGAATTTCTCGATCGGGCGGACAAAGGAAATTATAGTGGAATGCAACCTCCACCTCCTTCCGATTCCGATGCGCCGCCTGAACCTGATCAATTCCCTCCGCCCGACCGGGGAGGAGAAGAAGACGACGATTTACCATTTTGATCAAATAGGAGTAGGTTTTTTATGGCTAATCCAAACCCCCATAGTAGAGATCGCGGTTCTTCATCCGGACCACCACGGCGAAGGCCTTTTCGGCGTTCTTTTCCCCGGAAAAAGGTCTGTCGCTTTTGTGCCGAAAAAGTCGTCTATATCGATTACAAAAACTACCGCATGCTGAAAGATTTTCTCACCGAGCGTGGGAAAATCATTCCGCGCCGTATTTCCGGTAATTGCGCTCATCATCAACGGATGTTGACGCAAGCCATCAAGCGTGCAAGAAATATCGCTTTGCTTTCATTTGTTCACCGATAATCTCATAGGAATAGGAATGAAAAAATGCCGAATCACAAATCGACCTATAAAAGTCTCAGAAAAAATTCGAAACGAAGAGAACGCAATGTTGCTACAAAATCACGTATTCGCACACTGACAAAAAAAGTGCGGCAAGCGGTTACCGACAATAATCAGGAACTTGCTTCCGAACGGCTTCGTAGCGCTGTGTCTGCGTTAGATACCGCTGCCAAAAAGCACGTTATTCATCCTCGGCATGCAGCAAGGCGTAAATCTCGCCTTTCTCGTCTCGTGCACTCGGCGAAAACCTCGTCATAACCGGAATTCAATTCAGTATTTCCTTTCAAAAACAATCACTTTCTCTCCAGGATGGGTCAGCCCTTGTTTTTTGTTTATTTTTATGTTTTGATTACATAAAATAAATGTCTACAGATAATTTTGATTCATGCGAGAAGACAAATTTCATCAACTTCACTCTGCTGCAGTCGTTCTTGTGGCTGCCGGGAAAAGCCGCAGAATGGGAGGCGGAACCAATAAAGTTCTCCTTAAATTGAATCATCGGCCTATCCTCTCGTATTCCCTCGAAGTGTTTCAACGGAGTGACGATATCCATACGGTTGCTGTCGTGAGTCGAGAGGAAGATTTTGAGGAAATCGATTCTATCATTCATGAATATTGCCCGAAAGCGCAAGGGCATTTTGTCATTGGCGGCGAAGAACGGTTTGATTCCGTGAAAAATGGTTTGGAATATCTGGAGCCAATCTCTCCGGATGCGGTTTTGATTCATGATGCGGCACGTCCTTTTGTCGAAGAATCGTTTCTTCGGGAATCGGTGGCGGCGTTGGCAGAATATTCAGGATGTCTTGTCGGGGTACCGGCAAAAGATACCATAAAAGAAATCGATTCGGCCGGTAAAGTGATTCGAACCCATGAAAGAGAAAGGCTTCGATTGGCTCAGACACCGCAGTCCTTCCGGTATCCGGATATTCTTTATGCGTATCGTGCCGTTGTACCTCCTCCTTATCCAACGGATGACGCTGCGGTTTTTGAACTGTTTGGGGAGAACGTGCATATGATCGCTGGCTCCTATCGAAATATAAAAATCACTACACCGGAAGATATCATTATCGCCGAAGCGTTGCTAGGTAGGGCATAACATGGACAGCGTTACGATACAATCCTTTGCCAAAGTGAATTTATTCTTGGATATTGTTGCAATCAGAAAAGATGGATATCACGACCTCGTGATGGTCAACACGAAAATATCGCTATGTGATGTTATCACCTGCGAATTGGTTGATGAGGAAGAGATATCAATTCAGTGTGAGGATCCATCGATTCCGAGAGATGAAAGCAATACGGTTTTCAAAGCGGCGAGCCTTTTTCTGCGAAATGCCCGTTTGAAGAAGGGGGTACGGATTCATCTGGATAAGAATATTCCTGTGGGAGCGGGTTTGGGTGGAGGAAGCAGTAATGCCGCTTCAGTTTTGATGGCCTTAAATGATTTGATCGCTCATCCCCTGTCCCAACCGGTTCTGGTGGATATTGCCAAAGGAATCGGAGCCGATGTTCCTTTCTTTCTGGCGTCGGGCTGTTGTTTGATCAAGGGAATCGGAGAGACAATAGTGGAGATCTCCGTCTCTAAATCTCTCAAAAAAAATCCTCCTTCTATTGTGCTTTGTTCACCCTCAGAAAGCATATCAACAAAAGAAGCCTATGCCCTTTGGGATCAAGGGGATAGTAAAGAATTTTTATCTCCTGCACCGTTGCTGTGTGCTTTGCTTGAAGGCCGCCCAGACGATATTAGCCCCCATATGTTCAATGCTTTTGAGCCGGTAATTTATCCCCAGCATCCTGCAATACGAGCCATTTATGAGACGTTTGCAAAGATCGATCCGGTAAAACCGATGTTAACGGGTTCCGGTTCGAACATGTTCAGTGTTCATGTGGATGAAAAAGAAGCAATCCGTGTTATGGATAAACTGAAAAAGGAGGGACTATCGGCATCGGTTTGGAAGTTCATGTTATGAGTTTTCATTTTTCGGGTGTTGAAACGAAAAGAAAAATCAAAGACGATAGTTGTCGCTTGACAAGGGTTAACCTTTACAAAGAGAAAAACAGCAAAAACTGGTGGATCACCTACAGCAAGGACGGCAGGCGTGTCAAGCGAAGCACCAGGACTCCACTGAAATCGCGCGCAGAAGAGATTGCAGACAAGATTGAGCGCGAGGTCATCCTTGGAATTCAGCAACCTTCCAACGGAATCATGCTTCTTGATGATTTCGGCAAGCGGTTTTTTGCCGAGATCAACACATTAAAAGCCCAGAAAACCCAGGAAACAAACCGCACTGCGTGGAATATACTATCTGAATTCATGATTCACCGCCACTGCACGCCGCGCATGAGGCATATCACACGGGATACAGCCGAGAAATTCATCAGAGGCATTGAACAATCCCTTTCCACATCATCTGCCCGCATAAAAATGAATACGGCTACATCCTTTCAGATGGAGAAACCCGTCAAAAACAGTGTATCCCTATGATTTTAGAAAGCCGTATATGACACTCATTTATAGTTCAATTGTTACAGCCCATGGAATAGCAGTCAAATTAAAATACAAAACATTTTATCAGCCAAGAGTTTACTTTAAAACAACGGGAAGAAAGGATGAACCGAATAGTCATCCCACGTTACATTTTTAGTTCCGCCGGTTATGCTTGACCAATTAGTTGTGGTTTCATTTTTAAATCCGCCGCTGATGCTGGACCGATAACCATTTGTTTTATTGCTGTCGCCGCCATTGATCGTAGAAAAGTTGAAATTGGCTTCGTTTCTTATTCCGCCGTTGATATTTGTGCACACCGCTTGAGTTTTATTCCATTTTCCGCCGCTGATGTTGTTCCATTTTCCGTTCGCTTCATTAAACAAACCACCGCTGATTGTGGACCTGAGATCTGTCGCTTTGTTTTGTTCTCCTCCACTCACATGCGATTGCACGCCACTCGCTTCATTCATATATCCACCACTCACGCTCGCGTCTTTGCCCACTGCGATATTTTCAACTCCCCCGCTTACGCTCGAATAATCTCCTTTTGCAATATTTTTTCTTCCTCCGCTGATACATGAAAGTGTTCCTTCAGCCTTATTATCTGTTCCACCGCAAACACTTGATTCCTGGCCGGTGGCTACATTTTCTACCCCCCCACTCACACTTGAGCGTTCGGCGTTGGCTATATTTTTAGACCCTCCACTGACACTTGAACGCAAGCCTTCAGCGTTATTCAGGGTTCCTCCACTTACGCTAGACTGATTTCCATTGGCTTGATTTCCTAAACCGCCGCTGACACTGGCATGGGATCCGTTGGCAACATTGTCGATTCCACCACTTACACTGGAGGCTGCTCCTTTGGCTTCATTTCGAAATCCTCCGCTAACACTGGCGTATTCTCCTATTGCTTGATTCGATGATCCTCCACTGATACTCGTATATCTTTCTATTGCAATATTTTGATGACCGCCACTGATACTTGAGAATCTTCCGTCGGCCTTATTTTCAAATCCACCGCTCACGCTGGCATAATATCCATTCGCTTGGTTGTTATATCCTCCACTCACATGGGAAAAAGCTTCATTTACGGTGTTTTCCCTTCCGCCGGTAATGCTAGCGTGGCTGGCGGCGAGGATGTTGTCTTGACCGGCGATCAATCCACCGTAACTCTTGAATAGATGCCTTGGACCGATAATCAGGTTATGCGAACCTTTTCGATCATCTGGTTGTAAAGAATCGGGTGCTTCATTGTAACCGATGATCAAATTTCCTGCGTTCTTTTCATCATCTCTTGTTTTGCCGCCACCGCTGCGGATGTGGACATTGACGCCTTCAAAGATAAGGTGGGGGCCGCTGACTCCGTTGATTGCATTGTCTTCAATGGTTATGTATTCCTCCATGTTTTGCAAAAAGGTTGCATTCTCATTTCCGCCTTCCAATGCTTGGATTTGGCTCTGCAGTTCTGCGATGGTTTTGTTGGCCGTGGTGAGTTGCTCTTGTAATGTCTTGACGGCGTTTTCCAAGTCGAGGAAGCGGTTCATGAAGGAAGAGGTGTCTCCCTCTTGAGCGCTTGCGATAATTGAACACGAAAGCAGTACGGTCAGGATCGATGTGAATGTGGTTGTTCTTTTCATTTTGATTCCCCTTTATTTTATTTTATTTTTTTTATTTATGGTTTCAGTTTCATTCTTCTCTTTTTCTCTTTTGCCCTCACTCGGGTGTGGGTGTGCATGTCGGTGTCGGGCTTGGCTCCACGATTAATGCAGGCCCCTGTGTGGGGGTAGGAGTCGGAGTTGGAGTGGCCGAAGGTAAAGGTATCCAGTTTCTTGACTCGTTTGTTGGGTCATATCGTTTATCGGCTTGAGGAGCGCGTGGGTGGAAATTGCCGTTGGAAGGAGTGGCTTCATTGATCCGGTAGATTACCGTGTCACTCACCGGTTCGGATACTCCGTCATTGACCGTTAATTGAAGCGTATATTCTCCGCTTGTCGACGGTTTGAAAATCGACTTAGCGGGATCGGTTGTATTTTCGTAGGTGTATAATTCGTGATTGTCGTTATTCGCCATGATCAGGTCCGGGCGACCGTCACGGTCCAGGTCGCTTGCTCTTAGGAACGTCACCGGCGGATTGTCGATCTCGAGGGATTCGGCGTTGTCGAATGAGCCATTCCCAAGATTTCTGATGAATGAAACCGCTTGTATGGCCATATCCAACACTAGCAAATCTTGATCCCCGTCACAATCCATATCGCCGCAGGTGAAACAGAACGGATCCATACCGGCCGGAATCCGGAGTGGCGGGGAAAACCGTTCATTTCCAGTATTCTGCATCATGGAGACGGTGTTTGAATCACGGTGCAAAAGAACAAGGCCGGGGTAGTTACCTCCGTTCATGCGATGGGACCGAACGAGTGAAATGGGGGAATCTCCCGTTTCAATCGTGATGGGAGATGCAAAGGTTCCGTCTTGATGATTGATGAGGAGCAAAAGGGATGATGAACCGGACGTGGAGACGATTGCATCTTGGTAACCGTCATTATTCATATCCGTGAAGATCAGCGAGCGAGTTTCCTCTTCAAAGGGATCGTGAATCGAATTCAAGTCGCCGAACGTTCCGTCTCCGTGATTCGGGAGAATCGAGATTGATTGGGCATAAGCGTTTCCAACCAGAATATCGAGATCGCCTTCGCCATCGGGATCGCCAATTTCGATATTGTAGGGAGATTCTCCCGCCGGATAGACGGCCTCACTGAGAAACGTGCCATCTTGGTTATTGATGAAAACCGAGATGGAGTCATTGTCGATATTGGCGGTGACGATATCGGCGAAATTGTCTTGATTGAGGTCGGCAATTTCGATATCCGCCGGAGCGCCGCTTGTAGGATAAGTCAATCCTTCTGAAAATGTGCCGGCTCGATCGTTGAGTTTCACATGAATCTCGTTTTCGAAAAGGTAGATCAGGGCTAGGTCCTGGTATTCATCGCCATCGAAGTCCCCGGTATTGATTTGCAATGGTTCGGCATCCAGTACCAGTGTTGTTTGTTTTGCCAATTGCAATGCACATTGGATTTGCTCCTCGCTGAGGTCGGGGCCCTCGAGGATCGACCAGCCGAATAGGTACTTACCGCTTCCACTGCTGGCAGTACCGTTTAATTCATAGGATTCTCCCAACACGCCTTCCGTATCTTCCCCGGCATCCACAAGTAAAGGAATGGGAGTCGGAGTGGATGGGACGGCGACATGATAGACCACTTCTTCTTCGCTTGGTTCGAAACTGTCCGTCGCTTGGATCGTGAAGTGGAATTCTCCAAGTTGTGAGGTATCCAATTCATAAACAAATTGTGTGGCCGAAGAAAGCGATTCCAACAACACAGCCGGGGCTTCCGGGGATAACAACACCTCGACCTCATGCCCATCCGGATCGGTGACGGTTGCCGTGAAGGTGCAGCTCTCGGCCACAGTGGCATAGATGGGACTGGCCGGTTCGATGGAGATCTGCGGCGGATTGTTTTCCCCGACGAGATAGGCGATATCCAGCGAAGTGGTTTCGCTTCCGTCGTAGGCGTAAACGGTAAAGGGAAAGATTCCCAGTTGCGAAGTATTCAATTGAATATCCACATATTTATTTTTCATGAAAGCAGCTTCACCCTTTACTTTTACGGGAGCGTTGAGTGAGAAGAAAACAATTAGAGGATTGGAATCTTCATCGCTGACGATGACAGTAATTTTCAGATTCTTTCCTTGATCGGCTCTTAATAGACTTTTCGAAGAGAGGGTGATGACCGGAGGGTGATTTCCCTCTCTTGGATTGTTCGAGACGGTTGATGTAAAAGAAATTGTCGTAATGGCCGCCGGTTGCAAATCGTCATTCACTTCCAATTGCAGGATAAATTCCCCTAATTCGTTGGGGGTGAAGGTTTGATTTTTCAATGTTGGATCATCGAAAGAGCCTTGTTGTGCAGGGCTGGAAGGGGCGATGCTCCATTGGTACGAATAGGTTTCACTGTTTCCGCCGGTGGGAACTGCGGAAAGAGGTAGCGGTTGGAAAATCGGTGCGGTTTCCGCGCCTTCCGCTTCCGCCATGAGCGGATCATAGGCTGTGATGGTTACCGTGTCACTGACCGGTGATTGGATTCCATCATCTACTGTAAATTCCAAAATGAAATCACCGGCTTGATTGGGTGTAAAGGTTGGATTTAGAGTGGCAGCATTCTCGAAGGTTCCGTTGGAAGCCGGGCTGGAAGGATCGATGCTCCATTGGAACGTATAGCGACTCGCTAAACCGCCGCTTGCCGTGCCGGTGAGAGCCACGGCTTCTCCTGTGATTGCGTAGTGAAACGAATCGGCATCGGCTGTCAATGGATTGTAGACTGGAAACGAAACGGTTGCGATGATCGGGTCTTGGATGCCGTCGCCGACAGAGACTTGAATGGTGTAATCTCCTGCAGTAGCCGGGGTGAAAGTGGGATTTGCTGTTGGGATCGAGGAGAATTGGCTGTCGCTGATATTTGGGCCGGAGTGCACGCTCCATTCATAGTTGTAACTGCCGTTCCCGCCGCTTGCGGTGCCGGTGAGAGCCACGGTTTCTTCTGTGATTGCGAAGAGAACCGAATCGGCATCGGCTGTCAACGGATTGTAGACTGTAAACGAAACGGTTGCGATGAACGGTTCTTGTTCGCCGTCGTCGACAGAGACTTGAATGGTGTAATCTCCAACAGTAGCGGGGGTGAAAGTGGGACTTGCTTCTGTGGTCAAGGAGAATTGGTCGTCGCTGGTATTTGGGCCGGATTGCACGCTCCATTCATAGTTGTAACTGTGACTGTCGTTTCTATCT
>CAYPPG010000008.1:167687-169317 GCA_964412555.1 uncultured bacterium
TGTCGGTATCGCTCACGCTGCTGTCGGTTTGTTTAGTGGGGATGTTCCCACCGCTTGCGTTGCAATGTAATACTACAGGGATCCCTACGATGGAGGGGGAACGTTTTTCGATTTCGGCGCTGATTGGAAGTGAATCATAGACATGAATCGTGACTGTATCACTTGCCACCTGTAATCCATCACTTACCGTTATTTGAAAGGTGTATTCTCCGCTTACGGTTGGCTTGAATATTATTTCCCGATTGGTTTCATTTTGATAGACTGTATCACTGCCTACCACCGGTAATACATCTATTATTATAAATGATAATTCACTTAGTTTAGAGACACCCTTCAGTACCACCGGTATATAAATTGATGCATCTATTGTTGTAGCACCGGCTTTATCATTATAGTCGTCTATAACTAGCGGATCCCCACTAGCATTATCGAGGTTATCTTCGTCAACCGTAGTAGAAGGTGATCCAACTTTGTTACCTGCATCATCTCTGATAGAGAAACCAAAGTGTATCTCCTGGCCTAGAAGTGCGCCTGTCGAGGGACCGGCATCGACGGTCAGAGGAGCATAGGCTTGGAAGGAAACCGTATCGATGGCTGAATCGGTTCCGTTGCTCACCGTCAATTGTAATGTGTATTCTCCCACCGCTGCCGGAGTGAAAGAGGGATTGGTTGTACTGGTTGATGAAAACTGATTATTGTCGGTTGCCGGACCGGAGATGACGTTCCAGCTGTAAGAATAATTTCCACTGCCTCCACTTGCAGTTCCCTCTAAGCTATAAGTTTGTCCTACTAATAGAAAGCGGATGCCGAAAGCACTACTGATACCGGCATTGGCGTTCATAGTCGTTTGGATGACGGTGATGTCTACGGTTGTTGGGCTGCATGAGCGTGAACCGTCGGAGACACAGAATTGAAACGAGTCGTTTCCGTAGAAATTCTCATGGGGGGTATAGGTCACTTGGCCGCTGCTTGATCCGAAGCCGGATAACGATCCGTTCGACGGTCCGGAAGTGATCATGTATGTGAGTGAATCGCCGTCGGAATCCCCGCCTGTCAAGGTTATGGAAACGGATGTATTTTCGTTCGTGCTGACGGATTGGGAATTTGCGTAGGGGGGATCATTGGATGACGAGATGGATATATCGATCCTTGCCACCGAGGAATCCGATGTGCCGTCGTTTAGTTTGAAAGTGAAGGAATCCGAGCCGCTGTAGTTGCTATTGGGATTGTATGTCACAGTCCCGGTTTGGGCGTTGAAATTGGTTAAGAAGCCACGGGATGGATGCCTGACAATCACATACGTTACGTTACTACTGTCAATATCATTTCCTTGCAATTGCATTGCCACTGCATAATCTTCATTGGTATTGAAGGAATCTGAACTCACGGTGGGAACATCATCGACGGGATTGACCGTGACTTGGAAAGCCGTCTCGACAGTCATATGATCCGTATCTTCCGCCTGGACGGTGATTTCTGCCGTGCCGTTTGCGTTGGCGGCGTAATCGAGTGTGAGTTGGCCGGATGAAATCGTTGTGGAATCGAACAAAGCTGTGTTGGTGTTGTTTTGAATCGTGTAAGTCAGCATGGCATCGGAATCTTGTTGATCTTCGAATGCGCTGTAGAGGTC
>CAYPPG010000008.1:169417-171744 GCA_964412555.1 uncultured bacterium
CCGGTGAAATCCATACGCGGAACCGGCATCCGCTTTACCGGGAAGATCATCATAATAAGCTCCGACAATTAAGACGTCTTTTTCAATGGAAACCCGATGGCCGAAATAATCATTATGACCGGGATCACCCGCGATGATTTTTTTGTATAATCCCCAGTTGTTCGTGCCCCCTTGATTGCGGGAAAAAAGATAGACCGAACCAGCGTTGGTCAATCCGCTGTGATTTTCCCGCCAGGTTCCGATGGCGATCCAATCGCCGGATACGGTAACATCCACAGCGAAATTCGCATCGGTTTCGGGATCACCGGCAACGAGTTTTTTCACTTGTCCCCAATTGTTTGCGCCGCCTTCGTTTCGTTCGTATACATACGCCGCTCCGGCATTGTTGAAACCGGAATGACTGTCAGATGTTGCACCGGTAACAATCGTATCTTCGTCAATGGCCACTTGGTACATACGGTCGTCCACGGCGGCATCGCTCGCGGTAAGCGTTTTTACCCATCCCCAGTTATCAGCGCCGCCTTGATCTTTTGAAAAGACATAAACAGCCCCGGCATCCGTTGCCGCTTCATCACTGAATTTTGCGCCAATGGCGACGGTATCCCCTTCGATCGCAACCCAATGTCCGAATAAATCACCAGCGGCGGGAGTTGGAGCCGTGAGTTTTTTCACCAATCCCCAATGATCCGCGCCGCCCTGATTGCGATGGAAAATATAAGCCTTGCCGGCATTGTTGAGACCACCGGTATCTCCACTATTGCAACCAATGACGACATAATCCCCGTCAATATCCACAATGCTTCCGAATCGGTCTTCGGTGACAGGATCACTGGCCGTTAATTTCTTTTGTTGCGTCCAATTTCCACCATCGTAAATATAAATATAAGCAGAGCCGGCGGCACTTACACCACCAGGATCCTCATTCAACGCGCCGACAATGACCGTTTCTCCATCAATCGCGACGTCTTTCCCGTAATGATCCTCAAAAGCACCGTCCGAGGCTACGATTTTTTTGATTTGCGTGGCGCTGGGACTGGCAAGGCAAGGTTTTGACCCTATCCATAAAGTTCCTAAGATCAACAAAATGATTGTTTGGATGAAAAAGAGATTGATTCGGTTTTTGCAGTGTAGGAGAAGCAAAGGGAACATGGTTCTCTCCTCGTTATTTTTTGGATTTCTTGTGATCCAATTTCAGTTTCCGTATTTATTGGTTAGCAATAACGTGTGTTGTATTGAGTGCCGCTTTGTAGGCTTTGGAGTAGCATAGAAACGCATCTTTGTAATTATCATTGCCGAAATAGTTTTTTCCGTCTTCAAAATGACGTTGGGCGGTAACAACGTTGAGATTGGCGCTACCGCAATCTTCAATTATGTCTTCAACCAGTGATCGTACATATTCACTTTTTCCGCCATTCGCGATGGGAAGGATGAGAGACACCAAGGGAATGCCGCTTAATAAGTGACGTTCCACTTCTCTTTTTTCGGCAGCGGACAATTTACTTTGTGATTCGAGATATCTTAGATATTCTATGTCACCAATAAACCATTCCAGACAAGTTTTTATCGAGCTCATAACTTTCTTACATGGATTAAGAAAATCCGTACCACCGCCAACCAATATATTTATACTTGCATTGATTGATGGTGCGATTGTTTCGCTATAATTAGATATAATAATGTGAATCTTATTCAGGAATAGCATATCCACTTGACCAAATGGGAAATCGATTTCTGTAAGCGTATTTTCATATAGATCAGACGCTAACTTTTCAATTCCTTCTAACAATTTATCGTGAAAAAATATTATTGATATTCCATCGAGTATGTCGCGACTTATTGCTTGTCGTAAAGGATCATCACTTTCTAAATCTATTTGTGTATCAAACGTATCCACGATTTTAGTTAAAAGTTTTTCATGTAAATCCCAAATTATCGATGGATCATGCCTATTTAAATTAGCATAAAATCCTTTTAAATGTGAAAAAATATTATATAATTTATTTTTATATTCATTTAACTCTTCATCCGTTTTTAATTCAATCCCAATTTTTGCCAAAAGTTCTTTTCGAATTTTTCTACATTCATTCATAAATGTAGCAATATTATTTTTGATTTTGGTAGTCAAATTCTCTATATCAAAATGGGATTGGAATTCTGTTGGAAGATTATTTAATTGATTAGAGATTATTGATTCTAACTCACCCGGAATATTGCTTATTTGATTTTGTAATTTTCTTGGAAGATTACTTAATTGGTCGGATAAGTCTGTTATGGATTCAGCAAAGTTGTCTGGAAAGTCTGAGATCTTTTCATTAATGGACTGCAAT
>CAYPPG010000008.1:171844-173803 GCA_964412555.1 uncultured bacterium
TCTGATGCTTCAGCATAAACTCAGGGGGATCGAGGATTTCAATTATCTGACAATATCCTTTTTGATCGAATGCCATGAATACGATGAAGAGTGTTACGGCTAGATAACGCATGATTTTTCTCCTTGTTGAGTGATTTTCAAAAATTTCAATTCATAAGGAATTCTTTTTTCTCTGTGTTCATTTTCACAAGTTTTCTCTCTCCGTCTATTCAGGAATCCATGATTTTGGTCTCATGGAAATCATGAGAAAAGCATTGAGGAAAGGGGAAATGTATGAGATAATGATCGTATTTGAGATTGATTAGCGATACGGGGAAAAATGAAAATGCTTGGGCGTACAAAATTGTTTCTGCTTCTGTTCTTGATCGCCGTTCACCATGCGCAGGCGCGATCTACGTTGATTCTTTCAATGAATACTGAGCCAAGGCCAGCGAAATTCGGCATTTTCGACGCCACGGCCGATTGGGGGATGCCGGAAAGTCCGCCACAAATCGGATTTTTCAAAATACCGGGGGATGTTCAAATTCAGCAAACGCAATCCGGCTTAGTGTATGATGTGTATGGCAATGGGGATCATGTGTTCGTGGATCAAGATGAGGGTTTTTTTCTCTACGCGCAACGATCCGGTTCTTGGACTTTGACTGCCCAGGTGCAATATCTGGATAAGGGGGGGAACTCGCAATGGCCGGTTGCCGGAATCATGATCCGGGAGAAAGCCAAACAAACGGATGCAAAACTCTTCAGCATCGTGTATCAGGCGGGAAAGAAAAATGTAATGGGGGATTCTATTGGAGTCCTTTGGAGAACCGGCGACGGCGCTATAGCGTTAGGATATGAACTCATTACCGGCGAGCCGATCCGGCTTGACCGGTTGGGAGAGCCGGTTTTTCTCCGTGTCACGCGTGACGCGATAGGGAACTATTTTTGGGCGGAATGGTCCTATGAGGGAGAAAACTGGAATTTTGGCCATGGTGTTCATTTGGAGATGCGCGAGAGCGTGGCGTATGGACTCGATGTGGCCAACGGTGTGGACAACACTCAACTTGCCCACATCCGGTATTCTCATGTTTCCCTTGAACCTGCCATTCCATACGCGCGCTGCCACATTCAACGGGGGGGATACTCACCCAACATTCGGATTCCGATTCTCTTGGAAATCAACAATCCTACGGATCGGGAACAAACGATCCGAATCGAAGAATATCCGCCTGAAGACTGGGAAGTGAGTCATATCAGTCACTCCGGTACGCTTCAGGATCATGTTCTTGTCTGGGAATTTCCTCTATCTCCCGGATTCACGTCGGTTCGCTATTTCATCCGTCCTATGTCAGGGGAGCCTCACGAAAATCGCTTTAGGGGGACGGTTAATGCTTCTCCCATACAAGGGGATGATGTTTTTATCCCAACGTTTCTTTCGATCTCCAAGGTGATGACTCGATCGACGATCCAGAATCTACTGATTATCCTGTGTGCCACGATGTTTGTTTTTCATTTTTGTTTGTTTCTTTTTTACCCTCAAATTCGGGAGAATCTCTATTTTTCCGTTTTTCTCTTCTTTTCTCTTCTCACCGTCTACGTGGAAAAGTGTGTTTTGTATTCGACTTCACCACATCAAACGATGTTCTATTTCAACTTGTTTTACATGAATTTACTTCTTGTGACGATTCCGCTTCTTCTGTTTTTCAATCATCTTGCCTATGGAAAACCATCCTTCCCTTTTTGGTTCTTCGTGGGAATGAGCGGTTTTCTGATCTTGTTTGGACTTCCCCTTCTTCACTTTCATATCATACCGATTATTTTTCTATTCTGTTTCATTGTCATGTTGGAATGTTTGCGCGTCATCATCGACGGAGTGATCAAACGCAGAAAAGGCATCTTGTTCATTGCGGTTGGGGCTGTATTGACTCTATTCCTGCATGGGTGGGGTGCACTCTATGACTTGTTATACATTTCTTACCT
>CAYPPG010000009.1:0-2748 GCA_964412555.1 uncultured bacterium
CACGGCATGCATACTCCCACTCCGCCTCCGTCGGCAAACGATACCCATTCGCATTCATGTTCGCTTCCCACGTCGATTCATTATAAACTTTCGTCAATCCTTTCCTCTCACTCAATTCATTGCAAAATCGCACACAATCATAACAACTCACACGTTCTACCGGATTATTCGGTTTATTCCCAAAATATGACGGATTGCTCTCCATCACCGCCTGCCACTGTGCCTGCGTCACCTCATACTTCCCCATATAAAAATCCCGCGTCAATGTCACTTGATGCTGCGGCCCTTCATCTGAACCTCGGTCTTTCTCATTACTCGGCGATCCCATCATGAACGTACCATGCGGGATGCGCACCAGTTCCAGCGGTTTTGCGCCGGACGGCAAATTTAAGGGTACTGTGTATGTTTCCCCTGTAATCTCACCTGGCTTCGGCGTAGGCGTCGCCGTCGCTGTAGGCGCTGCTGTTGGCTGCGGAGTGATCTCCACGTTACTGATATCAATTTCATCCTTGATCAACGTGACTTGTGACGCACGGATAGTAGCATTTCCGCCATCGTTCCGCGAAACCAAACTTCCCCATACATCTCCCATGAAATAAACGCCGATCTTTTCACTGCTGATTCGTTGCATCAATTCTTGCAGTGAATCCTCGCATGGAATCACCAACTCCACTCCACCCAAAGCATCGTTGGCTAGATTCACGTTCGCATCGACTAGATGCTGCTCGTCGAATACACGCACGACAGAATCGTATTGATTATGTCTCTCAAATGTTGTTCCCGCTTTTGGATTGGTTGTGTCCTCTGCTGCTCGTTTCAAGTTCCCGATAATCGATTCCAATTCCCCCACATCCATCGCGATGGAACCGCCGGGAATGAGAGAAACAATCTTGCCTACGATAAATGAAAATGCCTCATCCTGAGCGGACGAATCCGAGAATTTCATCCGAAACGTCTGTCCTTTTCGTGAGTAACCGAGAATATAGACGTTTTTATAATCTACTGTCACCGTTTCCGGTAGCGACAATTCGATCACCCCCCGCTTCATCTCCACGCTTGAGTAAGTAAAATTCGGATTTCCCCACCAATCCAACAATTCCGTATTGAGTACTCCTTCCGACAATTCGGCTTTGATGTGCAAAGCGCTTTTTCCCTCATGCGGATAAGCGTACAGCAAGCAACGCAGCAATTTCGGGATCATAGCCGATTCCACAACAGGATGGATGGAGATTCCTGCATTTCCTTTCAATTCATACGGCGAAGAATCCGAGTTCCATAAAATCAATTCATCCCCCTCCGGTTCCAGCACGCTTTCCAGAAAATTCACCGCACCTGCACATTGATGAAAACCGTGATGGCCTCCAAACCGCTTGATGGGAAACACGCCGAAACGATAGGAACGACCGAATTGAGGACCACTCCGGTACGCGGGAGCCACATTCATTCCATTCGCTTTCCATTCAAAATACGTCGCCGTTCCACTTCCCGTTCGTCCCAAGAAAAGTGATTGCCCCCCATCCACAGACACATACACATGATAATCGACAACTCCGGAATAAGAAAAACTCCACTTCACCACCAATCCCCGTTCCGCCGCCGAATCATAATCCGTCCCATTGCTCAAATCCGCCGAAGAACTCACATCATCCGTCACCGTCACAGCATTCTGAGCACCTGCATCCAAAGCCAAAAGCGGCAATAGCGCAACAACACTCAAACAAGAAACCAATATCCGCATCGTTCTTTCCTCCCTTTCAAATAGTTGTTGGAAACTTCATTTAAAAATCAATCAATTATCTCTATCTTTGCACAAAAATCTTCACATATCAAGTATCCACTGGGAGCCCACTGGGAGCGCGCTGGGAGCGCGCTGGGAGCGCGGCCATCCCTGGCCGCACTTTCAACGCACTAAGTTTCTTCCTCGCACCACCCGTGCGGGCAAGGATGCCCGCGCTCCGACCGTTCGCTCCAACTTCCCGCTCTCCGTCATTTACAAAAAGCACTCCCAAATCGCCAATCTTCTTTCTTCGCACACAGTCCGGCTTTCACAGGATTCTCCTCGATATAGTACTTCACCCTTTCAAAATGCTCTTCATTTCGAATAAACCGGTCGTAATAATCATCCTGCCAGAATTTCCCTTTCCGATGCAAAAGGCGATTCGCTTCACCAGCGGTATACGATTTCCACGAATGAATTACATCCGGCAAACGGAAACCTAAGACCTGGCTGAAAAGCACATGAACATGATTCGGCATGATCACCCAGGAACACAAACGATATTTTTCACCATCGAAATAAAATAGCGAATGTTGAACAAGAAGCGCAATTTCTTCAATGTTCAACCAACAACTTCCATATCCTTGATCAAGCCACGTATCGATTTTTTGATTTAATTTCATTTCCGCGATTTCTTTCGGATATATTTTCAATTCATTTTTCCATGCTCTCAGCCGTTCTTTCGGCAAGGAATCGTACAAACGAAAAGTAACAAATTGAACCACATCTCCTCCATCGAAATGGGGTAAATATCCCCGGAAATACCACCCTTTCGAATCCTGAACATTCTTGCTTGCTTCGGTACGATCATTCATCATTTCGCACATAAGAATCTTCCTCTCATGGAGTGTGGGCCATCACTGCCGATATTGTATACGCAAAAAATCTCTATATCACACCCCGTGCGGGTAAGATGCACTGGGAGCGCGCTGGGAGCGCGCTGGGAGCGCGGCCATCCCTGGCCGCACTTT
>CAYPPG010000009.1:2848-49337 GCA_964412555.1 uncultured bacterium
CACTAAGTTTCTTCCTCGCACCACCCGTGCGGGCAAGGATGCCCGCGCTCCGACCCACTGGGAGCGCGCTGGGAGCGCGGCCATCCCTGGCCGCACTTTCAACGCACTAAGTCCCTTCCTCGCACCACCCGTGCGGGCAAGGATGCCCGCGCTCCGACCCGCTGGGAGCGCGCTGGGAGCGCGGCCATCCCTGGCCGCTCTTTCATCGCACCAAGTCCCTTCCTCGCACCAACGTGCGGGCAGGGATGCCCGCGCTCCGATCCACAAAATATAAAAGGGGAAATCGGCAATCCCAGTCAAATTACTAGAATAGTAAAAAAATTGAATAAGAAAGGAAATACCATGAGTACACTAGATAAAACCAGATTGGAAGCCGAGTTATCCTCCAGCAACCTCGGCCGGTTTCAAAAAATTGGTAAAGTGGCGTAAGCAACAGGAGCAGAATGCCTTATTGGATCAAAACTTAAAAATCAACACCGCCGAACCCAACGCCGATACCCCAAAAGATATTTTCCCCTCCTCCACCAAAAGTTTTTCTCCACGATGCAGATCAACAAACGTTTCTCCGTTTTCCAATCCGGAAATCTCAAACGCCAGTCCCTGATCCGCCTCATTGACAACGATAAACACAACCTGCTCGTTGTTTTCCTTTGCCAACCAAATAATCCCCTTTTCATCGGAACCGGAAGAAGGATGAACGGTGAGGGAGTATTTCCCGGTTATATCGGGAGCCGCAAGAAAAGGCTGTAAAGAATGCAGTTCGGAAACCACACGTTTCAATTCATCCCACAATTGCGAATCTTTTTCCACCGCATGCGTTCCCCAAAACAAAATCCCCCGCGCGCCATTGACGATAGCGTCATAGGCCATGAATCTCGTTTGCTCCAAGGTCGGGCGAGGTCTTGGTTCTCTTTCAGAACTCGTTTCACTCAAATCATCCCAGCCGAAACCCTGCAGTACCATCCACACCGGTTTCCCCGGTGCAGACTCCGCCATCCGCCGGGTAAAGGCTCCTACACTTGTCAGGTTTCGGTCCCGCAAATCGCTATGGCCGACTTGCGGACCAAACGGAACAGGATAGATGTCACAACCGACAATATCCGCCACTTTCCCAAATCGGGTTAAATCCTTCATCGAATTCCGGGGAGCATGATTGAACCAAATCACATGATTCGGATCCTCTTCCCGAACAACGCGAGTTCCGGCAGACAATTGCTCATACAATGAATCGAGATGCGTTCTCCATTCACTCAATCTCTCCGGAGCGGAGGGCAATCCGACAAGCGCACGGATTTCCTCTTCAACTTCTTCCATCTGTGCATAACGGGCACTGGAACGAAATCGCCTCCACTTTTCTTCCAACGCTTTCAATGCCTTCTGTTTTTCCGCATTTCCTTGAAAGCGGTCAATGGCTTTTTCTACCTCATTCCACCGCCGAATCGCCCGATTCCAACGCAGCCACCAGACATTCCACAGCACTTCATCCGGCCCTTCCCACACGGCGAGCGCCGGATGATTTTCGAACGCTTCGAGTATGGCACGCAATTTTTCCTTCTCGGAATCACTGGAAACCGCGATCCCCCCTAACGGAATCCAGCATTGCAATCCTGCCTCATGAGCTAAATCCAAGGATTCCTGTGATGCGCCCGCCCGAATGAGATTGAAGCCAGCCGATTTCACTTCTTTGGCAAACTTTTCATCTTTTGCATTCTCATAAAGCCCAAGAATGAATGTTCGTTCCCCATCGATCTTCAACATGCCGTCATCGTCGATTGACGTAGGATGAGAATAACCTATCGGCAAGCACATAAAGAATAAAAAAAGTAACATCCCGAAAATTTTCATTGGATTCGACTGGAAATGCATGAGTAAAAACCTCGAAAATGAATCATTGATTCCGCTTTGCCACTTCCTCCGCCAAGCGCATTCGATACGATTTCAATTTCTCCTGCAAATTTTCATCAGAGATTGACAACATCTGCACCGCCAATATGCCGGCATTGAAAGCATTATCGATCGCGACTGTCGCCACCGGCACCCCCTTCGGCATCTGGACCGTAGAATATAATGAATCCTGACCGCCTAGCGCAGATCCGGAAAGAGGCACTCCGATCACCGGCAACGATGTCAATCCGGCCACTGCCCCAGCCAAATGAGCCGCCCATCCCGCTCCACAAATGAATACCCGAATCCCGCGTTCATACGCGGTTGTGACATACTCCCGCACCAACTCAGGAGACCGATGCGCCGACATGATTTTCAACTCATTTTCAACATTAAACTCATTCAGTGCATCTGCCGCTTTTTGCATCTTTTCCATATCCGAGGGACTGCCCATCAAAATAGAAACTTTCATTATTATCACCTGTTAATAAACTCTCAATATTTTACAACTTCTTGTGATCATTCAATTTGTTGTGCCAGATTCACATTCGATACAACTTATATGAATTCAAGGAGTCTATTGGGGAAAAATAACCATAAGTCCCTCTATTTATTGAGATTAGCAATAAATTTCATCGCAAAGTATTGTGAGTGACCGATTTAATTCTTGTTAATTGCTAACATGACTTTTTAAATCAACTTTATCAAGTAACCTATTCACATTCTAGAAAACCAACTGTGAACAAGCTGTGGATAACTTGACCCCCATGTGAATAACTTAAAATAATCCAGTGACTTTTCCATCCGGTAAAAGATCGATCTTCAATGCTGCTGGGACTTTAGGTAATCCGGGCATGAGCATTATATCACCGGTGATCACCACGATAAAGCCCGCTCCCGCTCGCGGCTGAAGATCTTCTACATGCAAAGACCATTCACTTGGCGCTCCTAATAGGAGAGGATTGTCTGACAGTGATGCTTGAGTCTTCGCCATGCAAATCGGAAGAGCCGACAGGCCGTCTTTCTCGATCCGTTTCATTTTACGAACCGCTTTTGCGGAATAGATCACGTCGTCAGCCCGGTAAATTTCTTTCGCGATCCGTTCAATTTTCTCATGAAGCGGTAAATTACAGTCATAAAGCGGCTTGAAATCCGACGGTTGATTTTCAATCGTTTGGATGACTCTCTCCGCTAATGCGACTCCCCCTTTCCCCCCTTTCGCACACACCTCAGAGATTTCAGCCGGCACTCCCTGTTCGAAACAAAAGTCCATCAGCGCGGCAATCTCCTCTTCCGTATCCTGCGGAAAACGATTGATAGCCACGACCGGCGGAACGCCGAATTTGCGGATATTTTCGACATGGATACGCAGATTACTGCATCCTTTCAGCATAGCCTTCACATGCGGTTTGGAGATTTCCTGCAGAGGAAGGCCGCCGTGCATTTTCAAGGCGCGGATACTTGAAACGAGAACCACCGCCGCCGGCTGTAAGCCGCCGATACGGCATTTAATATCAAAAAATTTCTCCGCCCCCAAATCGGAACCGAATCCCGCTTCCGTAATACAATAATCCGCCAGTTTCAATCCGATTTTTGTTGCCATCAGACTATTGCATCCATGCGCGATATTCGCAAACGGACCGCAATGAATAATAGCCGGGGTTCCTTCAATGGTCTGAACGAGATTGGGCTTGATGGCTTCCTTCAATAAAACCAGCAACGAACCGATAACTTCGAATTCACGGGCAAAAACAGGTTGAAGCTGGGGAGTATGCGCGATCAAGATATTCGACAACCGCTCGCGTAGATCACTTAAATCCCTCGACAACGCGAGAATCGCCATAATCTCGGACGCGACCGAAATGATAAATCCCGTTTCCCGTGGGAAGCCGTTGATTCTTCCCCCGAGTCCGACCACAATATTGCGCAACTGGCGGTCAGCCAAGTCCATAACCCTCGGCCAATAGATTCGCCCTGAATCGATATCCAGATCATTTCCCTTTACAATATGATTATCGACGATGGCCGCCAACAGATTGTGTGCGGTGGTAACGGCATGAATATCACCCGTAAAATGGAGATTGATCTCCTCCATCGGCACAACTTGTGCATACCCGCCGCCGGCCGCCCCCCCTTTGATGCCGAATGTTGGTCCCAACGAGGGTTCCCGCAGGCAGACGACTTGCTTTTTCCCCAAGACGGAAAACGCTTCTGCCAATCCGATAGAGGTCACCGTCTTTCCTTCCCCGGCCGGGGTGGGTGTCATCGCTGTGACAAGAATCAATTTCCCGTCAGGCGCATCGGCAAGCCGGTTCATCACGTCAAGATGAATTTTTGCTTTGTTTTTCCCATATAAATCGATTTCGCTCTCTTCAAGTCCGATCTTTTGAGCCACTTCGGTGATTGGCCGCAAGGTTACACTTTGCGCGATTTCAATATCACTGAACATATATACGATTCCCCCCGATCAAGATGCTTCGAGTCGAGATAGAGTAAAAAAATACATTTTTTACTAAAGGAATTATAAAGAGGGTTGTTGAATGGTGAAGATGTATAGAATCAAAAATAGTAGGAAGAATTCGATTTTATATGCGATTGAAATTGATTAACCAACAATGTCTTCCCCGCCGTCGACATTGATGACATTTCCGGTAATCCAACCGGCTTCCGGCAAGGATAAAACCGCGATGGATTGGGCGATATCTTGAGGGGATGTCAAACGGCCGGACGGATTGTTACAGGAAGCGCATTGAATGAGCTGCTCATGACCGGGAATCTTACGCAGCGCCGGGGTTTCCGTGACACCTGCACAAATGGCATTTGCCCGGACTCCTTCAGGAGCCAGTTCGACGGCAAGTTGGCGGATATGTGATTCCAACGCCGCCTTGGCCGCAGATACGGCTCCGTAATTCGGCCATACCCGATGCCCACCGGAACTGGTCATGGCGAAAATCCGCGTTCCTTCTCCAATTAGACCCTCTTTCCTCAAATCCTGCACCCAATACACGAGGGTATGAGCCATCACATTCAATGTCATTTCCATCTGGGAACGCGTCAGTTCGTCATGCGGATCCTGATCGAAATAACGCTTGAGTGAACCGAACGCCAGACTGTGCAGAACCGTCCGCAACGGTTTCTTTTTCCCCAAACGCTCACCCATGCTTTCAATCGCGTTCAAGCGTTCTTCCCGGTCCGCGGCATTGAAGTTGAAATATTCCACTTCGGCTCCATGTTTTTTCATGGATTCGATTTCTTCGTTGATTTTTGCCATGGCTGAGCGGCGATCGAAATGAACGCCGAAAATATTCATCCCCCGGGCGGCCAGTTCATGAGCGGTCGACAAACCGAACCCACTGGATGAGCCGAGAATCAAGGCCCACTCGTTCTCAAACCATTTTGTATTCAACGTAACCTCCTGTTCACCATGTCCGATTGGAAACCATTAATGATATGACCGGCTAGTGAAATGTAAAGTGAGGGTCTAGCCGTAGGGATGAAAGGGTGAATATCCGATGAGGAGACGGCAGATGGGATCGACAGTAAGGCGAAAATAGGTGCCTAAAATGGAGATTCCGAGAATGAAGTCGGAGATCAATAACAGGAAGAGCACTTGCATGGAGTATTGGCGGAAATCGTCGAATTTGCGGGCGGCTTCATAGGGAAGAAAGTAGGAGAGAATCTTTTCACCGTCCAGAGGGAAAAGGGGAATAAGATTGAAGAACATTAAGCCCAGGTTGATGTAGACACCAATGATGAACACGAGAGTGGCGCCTTCGTAGAAGCCCATGAATTGAGGATTGTTGTTGACGTAGCGCCAGACGGCGTCCAATGTAAAAATACGGAAGAGGATCGCCAGCACAAATGCCTGGAGAAGATTGCTGGCCGGTCCGGCGGCGGAAACCAGCATGGTGTCACGGCGCAAACGGCGGAGCAAACGGGGATCGACCGGCACCGGCCGCCCCCAGCCGAAAAATCCGAAAAGAATGAACATCAGGCCGACGGGATCGAAATGAACAATCGGGTTCAGCGTCAAGCGACCCATGCGGGCGGCAGTGTCATCCCCACAATGATACGCCATCCAGGCATGAGACATCTCATGGAGGGAAATCGCCAGGATGATCACGCTGAACATGGCGATTCCGACTTGCGGTGAATCCAACATAATCCAAAACATGATTCTTGTTTCGCACTCCTGTTTCTATATTGACCGCCTGCGGAGATCTCTGTTTATTACGACAGCGAATGGCGGTGTATTTCTCCAAGAATCGCCCATTTCTATGAATGCGGCTATTCGTCATTGTAACCCAGTGGGATAAACTAACCAGTGTAAAGAGTCTTTCGCCCTTACAGGGCTGATTCTATTAAAGTTTGTTTCAAACCCAGGGCGTTGCCCGTGGGCTATCTTATGTCACCCCCTTGGGGTGATGTATTGTTTTTTTTCATTTCATTAAGAATCCCGGCAACTGCCCGTGGGTTATCATTTTTACCATAATGAGAATCCCGAAAATTGCCTGTAGATTATTATTTTTAACCCCAAAGGGGTATAAGAAATAAGCCAGCGGGCAACGCCCCTGGTAACTGATTCAGAATAGAACACCGCCCTGAAAGGGCATAAGACATCAACATTTGATACATGTGGATTATCAATTATTTAAACATTTCATATACAGGAGAAAATAAATGGCGCATGTGGCAATTGGCATCGATTTGGGCGGCACATTTATCAAGGCGGGATTGGTGAGCGAGACCGGAGAAGTCTTGCAGCGGTATACAAAACCGACAGAAGCACACGAGGGCAGGGCCACGGTAGTCAAAAATATCGGGGATTTGATCGAAGAGGTGATCGAGTCGGAGGCGATGCAGGGTCGGAAAGATGATCTGGAGGGGATTGGGATCGGCAGCCCGGGACTGATCAATCATGAAGAAGGATCGATCCGCCGGCCGGTGAACATCCCCGGATGGGACGAGTGGGTTTGTGTACGTGAGATTTATAATTCACGTTTCAGCCAGTACAACGTCAATACGTGGGTCGATAACGACGCCAATGTTGCCGCTCTTGCTGAAGCGATGTTTGGCGCAGGAAAGGGGAAGAAGGTCGTCTTGTTGTTGACGCTGGGAACCGGAGTCGGCGGCGGGATTGTCATGGGAAACAAGGTGTATCATGGCGCAGCCGGCTTCGGTGGGGAACTGGGGCACATGATGGTCAATCCAAGCGGTCCGGTATGCGGCTGCGGTAATGAGGGATGCCTGGAAACGTATGCGTCTGCGAACGGAATCGCACACTATGCCCAGGGGCGCGCGAAGGTCGATCATATTCCGACAATCCTCAAGAAGATGTGTGATGAAGCGTGGCAGGAGGAGTGGAAAGAAATCCGGAGTGAAATCGAAAAAGTATCTGAGAAGACGGGAGATGCTCTGGATGAGCAACTTTCCGAACTCCAGGATCGTTTGCAGAAGCATAAATGGAGTTTGATTTCCTCCAAGATGGTCTATGAGGCGGCACTGAAGGGCGACGAGGTGGCGCTGGATGTGGTTGAACACGCCGGGCGGCATTTGGGCATCGGCCTCGCTACGCTGATTGTTTGCTTCAATCCCGACATCATTTGCATCGGTGGCGGTGGCGGTGAGATGGGCGAAATGCTCTTCAAACACGCCCGAAAAGAAATCGCAAAACGGGTGTTCTTTCATAATCTGTATCCGTATGATGAGCGAATCGTGCAGGCAAAGTTCAAGAATGACGCGGGGATTGTGGGGGCAGCTTGTTTGGTGTTTGAGAATGCGTGAAACGTTTCACACAGTCAATTCTTCCTGCTCAATTTCCTCCGGATCTTTCACAAATGTATTGACATACACAAGCATGTCTTGAAGAACAGTGACTTTGTTACGCAGGATGGCGGCGTGCCCTTGAATGACCGTTTGGAGATCGGCAAGGTCGGTTTGGCGAATTTGGCCGCTGGTTTTGGGGAGCTTCACTTCACGGTCTATCAATATTTTGGCGAGTTGTTCATAAGAGCGCCGGTATCCGCGAACCAAAACATCGCTCTTTTTGAACCATTCCGGTATCACTTCCTTTTGCACCAAAGCGGACAAGGTACTGAGCATTATTCTTTCCCGGTCATACGCAAGGATTTGGGATTTCAGCAGTAATCCCAAATCTTTCAAGTACTTATTGAGGATTTCCTTGGTGACGGCGTAACCGACTTTTTCGCTGCGGATCAGATCGGTGAGTTCGCGTTTGTGGGTATACAGGCTGCCGCGCAGAAGCGAAGAGAGCCGTTCGATTTTGTGGAGTTTGTCTTTCATGGCGGCGCGGCGGTCGATGCCGAACGATTTGGGGAAATGGGTGAATAGGAAGTAGTTCAGTTTTTTAGAGCACCGGGCCGAGTGCAGGCAGTCCTGAAAGATTTTCTTTTCACTGGTGTTGAGATAAAGGGCGAGCAATTCCTCCAAATTCTCATACTTTTGCTCGATCGGCCGCAGTGTTTCCTCATCGGCGGAGGCGTCGCGCAACACCAGGTTGATGTTGGCGAAGAGATTCCGGCACCCGGGATAGGATTCGAACACTTCTTTACCCTTTTCCAAATTATAGAGCCTCATGGAGAGTAGGGTGATATCTTTTTTGACTTGCTGCGCGATAAAAGCGTAACCTTTCATTCCAAACTCAACCCCATATGGACAGTGCATAACCAACAAAGTTGATCATATTGGTCAATATTAGCAGCAAGTGTCGTAAAATGAAGGGGGTGTTGTAATTTTTTTGGATATTCGTTTGGTAGGATTCCCACCTTATAACCTCCCAAGAGCAAGGAGAAAAATTAAAGTGATCATGTTTCGGAATAGAGATGGTGGAGAGGCATGGGCATACTTCGCTTGCCCATGGTACCCCCTGATGAAACGGGTTTTTGTTGGCGGTTTTTAAAGTAACACATTGACAGGTAACGCTATTGCGATGCCCATTCCCCATAAGCCGTTATCTTGAATGATGTTCAGTATCATCCGTGAAAGGTCAAGATGTAGTTCATTACCCATTTTACAAAGCCACAGCTATTCTGTATAATTAAAGTCAACGTTTGTGTAGAATGATTCACACATTACAACCTATTGAGGGTCGATTGACAGGAGTATCAAACCAAGAAAGGTACACCGGATGTCTTCGAATGATCCATCCAACCTGAAAATTGATAAAACGGCTTTTTCAATCGGACATCTCACCGATGAATCCGATGAAAAATCCTATTGGCTATCGCGCACACCACAGGAGCGATTGCAACATATGGAAGTATTACGCCGGTTTAACTATGGAGATCGAGTTTACGAACGACTTCAAAGAGTTCTTGAGATTGCTCAACTCTAACCAAGTGGAGTATCTTGTGGTAGGTGGTTATGCTGTCGCCTATTACGGATATCCTCGTGCCACGAATGATCTCGATATTTGGATTGCAATGCACCCTGAAAATGCACAACGGCTGGTTTCAGTACTTACTGAATTCGGATTTAACACCCCGAATGTAACGCCAGATATTTTTCTAAAAGAACACAACGTGATTCGACTGGGGAATCCACCCATCCGCATCAAGATTTTGACAACGATTTCGGGTGTAGAATTCAACGCATGTTACGCAGAGCGTGTTGTAGATACGATCAATGGAATACCCGTGAACATAATCAGTTTACCTCGATTAAAAGAAAACAAAAGAAAAAGCGGAAGATTGAAGGATTTAAGTGACTTAGAGTATCTTCCGTAAAAATGTCCGGTGCATTAATTTGTTTTGAGTAAACCACGCAGAGATCCCAGGAAAACCTCCGATGAGATCATTGAAAAAATCGCGGAATGATCTCCTGAAGAACGTCAAAAAGTGGAGGAGTTTTTACTATCCAACAAAAAAAGATGAGAGAGATTGATTTTATGCAAAGTGAGAAATTATTAGGTATCAATACCTTGTACATTTGTTCATTAAAGCGTAAAATGGTGATAAAAAATGGGGGATTAAAATGATTGCAGATGACAAGCCGATAATCAAATTATTGCAGGGTGATTGTTTGTATCAATTGAAAAAAATCCAGACCAATACAATCGATTTAATTGTTACTTCTCCTCCCTATGCTGATGCGAGAAAAAATACATATGGAGGTATTCATCCAGATAAATACGCGGATTGGTTTTTACCTATAACAGATGAATTGAAAAGAGTACTAAAATCTACAGGAACATTTATCCTGAATATTAAAGAAAAGGTTCATCACGGAGAAAGGCACACATATGTTATAGATATAATATATTGTATGAGAAAAAGAGGTTGGCTTTGGACAGAAGAATTTATATGGCATAAGAAAAATTGTTATCCAGGGAAATGGCCAAATCGATTTCGGGATGCCTGGGAAAGGCTTTTACAATTTAACAAACAAAAAAAATTTAAAATGTTTCAAGAAGAGGTCATGGTTCCTATTGGAGATTGGTCTAAATCCAGATTAAAAAAATTGAGTAATTCCGATAAGTTTCGTGATGAATCGAAAGTCAATAGTGGTTTTGGGAAAAATGTTTCAAATTGGCTAAATCGTGATCTAGTTTATCCCACAAATGTGTTACATATGGCTACAGAATGTTACAATCGAAATCACAGCGCAACATTTCCTGCGTCATTGCCTGAATGGTTTATTAAACTTTTTACGGAAGAAGACGATTGGATTTTGGACCCGTTTATGGGTTCAGGCACGACGTTACAAGTTGCCCAAAAAATGGGGCGTAACGCAATTGGTATTGATATTGATGAACAGTATATTAAAATGGCCAAGAATATTATTGAAAAAAACGGCATGCAGAGGAAATTGTTTTGATGAATGATGTTAAACCACTCTATGAATATGTTAAAATGTTTGTCAAAAACAATATCAATATTTTTCATGAAAGAAGAATAAAAAAATTAAAAGAATTAAAACTTAAGAAAATACTAAAAAGGAAGAATCCGTATTTATTTAAAGTTAAAAATATACGTACATCAGAAGAATTAATTAAATCTTTATTAGAAGCACATTTGTCATCTCAAGAAGAAGGATTATTTGGCGGGTTTTTGGAACAATTAGCAATCCACATAAGCAAGAAGCATGGCGGTAGAAAATCCTCTTCCAAAGGAATAGATTTGGAATTTGATCGCAATGGGAAAAGATATATTGTAACAATCAAATCAGGCCCAAATTGGGGAAACAGTGGACAAATTACTGATATGATACAAAGTTTTCAAGAAGCAAAGGTTCGATTAAAAACGAATAATCCAAATATCGAAATTATTGCCGTAAATGGTTGTTGCTATGGTCAGGATGGCAAACCATACAAAAAGAGGGATTACTATAAATTGTGTGGTCAAGAATTTTGGAAATTTATATCTGGTGATTCGAATTTATATAAAGATATTATTGAACCATTAGGATATAAGGCCAAAGAAAAAAATGAAGAATTTCTGGAAGCTTATGCACAAGTTATAAACCTATTCACAGATGAATTTAATAAAGATTTTTTATATGATGGAAAAATACATTGGGAAAAGTTGGTTGAATTCAATTCTTCAATTAGAAAAAAAACTCCTGAAAGAATAAATCAAAAAAGAAATGTTACAACAAGAATAAGGCGAAGACAAAGTAGATAGTTTTTCTTTTGTAACCACCGCACAATCCTCAAGAATGGCTAAAGCAATAACAAATGGATCAGCGCTTGAACGGTTTTCTGCAGCATGAAGGAGCGCACTTGTGTCAATGCTGTAATCCATGGAACGGCTCTTTGATTTGTTGTTCTATTTTATCAAGGTGCTTCAGTTTCACCCCCAAGAAATCAGAAACATCACTTGCGGTGATATAGTTTTGATAATAATTATCAAGGACAAGACGAACAAACAATTTTCCGGATTGACTGACCGCTTTACTGGATGGAGAGGGAAATCCTTGCGTGCTTATCTCTCGCTGAGATTGATATTCCTCCAATAATTCTCTTCTTTTCTCTTGATATAAATCGGTGGAGGTTTTCTCCAAAATCAGCAATCGGCGCAAAATTACCTCTCGGCTAATTCCATACCGATTCGCCAATGTTTTCAATTCCGAATCTTCCCATTTTTCACCCACGGACTTATGCAAGACCATATCCTCATGAAGAAGTTCTTCCTGTGGAACCAGAGCCGCCCCCGCAACACGGTTGCAGAAAACCTCAATCGCTCTTTCTTCCGGAGGTAAATGTTCATCTTCCTGCAAGTCGCAAATACCACTGATTCGGAGAGCAAGATGGACCAATTCATGAAACATCGTGAAGATTCTTGCACTCGGTGACTCTTTTGAATTCACAACCACAGCAGGAAGCCGAGAACCGCTGATGGAAAATCCTCTGGCCTCATCCGGATCAATGGACGACGTTTGGAAAACCAGGATACCCGCGTTTTCGAATTTTGCTTTGAACGCGTTCAGAGAACCGTAGTGGGGTTCCCAACGTTTCTGTTCCTTGATGTCAACGTTCAGAAATCTTCTTATCTTGCCGGCCAATTCATCCGGATCGTCGGAAAGTTTCGCTTGCAGAGTAAATTCAGGAGACTCAAGTTCGAGGAAATCATACAGTTCTAGAGCGATCTCCCTCCGGTCAGCCGCACGCCGAATCTCATAACGAAGGTCGGCAGACATTGTTCCTGGTGAAAAACCAGGAAGGTGGCGAAAATCGCGAAGTGCATCAAAATCTTTGGGTGGTTTTGGCAAATAAAAAACCGCCGAGGGACGATGATAGATTCTCCCAAGATTTCGGAGTTGTTTGATCGTAGGCTGAGAGTGACCAGATTCCCATTCCTCGATACGCTGAGGTGTAGTTTGGGCTTTCCGTGCCGCTTCCTCAAGGGACAATCCAGCACTTTTTCTCGCCCATTGCAGCATTTCCGGTTTCACAAGGGCTTTCACACTTGCCATCGTCACGCACCCAAACCTAAAAGAATTCAGGAAAATGTATTCATACAACGAATACTAGCAGAAATCTTTCTTTTTCTCCAATTGAGACGTTGATTTTCAGCACTGTTAATATCTGTTATATGCTATATTCACTCCTGAGTACACCCCCCATCCTGTAAATCCCAAAATCCAGGCCAATCCCGATTCAGACAAAAAAATTTTCCCCCACAATTACTTCCCATTTTTTGCGCCTCCCCACATATATATAGAGGGACATACCATTTTCACACAAAAAGGAAGACAAAAAATGAACCAAACAATCACACCTCCAACCGATTTTACCGACATCGAAGCGAATACCAAAGAATTCCTCCGCAACCATCTCAAAACCATCGAATTGATGCTCTCCCGCATGGCAACGAAAATGTCGGACGATGACGACGTAAACGATCCCAAAACAAAATCCTTCTACCGTCTCTATTCAAGCACCGTGCGTCTTTACATGAGTGTATACAAACTCGCCGAATCCAAATCGGCCGATTCGGCACAACCACTTGATTCACAAGAGATTATACAAAAATCAAACAAAAAGAAACACAAGAAAGACAAAACAGTAAAACAGCCGAACTCGTTAAATGAATACAAACAACCGGCTACGGAAAAGAAATCTGCCCTAAGAATCGATTTTGAAAATGGAAAAGCGCAAAACCCGGAAATAAACACCAACGGCAAAATTTTCCCAAATTGGCCTCAAAATACAGCGATCCAGGATCCAATCTTCGCACAAACCGGGTAAAAGGAGACCTATTCAAACAGAATTCGTCACGAAAAAGAGATATGGACAAATTTGGGGAGATCAGTTTTCATTATCCAACACGGCCATGGGAAATTTTTCAGAAGGCACATGCGCTTTCTTGGCAATTTCTTTGATCTTCTCCATGATCTCCGGATGCTTATCGGCGACGTTGTTGGTTTCTCCAATGTCCTCTTCTAAATTGTACAATTCCCAAGAATGATCGGCCTTTTTCCTGCGTAAATCGGTTCGAATGGCTTTCCATTTCCCCATTCGAATTGCTTGCTGGCCACCGTACCCCGAAAATTCCCAATACATGTAATCATGTTTTTCATGATTCGATTGTTTGCGTAAAGTTGGAAGAAAACTGATTCCGTCGATCTCGCTTTTCACCTCTCCCCCGGTGAGTTCCGCCACAGTCGGCATCACGTCCCAGAAAGCGGAAATATGATCCGTGGTGGTTCCGGCTGGTATACGTCCCGGCCAGCGGGCAATCATCGGCACACGGATTCCCCCTTCATAAAGAGAACCTTTTTTACCGCGCAACGGCTTATTGCTCTCAAAGAAATCAGTATCCGGGCCTCTGAGAAAAGTCGCCCCATTGTCACTGCTAAACATAACGATGGTGTTATCATCCAAATTCAAATCCTTCAAACGTTGCATGATCCGTCCAATGTCGCGATCCATGCGGGTGATCATGGCGGCATAGGCGGCACGGGGATTCGGGTGGGGCAAGTAGCCGTCTGTACCATCATAAGGAGGATCCGGCCATTTTCCTTTATATTCTTCAAGTGAATCCTCCGGCACCTGCAACGCCAGATGAGGAACCGGTGTGGGGTAATAGAGGAAAAACGGTTGATCCTGATTCTTTTGAATAAATTGCAACGCCTCGTCGATCATCAGATCCGGCGCATAGTGTTCACCGGTCAAACCACGATCATTCCCGGGAAGAGGCACTCGTTCGCTGTTGCGGTAGAGATACTTCGGATAATAATTATGCGCGTGACGCTGGCAGTTGTACCCGAAAAATAAATCAAATCCCTGTTTGTTCGGATCACCGCTCGAACCGGGAGGTCCCAACCCCCATTTTCCAATCGTGGCTGTCGCGTAGCCTTGTTCCTTCAACATCTCCGCAATCGTCTGGGAATCTTCGGGAATCGGAAGCTGGCCTTCCGGCTTCACTTCGCTGTTATTGCGGATGTAAGAATGCCCGGTATGCTTGCCGGTCATGAGCACACACCGGCTGGGCGCACACACTGCCTGCCCACAATAATATTGAGTGAAACGCATCCCTTCCTCTGCCATTTGATCAAGGTTGGGTGTTTTGATTTTCTCCTGCCCATAACAACCGAGTTCGTTGTACCCCAAATCGTCGGCGAGAATGAAGATGATATTCGGTTTTGACTTCGCTTCGGACGAAGCCATTGCGGATTGAGCCAAAGAAGGCATAAGAGCCGATCCCGCAACGGCGGTTTTCAAAAAATTCCGGCGATTTAGTTGATCTATCATATCGGCACCTGTATTCAGAATATTTTTTACAATTCAATAGTACATGGGAAGAATGCAGTCAATCAAGCCTTGTTTATCAAACGATTATATGTAGGGGCGGTTCGCGAACCGCCCCGAGACTTGTTTATCAAACGATTATATGGAGTGAGGAGAGACATACACAAGGTTGATCCTACCCAAAGAAGCACACTACTGTAAAGCCGATATGCGTACAGGACCAAGCAGGCCGGAGGGTAATAGTTCTTTCGAACGGCATCGTTGCACCCATACTTGAGCGGCAGTATTGTTTTCTAAAGAACGGCAATAATTATACGCCAGCGTTGTGACGTGAATTTCCAGTGAATTCACTCCTTCTTCCAGATACTCGACAGGAAAATCTACAAAGGGAGATCCCCACCAACTAACGCCGATTGTCTTTCCATTCAGTTTCACTTCGGCAATTTCATTCACTTTCCCTAATTCCAGGCGAAATTGTTTCATATTGTCGGTTCCGAACGGCCAATTGAGTGAAGTGCGATAGACCGCCTTTCCTGAAAAGGTGTATAAATTCCAATCCTTCGAAAAATCGAAAAGTTGTTCAAATTGCTCACTGAACGGTTCTCCCTGAACGGGAAATAAATCCACCGCCCATGGCCCGATCATTTCCAACGACCGGGATGAATCGGCTTCCAGCGGTTTTTCTGGTTTGCCGAATCGATCCGATTCAAAAACGAGCAGCAATGATTCCAGCGGTTCGAGTTGAATCTCGAATACGTTTTTATCATACTCCACCGGAAAACCTTTGTAGGGGAAAACGGATCGTTCGCCGGTTTCCGGATCCCAGCGCCAAGCCGTTTTCCGGCCGGTCGGGAATGTTACCTGCAGATCGATTCTGCGTTCCCGGTCCATATTGACGAGAAAGTAGATATCGCGATCCCCGTTTGTATGGTGATTGAAAAAGAGTTTCGGATCGGGATTGCTATGTTCAAAAGCCGGGGCAACTTTCATCTCACTCATCATTTCACCCGCCCATTGGAGCAATAAATCTTGTTTGGGTTTCTCAACGACTTGAATGCTTTCCGACTCAATGTTTTGGATATTATTCATTGCTGTAATGACAAGAGCGTCTTTCCCGTCCTTGTCGCTTAAGCCGGGGGATCGATGGGGAAGTTTACCGACGAACAATATCTTGCCGCCGTTTTCGGCGAAGCGCTGTAAGGCCACCGCCGTTTCCGGTTGTATGGTTTCGGCATCGCAAACGATGAGAATTTCATATTCCATCGGTCCGTGTTGCAGTTTTCCTTTTTCATATTTTGCTTCTTCGATTACCTGACCGTTGACATAATCAGCGTAATAACCGTGATGATTGAGCGCCTGCCACAACTCATGCAAATACCAAGGTTTGGTGTTGAACGCATTGCGATCTAAGCCCGCCTCGCTCCAGATATCCGGAGTCGGCCCGAGGATCGCAACCTGGGCAGTAGGATTGGAATTTTGAAACACACTGCAAAGCCGCGCTACATAATCCATCCAGTGCCGCATATACGGCCAGATCGGGTTTTGCTCATTGTAGTAACAACCGTACCGAATCCAACCGGGAAAACCGGCTTCCGGCGGTGAGTAATTAAAACCGTGCAGAACAAAATGATTGATGCCGGTCACGATATTGATGTCGGTCCCCTGCTTCATATACTCCAGCGATGCTTGAAACACCCCGCGGGTGTTGGTCATGGCTTCACAACTCGCGATCTTTCGTCCCTTCAAATGCGCGCCGGAAGAAGTGTATTTGTTCCAAATCGCATAACGAATGTCATCAAGTACCGCTCCGCGAACCCAACCGGCGTTGAACAACCATTGATCGCCTTCGGGAATATCGGGAACTAGATAACCACTTAGTAAATTGGTATACAACCATGGGTGTCCGTAGGCTTGATAGCGGCTTTGCGTTCCGTTGCGGTTGCACCACTCATGATACGGAAGAATGAATCGTTCCATAAACAATTCAGCCAACGTGAGGCTGTGATCGTAGCGAACTCGGTGAATAATATCTTCGAAATCACCGATCACTTTCACATTTCGATTCATAATAAGAGGCAAATATGATTCAATCTCATATCCTCTCCGTTTTTTGAATTCTGCAGAAAAATCGGATGTCCAATTCGCTCCCGCCAGTTCAATGCTGTCGCAAAACAAGGAACGCAACCCGTTCCCCAATTTTCCCCCCAGATGCGGACCCAACTCTTCCGACATACGATTCAAATAATGCTCCACGGCGGATTGGTTGAAATGATCCAAGACCGGCCCATCCGCACCCGGCGCGCCATGCATCACTTCCCGGAATTTCCTGCGCCAGGTAAGCACATACAGATCGTGTTTTCCTTCCGGGACCGAATACGCAAAGGTTCCATCGTTACTTACTTTTTCAAATAGATCGATAACGGACCCCAAATTTTCAATTTCTTTCGGAAAGAGTTTTAACTGAATCAGTTTTTCATTGTCACCGTTCGGAGATGGAAATTTTCTCTGTATGTCACTCGGCCCTTCGACAGAGATGACTTCCAGTTCCACTCCCTGTATCCATTCTTCGGGATCAAGGAATTTGCCCCCGAACGGCCAGCCGGTACCGACGATCATATCTACGATCATATCCTGTTCCTGCCCGAACTCGGTCGTGGTCCGCACCATCTCGTTCCATTCGTCGCTGAGCCAATCCAATGCTTTTCCGGGCGGATTCGGATAAATATCGGAATCCAGAGAAACGGGATTGATCTCGACGCCCCCGGCGCCTGATTCCTTCATCAATTTCATTTCCCGGCGTATTTCTTCCGCCGTAATCCGATTCCCATTCCACCACCAGCGGTAAAACGGGCGGGCACTGGAAGGGGGATTATGAAATTGTTCAAAAAATTGATCTTGTGTTGCAGCATGCTCTTGTGCGGAAGCGTTGAGAAAGGGAGAAGGGCAAAGGAATGCACCAGAGGTAATGGATATAGTTTGTAGGAATGCCCTACGATTGAATTGTTCTTTCATTGTTTTCCTCGATTTGTGTTGAATTTGGGATAAGGGTGTAATGAATGGTAGTGAATGCGCTTTATATCCCCCCTCGATTAAGACACAAAATCACTTCTCGATAAACCGCTTCATCCTTTTTAATCCCTCACGAATATTCTCCAATGAAGTCGCAAATGAGAGACGAAGGTATTCCTGCTCTTCCCCTTGGTTTTTGCGGCCGAAACAGGTTCGGGGGAGAACCGCGACACCGGCTTGTTCGAGAAGAGCGGCCTGGAGTTCATTGGCGTTTCGAAGACCAAGGCGGCGGCAGGCTGCGGTAACATTAGGGAAAACATAGAAAGCGCCTTGAGCAGGCAGGCAGTGAACGCCGTCGATGTTGTTCAATCCGTCAACAATCACTTTGGCGCGTTCCTCGAATTGCTGAACCATGTATTGTGACTCATGCTGAGGGCCATCGAGAGCGTGTACCCCGGCAATCTGAGAGAATGCGCAGGTGCAGCTGTCGATGTTCGTTTCGATTTTGGCGAGTTGAACGGCAAGATCGCGGTTCATGACACCATAGCCCATGCGCCAACCTGTCATGGCGTACGTTTTCGAGAAACCGTCGACGATGATCGTACGTTCTTTCATGCTGGGGAAACTGGCGATGGAGCAGAATTCCTCTTCGAATACGATTTGTGAGTAGACTTCGTCAGCAATTACCCAAAAATTCCGTTCCTGCGCCAACTGCGCAATATTGCGAAGGAGTGGTTCCGACAAGATCGTGCCTGTCGGATTACCCGGCGTGTTGATGACGATCATTTTCGTTTTGGGAGTGACAACTGACTCCAAATCTTCGATAGAAAATCCCCAATTGCGTTCTTCGAGCAAGGGTAATGGAATCGATTTCGCACCGATCCAATCTGCAACGGATTCGTAAATAGGATAACCGGGATTGGGATAAAGCACCTCATCGCCGGGATTGACAAGTGCCATCATGGCGTCGAAGACGATCGGTTTTGCACCGGGAGTGATGACCACTTCGTCAGGATCGACGGGAATTCGCCGAGTACGCTGAATATAGCGGGCGATCGATTCCCGTAATTCGGGAATCCCTGCGCTGGGAACATAATGTGTTTGGTTTTCATCCAGTGCTTTCTTGACAGCGGACTTGATATGCGCCGGTGTGTCGAAATCCGGTTCCCCAAGACCAAAGGAGATAATATCCCTTCCTTCGTCACGCAGTCGATTGACTTGGGAAAGAACATCGAAAGCGGTTTCGGTTCCAAGCACGGACATACGATTTGCAAGCGGCGGGAGATTTGATGTTTTAGGGGCGGCGAACAGTTTGGAGCCTGCGATGGGAGCAACAATCCAAAGCGCCCTCTCATTTTCTCCATGGACAATCTGCGCCTCTAAAGTTTCCGGAGTAAGCGTGTCGAGGTTGCAAATATGCCAGCGGGGAGTATCGACCGGCGGTTCAGGACTGATCACGACAACACGTTCGCTCAAGCCATCTCGAATGCGGGAAACGCGTTCCGCATCCATCGCATCGGCCAGACAAAAGAGCCGCCGTGGATAGTGAAGAGATGAAAGGCAAAATTCGAAATTAGCAAAACCAGCTGCTGGAACGGATTCCTCTCTGCATCCGGCGGCAAGAAACGCACTGCGAACCGTATCGGCAAAGGTTTCCGAATACATCAGCACATCGGATGATCCCCACCCCGGATTCGCCGGATCAAGCCGCATCGCAGAGAAGATCAACCATCCGGCGGCATTCACGAGCGCATCGGGACGGTTCATCGATCGAAGGGATGCAAGGGTATCGGTTAACGTTTTCGAGTTCATGGTTTTTTATTCTCGGGGCAGCAAATCCATGTCGCGGCCGCGGTTCGCTGTAATCACCTTGACCGCTTCGTTGGCGGTAACCTCTTTATGGACCAGTTTACAAATGGCTTCCGCGACGGCGGCTGGATCGTCATCACCTGGGAAGAGCACATTGCGGCCCACGAGTGCGCCGCGGACGTTGAGACCTTCGCCCATACCGCGAACAAACTGTTCAATTATCGTCACCGGGTTACCCGTCGATTCACCACCCAGCATAAGGATCGGACCGGAATACGCCAAACAAACCCGGTGATAATTCTCGACATAAGGAATCTTCATCCAGATATTCGACGAAGAATGTGATAATCCGGCGGCGACACCGATCACACGAATCAGATCATCTGCCTGCATGATCGTTTGATATTTGCCATCCATCTGACGCACGGGCAGCGGTTCAAGGAAAATCGGGAGTCCGCATTCATGACAGGCGTCGATCCCGCGCGCGCATTCTTCCATCGTCTGGATACAATAGCGGTCATAGGGATCGGGCACGGCCAGGCGCAGCAGCAATTTTGCGCCGTCCAGTTTCAATTCTTTTATTTTCTTCACATCACGATAAGCGGTGACCCGGTCGAACATCTCATAGCGTGCGCCGGAAAGTCCACCTCGGTTCATGCAGGCGATGAGAATGCGGTTATCTAAGAAACTTTTGCCGTGTTTTTGTTCATATAGTGAATCAAGTAGAACGAGGTCTTCAATAACGTCGGCGGTGCCCATGATTCCATCGACGGAGGAAGCCATCATCACACGGGCACAGCGGCCGAGATACTCGAATCGATCTCCCATTCCGACAGCGTTGGGGCCGACATTGGTCACCATCCGCGCGGGATGGTCGGCGGCGAGAATCACGAGTTTTCCGTCCGGAGCGAGATGCTCCCGTTGAGTGCGCTTTTGCATCCGTTCTTGGAAGAGATTCGGTTGTTTGATCCGGATATCGGATAATTTATCCCATACATCGTCAGTAAAAAACTTCCGTGTTTGGTAAATAAAATTCCGGATCAGGGTATAGTTGACATCAATGCGGTTGCGGCAGGTAAAGTAAAAGGATTTCGCGGAAAGAGCGACATCTTCGGGAATTTCGCTATCGATCGGTTTGATCTCGAAAGCGATCGTGCCTTGATAGTCGCATTCGACAAGCGCTTGAAGATAGCCGGCCAAGACTTCGTCGGTCAGTTCGCTTTCGGGAACATTGAACGCAGGATGCATGTCGCCGTACCGCTTTTCTCCGTTTGGAGCATTCCGATTGAGAACGGCGTTGGCGATGTGGATATGACCAATGTAAGGACTGAGCGTTTTGAGTGTTTGCGGACCTTCATCCGAAATGATCAGATGGCTGGTATCGATCATCAGGGCGAAGTTTTTGTGTCCATAAAAATTCCGGATCGATTCGACAAACTGTTCGGCTCTCGACGCCGGTCCGAGCAGGCATTCTTTGAAGCAACTCATGCCTTCGGGATTGACTCGATAGTCGAATACTTCAAGTAACGGAAGCATAGGGACTTTGTTCCCGAAGGTGGCCTGTTCGAAGATGTATTGGCAGAGTTCATGCACCGAGCGGCGCAACTGCGCCAACGCTTCGATCCGAATGCGCTCGGCCTCTTCACCGGATGCACCCGCCAAAATCGCCGGATCCTTGCCGCTGTAAAAGGCAAATTTATCGCTGTCGTAATCATACGCTTCGTCGATACAGTCCTTGAGCCGCTGAACGGCTTTGGCGCGCTCGTGTTCATCCAGCGAACTAATATCGGAAGGAACGACGATATTGTCTTCGTTGATGATCTGGACCGGCTGGGCGGAGTAAACTATTTCTTGAAGTTTGGCTTTCTCCCGTGCTGTGGCGAACAATTCGCCGACCGATTTCCGCGTGGCCGGGGATTTGATGCGGGTAATTTCGACGGATTTAAAATCAGGATCGTCGACGATCCATTGCAACGTCTTGAGTACATAATCCCTGCGCCCCTCTCCGCGAAGAACGGAGTTAGTATTTCCCGGTCCGGGAAATTGAGTGCAGTGGACAATACCGAGAAGGTTATTTTCTAATGCCACCGTTTGCTTCTCCTACGATAGAAGTGTCTAATACATAAAGATACAGTATAGGGGTGAAAAGGGGAAATGGTGTAGGGGGATAGAAACAGAGGCTTTACGGAAATCAATAATTTCCTTTTAAAATGTTCATGTTCAATCCACGCCGTTTGCCGAGGGAAGCAGCTCCTCGGTTGCCGAATAATTGCTGCATGGTTTTGAATTTCCTCATCCCCGTCCCGTACACATCCCATTCCGGCCGATCAAATTCCTGTGAGACATTAAAGCCGGCCATGTCGGTCAGGATAAAAGATACCCACTCGGCAAATCCTTCGAGTTGTTCGAAATTTCGGCACGCAAACCCATCGAGACGCTGCCAGACATGAGCGTATTCATGAGCCAGGGTGGCATAGAAAGAAATTCGGGGGAGTCCACTCAAGATATAGATAAATATTTTCCCTTCCTTAACACAGAAAAGGCCAATCGGATCGAGATGTCTCATATGAGGAGGGCATTTACGATAGAGTTCCGCTTTGGAAACCAGTTGAGCGGAGATGGAACTGGAAGGAAGAAATCCAAAGGTTCGAGCCATATCGCGTTTGATTTGTTGAAACATAAAAGCCGCATCTTCCGGATCGACAACCAGATCAGGATTGTAATCAAGAGAAGTGTTTTTCGTTTTTCTAGCCGATAGAATCCCTTTTTTTCGAATTGAATTGCGGTGTCGTTCGTATAAAACGGCCGAACTGACTCCAACCACTGCCGCGGCACACCAGAACAAAAGCAAATAACTTTGCATAGCATCACCCAAGATGAAATGGATATAAGACTATTTTATCAAAGCGTCTCAAGAAAAACAAAAGTTTTTGGATGTATCATAAACAACTGAGAATATATCTTTCCATTTTAAGAAAAAATGGTTGTTGGGGCAGGCCTATGTGTCTGCCTCTGGCGGCGAGATTTCAAAGACTTCCCAAAGTGGGATTTCCAGATTGTTTACGGATTTGAGTTGCAGAATTTGTTGAGCCTCGAACATTTCCCCACGATTGAAAAGGGAATTATCCTCCAAAAGATATCGTTCCACATATTGAGCGTCGGGATCGACAATAATATATTCCAGTACGTGAAATTTTTCATACAGTTTTCTTTTGATCCAGCGATCTTTTTGGCTTGTGGAGGGACTCAGAATTTCTACAATCATATCAGGTGCCCCTTGAATGTTTTTTTCGGTGATTTTTTGGGGATCGCAAACTACGATGATATCCGGTTGAACAATATTATTCTCTGATAAGACAACATCGATCGGAGCATATAACGGCAGGCATTCCGTTCCTTGTAAAGCGCCATCGATCAATCGAAACAAATTCGCGGACATCCGTTGATGTTTTACCATCGGTGAAGGAGACATATCATAAGCGATTCCGTCGATGATTTCCCAGCGCTCCTCATCCGGCCAAGTAACATAGTCATCGTAAGTGAATTTTCCGTTTTCTTTCTTTTTCACTGCAAGCGTCATCATCTGTCTCCATTCGGCTTTCGTACAACTTTGAGACTATTTTACATGAGAGGCAATAAAAATTCCAATTCCAATAGATTACTATTCAAGCGGTTTCAAACTCTCGCTGATTCTGATGAAATCGTCTTTGTATTGAAGATAAGATTCTTCATCGGTCCAACAAATCAGGCGATAGGTCATGGTTTCAGTCAAGTAAATTTGAAGGAGCCACCGCACTTGGTGTATTTTCAGCGTTGTACGATATTCAATGCGTTCACAGCGGCTCCAAGAGGAAGGAATGGTTGTGATTGAAAGGATCTCTGCCTCCGGATGTTCCTCTTTTATTGTTTGCACGAATAGTTCGCGTAATTCATTCATTGTCAATGAAACCGAAGGTTCAATCTTTTCTGGAATCAACACACCGACCGCCTTCTTGGATTCATGGATCATTTGAGCGGCCGCTTGAGGATATTGTAAAATGTCATTGGGCATAGGCAGATATAGCCAGCCGGATGGAATCCGGAGTTGAAATCCCCATTCCCGGTTGATCATCATACGGGAATTGGAACGGTCGGGATCATTGAGCTTGATTAGAACTGCGCTAAAAATCAAAAGGAACAGAATGATTATACTTGTACATGCAATCTTGCGGCGAGTTCCATTTTGATGGGGGATGAATTTCATTGTATTTTCTTTCCGGTGAGATTTCCAATCTCAAGTTTTGAATTCATGATAAGAATTGGTTATGATTCATTATACATCCAGGAGAAAAGTGAGAACTATTGAGAAGTAAGAAAGAATTAAAAGGTAACGGGTAACCACCGAAAGAAACCATATACTTTTTCGGATAGGCCATATAACGGGAAAAAAGAGAACGATGAATTATTCGAATGTTGAAGATACTCCCCACTTTGAATCGATGATTTCCGCCTTGGAAACAATCGGAATCGAATTCGATCAATTGTCCACCTCGGCTCAAGATCGGCTCCGGATTTTGCTGAAATTTTCCCCGCGTTTATCGTCAATAGCGGCAAATCGGCCGGATTTTCTTCACCCTGTTCTCGATGATGAAGGCATTCGTGTTCATAAATCACTTGCCGAATACTCACAAGAGTTACAAACACTCCTCGAAGGCTGCGAGGATCCGGAACTCTGTATCCGGCAATTCCACCGCCGCGAAATCATCCGAATCGCTATGCGGGATCTCGGACGTCTAGCGGACATTCAGGAAGTGACGGAAGAATTATCCGATGTAGCTGAAACGATGATCCGTGCAGTATACAATCTGTCGTATGAAGCACTTTTAGAGAAATATGGTATTCCTCAAGCGGCAGAAAACGAACAGGCTGCGAACTTTGGTATCATTGCCATGGGGAAACTCGGCGGCCGGGAACTCAATTTCAGCTCGGATATCGATTTGATGTTCGTCTATGATTCCGAAGGACAAACAAGGGGTGGAAATCAGGGGAGCATCGACAATCATGAATTTTTTCTGAATCTCGCGCAATCGATCTGCGATATTCTCACAAAACCTACACCGGAGGGATTC
Source organism: uncultured bacterium (assembly GCA_964412555.1). Taxonomy (GTDB): domain Bacteria; phylum Hinthialibacterota; class Hinthialibacteria; order Hinthialibacterales; family Hinthialibacteraceae; genus CAYPPG01. The sequence continues at coordinate 27,869 of CAYPPG010000009.1, forward strand.
CTGTATCGCGTCGACACTCGTCTTCGGCCGGAAGGCAGCAAAGGGGCGTTGGCGGTGTCGCTGATGACCGTCGAAATCTATTACCATACCTACGGCCAAAATTGGGAACGACAAGCGTTGCTGAAAGCGCGACCCGTCGCCGGGGATGAAACCATCGGTGAACGTTTCATGAAAATCATCACGCCCTTCACGTACCGTAAATACGTAGACGAGGTGGAAATCGCCGAAGTCCTGCGTACCATCGATCACATGCGCAACCAATCCCTGCAAGCGATCAAAACACCGGAACAGCGAAAAACCAATTTTAAAAATGGATATGGGGGAATCCGCGATATTGAATTCTTTGTGCAAGCGGTGCAAATGCTATATGGCGGACAATATCCGGAAATCAAATTATCCGGAACCCTCGTTTCTTTGCTGCGCATGCACGAAAGCGGTCTCCTGCATTCAAGAGAGTTCGCTTTTCTCGCCGACGCCTATCGGTTTCTGCGGAAAATCGAACATCGTTTGCAAATGGTGGCAGAACAACAAGTCTATGAACTCCCGAAAACTCCCGAAGAACAACGACGGCTTGCCGAAAGTATCCGGTTTCCTTCTTATGATTCCCTCTTTGAGCACTACGAAAAAAACACCCAAAAAGTCCGTGAAATCTATAACGGTGTTTTCAAACGGGAAGAATGGGAAGACCCATCGGAAATACTCATTGAATCCGAGAAATTCAATCCGGAAATCGATGAAGTGCTGGCCGGCTTTGAATTCGACAATACGAAACAAGCATTTGCATTTCTGCGAGAACTGATGAAATCTCCGGATGCCCATTTGCAGCCCAAAACCACGAGACTGTTCAAAGCGATTTTACCTAGATTGTTGCTCCACCTCAAAAACAGTCCCGATCCGGATATGACTTTGATGAACTTCGAAAAATTGGTGACGAGTTTCAAAGCCAAATCGGCATTGTATGAAGTTCTCTGTGACGAACCTTCCTTGCTCGACCTCCTCGTATCCGTAACCAGTTCAAGTTCCTTTTTGACGAGCCTCGTTTTACGCGATCCCTCCTTGATGGACACTATTGGACGGGCGAAGATGCTGGAAGAGACAGTCTCTCCTGATTTCTTGAACTATCACTTCAATCTGATCGAGAAAACCTACACTCGGGAAACCTTTCGGGAGCACTTATTACGGGTACAGAATGCCGCCATGTTTCAAAGCGGGATTCGATTTATTCTTGATCTTACGGATGTAGAATGCATGGGGAGGGAACTGTCGGATATTGCCGATTTCGTTCTATCCCAGGCTATGAAACCGGCCACCGAATCACTTGCCGAGCGATATCCCGATTTCAGCCGAGAGTATGCCGGGGATATTGCAGTGCTCGGATTGGGAAAATTGGGAGGCCGGGAATTCAATGTTGCATCGGATTGTGATGTCATGTTCGTGTTTGGTGAATCGCGTATCACGCCGGATGTTTCTTCCGCTGAATATTTTCATCGCTGGGCGGGGAAATATATGGATTTTCTGGAATCCAAATCCCGATTGGGTTTTCTGTATCATGCCGACGCACGGCTCCGTCCTCATGGAAAGAGCGCTCCGCTTGCTTCGAGTGCGGAAGGATTCAAGGATTATTTTCGTAAGGATGCCCAGTTCTGGGAAAAAATGGCGCTTACTCGCGCCCGTTTCATTTGCGGGAATGATCGGGTGCGTGATTTTTTAACGGATATCAAACAGGAAATTCTGTTTTCATCTCGACCTACACAAGAAGAGATCAATTCGATTGTCGAAATGCGGCGGAAAATCGAAAAAGAAAAACGGGATGAAACATTGAAGGCGGGACCCGGTGGTCTTATCGATGTCGAATTCATTGCCCAAACACTCGTCCTCGTCTACGGCCATGAATATCCCTCTCTTCGAAAGACAGCGACGGTGCAAATCCTGCGCGCGGCGACGGCGGAAGAACTGCTGCCACTCGATGACGCGAAACAGCTGACTGCATCGTATTTATTTTTACGAGAAGTAGAAAACCGCTTGCGAATCGTCAACAATATCTCTATGGATTCGCTCCCCACTGACCGGGAAGAGTTGGAGGAATTGACACGGCGGTATGCTTTGAAACTAGATACCGAAAAACCCACTCCCGACAAATTCTTGGGGATGATATCTCTTCATACTCATAAAGTGAGAAATATTTTTGAACGATTTTTTCAACAATTGCTTGAGCTTGGAAAAGAATGATTGCATTTGTCTGAATCGGGATTGGCCAGGATAGGGGGATTTCCAGGATGGGGAAAATGAAGGTTTTTCTTGACGATTGAAAAAAGACAATCTTTGGTTGCTGCAGGCTCGTCATATTTGTACTTTAAATCAAAAGGAAATATCCTGTTCATCCTTTAATCCGGGCTATCCTGATTCAGACATTTTTTGTCAGCGCAAAGTCATATCCTTACTGATGCATGCGCCACCCTCCCCCCACGTAGAGCAACTGGCCGGTAATCCAACGCGCTTGTTCGGAAGCCAGAAACACAATGGCATCGGCAACATCTTCCGGCAGTCCTACGCGGCGTAATGGAGCGTTCGCAGCAAGGTTCTTTTCCATGTCCGGAGTCATGTACCCCGTTTGAATCGGGCCGGGTGAAACAATGTTCACCGTCACGCCGTATTTTCCCATTTCCATTGCCGCCGACCGGCTGTAGGACTCGATTGCGTGTTTGCTTGCAGCATAGCTAACATTGGCTTCGTGGCAGTGAGCGGCATCAGTGCTGATGTTGATAATCCGGCCCCACTGCGCACCGCGCTTGATTAACCGCTTCAAATATTCCATCATCAGCAACGCATACGCACGGCTGTTCACAGAAAAATTTTCGTCGATCAATTCGGCATCGATCAACTCGACTTGATACTCGCCAAACCATTTATTGTCCGCTTGCGCCCGTTCCGGATCGAATGTGTCAAGTACATCCATCGTGTGATTGTTTACGAGGATGTCGACAGGACCTAGTTCTTCTTCACAGCGGTCGAAGAGAGAAAAGATATTCTCCACAATACCCAAGTCAGTTTCCCAGGCCGTCGCGCGAATTCCCTGAGACCGAATTTCATCCACGATTCCATCAGCCGTTTGCTGCTGCCTGGCACGAAAGTACTTTTCACCGGGAATTTCTTCTTTTAGGGCTTCATTCAATTCCGTTTGCGAAAAAGAACAAGGTTCCCGATAGTAAGTCAGAAAGACATTTGATTCTTGCATAGCGAATGCTTTAGCCGTTGCCGCGCCGATCCCATGATTGGCACCGGTTACAAGCACGACTTTTTGTTTCAATTGAGGATCGATCATAACGCTCTCCTTATTCTCTTGGATTTAGCGATACCCGGGAAAATATGTGTTATAATAATAGCGTTGCGCTAAAATGAAAATATTGTGATGAAGACATTTTCTCTGTACGATGGAAGTTCGTTACTGTCCTTACGCACGAGTGAGAAAATCGAAAGGGGTAGCCAGACCACGGCGTTCGCTCTGCCCTAGTGGTGTAGCACAATCCGGCAAGGGTAGACTTCGCTTACCCCTGCTACCCGTTGCGCTCCGGTTGAAACAAGCATTTTTAAAGTAGCACATAAGGTGAGTTGGTAAATTGGAGGCTAGCGTAATATTAATATGTTGATTAAGAAAATGTCATGCTTTTTGTTTCTGTGTTACATGTTGAATCAGTGAAAATTACTGTATGTTGAGGGATTAAGTTGGATACTTTTTTAACGGGCGATGTGATCGAAGACCGGTATCGGGTTGATGAAATCCGCAAAGGAGGGATGGGGATCGTTTATCTGACGACCGATTTGCAGCATGACAAACCAGTTGCTATCAAAACGTTCGATGACCGGTTTTTTCAATCAGAAGCCAACCGGCGGCAATTCTACGAAGAAGCCTTGATGTGGATCGAATTAGGAAATCACCCGAATATCGTCCGCGCCTATTCCCTTCAGTACATTCATGAAAAACTTCACCTTCTCTTAGAACGGGTGATCCCGAGTAATCCGCGTGGCGCTACCATCAAAGACTACATTTATTCCACCGTTCTTTCTGTCAAAGACATGCTGCAGTTTGCCATTCATATTTGCAATGGGATGATCCATGCGAATTCCCGGTTTACGAATTTTGTTCACCGCGATCTGAAATCTGAAAATATATTGATTGGCAAGGATAAAATTCCCAAAATATCCGATTTCGGCATGACGATTCGCTGGGAGCAAATCGAAGAGCCTTCCACTGTCCAATCCAAATACAAATGGGAAGAGAAAATTCGAGTCGGGGAATTGGCGACTCGTATGGAGGGTACACCGGCATTCGCTTCACCGGAGCAATGCATGTGTAAAGTTCTGGATACACGGTCAGACATATATTCCTTCGGATGCATATTGTACAATATCGTTACCAAACGGCTCCCGTTTTACGGCGAGACTGTCGAAGAACAAATTATTTCGCAACTTCGTGAGTATCCAACTCCTCCGGATCGCTTGAATACCACGATTCCTTCCACCTTTTCAGCGATTATCTTGACATGCCTGAACAAAAAACCGGAGGATCGATATTCCAATTTCGAAATTCTACGGGACGAATTGAGCAGCCTCTTCGAGTATCAATTTTCTGAATCCCCTGTTGCTTTTACAAAAGAATTGCCTTTTCAAGTGGATGAATATGTCGATCGGGCGCTCACTTTCTTTTTATTTCATAGAACGTCAAAAGCGCTGGAGGAGTTAAATGCCGCAGCGGCGTTGGAACCCCTGCGGCAAGAGATTTGGTTATATCAAGGCCGGATTTATTATGCGCAAGAGAATTACAGTAAGGCGCTCGAGTCCTTCAATAAGGCAAAATTATATCCGCCTCTTAGTGCGGATTTACTCGAATGGCTGGGAAAAACGTATAACATGCGGAAACAAATCCATGAATGCTTGGATTGTTGGCATGAAGCTCTCCGAATCGATCCTTCGCGCATTACCGTGTACCGGGAATTGACTCATCTCTATATCCAGTTAAAAAATTTTAAAAAAGCCGTACAAATCTTGCAGGACGGCTTGGAGACAAAAACAAATCCCGCTGTACTTAATGGTTTATTGGCGGATGTCTATAATTGTGTTGGTGATACCAAAAAAGAACGAGCCGCCTTGATTGCCGTTCTTCAGGTGGAGCCGGACGATGTTCCGAGTCTTCTCCGGTTGGCCCGGATTCACATGCAATTGCGCGAAAAAAGAGAAGCCATGCGGCGGGTGAAACAAGCGGAATATCTTCAACCACAAGGATTCGAGGCTTGGCGGCAAATCGGGAATATTTATTTGGAAAATCAGGAACTTATTACCGGTGCGGAAGCCTGGGGCATTGCCGCCATGACCGGTGAAGGCGATCACCATTTCTATGCGGAATTGGCCGATTTATATTATCGGTTACGCCGCTATGAAGATGCCTGGAACCATACATTACGTGCGGAAGAATTGGGAGGAGACGTCGAGTTGTTGAAACGGAACATTCAAGCAAAACGATTCACCTTGGACCGTTGGTAATAGACAATGAAATATGTTATTTTTGGTGATATTCACAGTAATTACGAAGCCTTAAAAACTTTTTTCCTGCTTACCGATCCACTGAAGAACATCCAGCGCATTTGCCTGGGCGATATCGTGGGATACGCCGCGCATCCGAACGAATGCTTGGAGATGATCCACAGACGGGAAATTCCAACCGTGATGGGCAATCATGAATACGCAATCATCAATCCGGTGGAACGGGAAACCTTCAATCACATCGCCCGGACGGCCATTGAATGGCAATATTCCCAACTCACTCGCATTCACTGCAATCTGATCGGTCAATATCCTTATGTCCTGCCCATCGATGATTTATTCACCGTTACCCATGCCGATTTTCATACACCGGAAACATTTTCCTACCTTAATTCGGAAGAGGATGCCCGTTTTTCATTTGCGGAACTCGACACCCAAATCGGCTTCTTTGGCCACACTCACCTTCCGATGATCTTCATCGAGGATCACGACCGGCAAATCGAATGTCTTCCCATTTATGGGAATTCGGAATCGCTCCCGTTGGAAGAAGGCAAACGATATTTGATCAATCCGGGAAGTTTAGGCCAACCACGAGACGGAAACTGCCGGGCGGCGTATGCAATGTTGGATTCGGAAGAAATGACCATCACTTTTCACCGCATCGATTATGACATCGAAAAAGAAATGGAAAGTATCAAAGACGCCGATCTACCGGAAATCTTGGCGGATCGGTTGAAAATTGGTTTTTGATCCTCAAGACCAGTTCTAATAGAAGACTAATCTCTCTTTAATTCTTTACTAATCATCCTCCTTTTTAATATTGCTTGTTTTGTTTCCTTCATTTCACACGATATAAATCATGACCGTTTGGTCATAACAAACCGTTGATAATGCACGTGTTCACTGTGCAGACAGGGATGCTCGCGAAACAAAAATATTATAAAAACCACCTTGGGTGCATCATCCAAGGAGAAGGTAATACTTTATTGCAAAGGAGATGAGGTATGAGAAACGTACTTTTCGGGTTGCTGATTCTTTCAGTAGCAACAAGCAGTTGGGCCGCGACAAACAATTCGGGAAATCCGCCGACTTTTTTGTGGATCGATCTTTGCACCAACGGTGTCGGTGATTCACAAGGCGCCGCCCCCTTCCCACGGATGGAACCGGATGTCTTTGATATCGGAGTCGACCTAGAGGCTGACGGCACGATTGACCGCTGGCTATCGCAGGAAGGCACCGAGTATTTGGGACGGGATAACGCGACTAGCGTGTCACCGAACGGATGGAGACGTTATTACATCCGTCTCGATGCCGATGCCGGCAAAATGGCCACAATCCGGATCGTCGACAATAGCGCTGATTTTTATATGGCAATCAACGCGATTCGTTTGAATTACGCCGATGGTACAGTGGTCACCAACTTGGTTCCCAACGGCTGGTTCGAAGAAGACCCACCCCTTAATGGATGGACGATTCTATCAGGCAGCATTTCGGATCCGGCACAACTCATCCACACGGATGACAGCGATATGTACACCCTCTACAGTGAGAAATTTCTCAGTACGACGACAACGCCAGATACCGGCGATTCCGGCGAAACGGTCGTTGTCGAATCCGATGCCTTTGAATTGAGACCCATGACCAGTTTCATCTATGGAATGGTTTCCGGTGGCGGTTCTGAATTTTGGAACAAAGAAGGTGCATTGGGAAGCGACAATGCATCCGGCGTGTTCATCGATGTCGGTACCGCGACGGAGGATCCGAATGGTGAATATGATGAAGGCGTGGATGTGCCGTTGACTGGATTTGTCGGCGCTGAGGGAGTCGGCAATGTTCGCAATCAGCTCCACCCGGTTATTATCAACACCTCCGGCCTGGAAGGACGCCGCGCGCAAGTCGTTGCTATAGACAATTCTGAGGTGTTTCATATTGGATTGGATAGTTTCCGCATGAACTGGGACTTGGAAATTATTGAAAACGGTGGATTTGATGAGGGAATCCCAACCCCTGAAGAAGACCCGAATGCTTTGGATTGGTTTGCCGAAGAAGCCCATGAATGGAACGAGCATCCATCCGGCTCTCTTCCCGGTTGGACTGTAGAAAGCACCGGCGATGCCAGCCTTTTCTTCTTCGACAAAGCCGTGCACGGCAGCCAATTTTCCGGTAGAACCTATGTGGGAACCGCGGGATTTAGTGAAGGTGAACGTTTCATGACCGGAGTAAAAGTCCTTTCCGACGTGTTTGTCATTCAACCGATTCCTGATCCTTCGGAAAATGTTTTCTTACAGTTTGGTTCAGCACAAGGCGCAGCACGCACCCGCTATACCTCTGACGGTTCCTCCAAAGAATGGGGCACCGTCCAGCTGCATGTGGATGTGAACGGAAACGGCGAATTCCAAGATGCAAGCGATTATACCTACGTGATGGTTCACCAAGGCATGGGACATAATCTCAATACCAGCAACATGGATCTTTGGACCTATCCTGAATTTCGTTTCTACATTCAACCTGCACATCAGGGCAAAACCGCAAGAATCTTTGTACAGGACACCATGGGACCCAGTCGTGGCAGTTATGGTTGGATGTGCGTGGATGATTTTTTTGTGTGGGATGGAAACGAAGCCCGTTTGGCTTTTCCCAACTCCGATTTCGAAATGGGCTCTCTCGAAAATTGGACGGAAGAAGTCGGAATCAACGGTGGTGAATTGCGTTCCTGGTTATCCGGTTCGTATGATTCTTGGATGGATGGACTTGTAGAACATTTATCCATGAACAATCGTCATTCCGTCATCGATGGCGCTTTTTCTGCCGATACCGCTGCGAACGAATATACCGGTGGTGATGCCGGAACAGGCACATTGATCTCCATTCCATTTGAACTTCCGACTGTTTCACCGGCCAGCGCAGTTCATAATTGGGAAATTTTGAAATAATTAGTGGGATAAGAATTCTGTTAGTTCTGTTAGTAATGGTATGGGGCAGGCATATCAGTCTGCCCCCTCTAGTCTTTTTTGAATTATGTTTTTATAGGTTGAGAGGATAACAATATGATAAGAATGAAAAAAGCATTTACATTGATTGAGTTATTGATTGTCGTGGCCATCATAGGTATTTTAGCAGCCATCGCCGTCCCGAATTTTCTGAATGCTCAAGTTCGCGCCAAACTGGCACGTTCCAAAGCAGACATTCGAATGCTGAGAGAACAGACAGAGATTTTTCATATGGATACCGGAAAATGGTTGATTGATGGCAACGACTGCGACGGGAGTCCGGAATGCTGCTTTAGCGGGCAATGGTTTGGTGTCAGACCTTCCCGAGTGGGGATCGATAATGTTGGTACCGGTGAAAATCATTTTTCCGGCCAAGTCTATATGGTGCTCACGACGCCGGTCAATTATATTAACACTATCCCAGTCGATCCCTTTGCGCAGGGGTGTTTTTATGCATACGAAGACCGGGATTGCTCAAACAAAGGAGGAACATGGGGAATCCTGGCGGCGGCAGGACCGGACGGGGATAATGGAGACTGGCATCCAAGCAATCGCGCCGTTCCTTATGATTCATCGAATGGCCTGGCAAGCAACGGCGATTTATGGCACGCCTGGCGTTTCAATCAAATTCCGGATTCATCCTATGATATGTATTTTGCCGGTAAAACGTGGGGATTTTGATTCCCTTTCTTATTCAACTCTTCTCTTTCCTTTCGAACCAGTCATAATATTACTGAAATCCAGAACGTATTACTCCAAGGAGACGGTTTTCATGCATCTATCGGATGGGGTGGTTTCCGTACCGGTATTGGCTGGCGGATTTGTTATAGCGGGGGGATTATGTGCATGGGCGGCCTATCGCGTGCGGGATGAGGAGATTCCGAAAATTGCGGTGTTCACGGCGGCATTTTTTGTTGCCTCTTTGATCCATTTCAAAGTGCCGCCAACGAGTGTCCATTTAATATTCAATGGACTGATTGGAGTTGTGTTAGGGCGGCGCGCGTGTTTGGCATTTCTGATCGGTTTATTTTTACAAGCGGCTTTGTTGGGACACGGAGGATTTTCCGTCCTTGGTGTCAATGTGTGCATCTTCGCCATTCCTGCGATCCTTGTGTGGAAACTGTACGAATGGATGACGAGAGCCAACGAGAAACTCCGTTTTGTCGCGGGAGTGATTGGTGGAGCGTTAGGGGTCTTGTTCGCAGGTGCGCTGCTCGCCATTATATTATTATCGCTCGGGGAAGGATTCAAACTCGTGGCTGAATATGTCTTTCTCGCGCATATTCCCGTTATGATCATCGAGGGACTGGTTACCGGTTTTACTGTCCAATTTATCGACCGGGTTCAGCCGGCGCTTTTGAGAGGTGAAGAGTTGTGAGAATGTTTAATGTTGTACTAATTTATATTTTCCTAATCCCCATTGTTTCTTATGCGCATCGAGTGAATATGGCGTATCGGGCGGAGGGAAACGGTCTCATCGTCAAGACATGGATGGGGGAAGATGAACCGGCGGCGGGGGGAGAGTTTACGATTATCGCAGAAGACGGAAATATTTTGGCGACCGGGGAAGCGGATAAAAACGGTTTGTTTCGATGGGAACCGCCAACCATTCAATCCCTAACCATCAAAGTTTATGCAGGGAGAGGACATCAAGGGGAAATTTCTATCTCGAAGGAAGAGCTGGAAGAAATGTTTGCCGGATCGAAAAAAACAGACGTTTCCAAGCAACAAGAAGACCAAGTACAAGAAACCGAATCCGCCGAGATGAAGCAGGCAGAGACGCAAAAAGAAAGTGCTTCGAAAACTTCCGATCATTCGCAGAGTGCTACTTTTCGCTCTACAGAGAATGCTTTCGGTGCCCCGGAACGGATCATTATGGGAATGATCTTTCTCTTTGCCGCTGCCGCAGCTTGGTTGGCATATCGAAATTCACGAAAATTGGCGGTGTTAGAGGAATATATCAAAAATCGTGAAAGCTGATATCGAACGATATGCCCGTCTGGATTCTCCTCTTCACCGATGGGATGCACGGTGGAAACTTGTGTCTCTCATCGTTCTCATTTTTGCCTGGGCGGTAGTGTCTCAACCGTGGATCGCTTTGGCTTGCCTATTCTTCAGTATCAGCGTCTTATTCACTGGACGCCTTCCTCTTCACTTTATTTTTAAACGGCTCGGAGCCGTACATCTATTTTTAATTCCTTGCTTTATTGTCCTGCCTTTTACAGTTCCCGGTCAACCGATTGATGTAATGGGTTTGACGATAAACCAGGAAGGATTGAAATTGGCAACCACTTTATACTTACGGGCTGCAGCGATTGTGATTCTTTCCATGGCATTGATTTATTCCACTCCAATGACCCGGTTACTGCGTGCCGCCGAAAAATTGCGGGTGCCAAGAGTCTTGATTCAAATCGCACTGTTGACCTATCGATACATTTTTACGCTATCATGGGAAGCAAGCCGCATCCGCTGGGCACTAGCAACACGCGGCTTCCATAACCGTGCTGTGTTACGAGTTTATCAAACTTGGGCGAATGTAATCGGATTGACGCTCATCCGAAGTTTGGAACGGACGGAAAGAATTTACCGGGCCATGCAGTGCCGGGGATATGATGGAACGATGAAAACTCTCTGCGGTTTTTCAACTACATCGATGGATGTGGTTAAATCAAGTGTTTGTGTTGTCTCTGCGATTTTGGTGCTGGTTTGTGATTATGGGATGTAATATTGTCCAGTTTATTCTCCGCTCAGGATTTCATCTTCTTGCGTAACACGCACAATTTCTTCTATCGTTGTCACGCCTTGCTTCACTTTTTCCAAACCATACTCCCGCAGACTCTTGATGCCAGCGGTTTGGTGAACCTGGCTCGCCGAGGGGCGGGTGAGAATGAGTTCCCGTAATTGGTCGTTAAGGACGATCAATTCGAACAGTCCGCTGCGGCCTTTGTATCCTTGATTGCGGCAATGTTCACAGCCGATTCCCTTGACCAGTTGCATACCTTCCGGAATTTCCAATCCGGAAAGATACAGCATTTCGGAATCCGGATCATAAGGTTCACGGCATTTGGGGCAATTCATGCGAATGAGACGCTGTGCCAGCACACCTGCGAGTGAGGAAGATATCAAATAGGGATCGACTCCCATATCGAGTAATCGAGTCACCGCACCGGACGCATTGTTTGTGTGGAGAGTGCTGAAAACAAGGTGACCGGTGAGAGCGGCGCGAATCGCGATTTCGGCGGTTTCATAATCACGAATTTCCCCGACCATGATGATATCGGGGTCTTGGCGGACGATGGAGCGCAGACCGTTCGCAAAAGTCAATCCCCGTTTGGGATTGACGTGCATTTGATTGATCCCTTCGATATTGTATTCCACCGGGTCTTCGACAGTGATAATCTTGACCGATGGGTTTTTAATTCGATTCAATGCTGCATATAAGGTTGTCGTTTTCCCCGAACCGGTAGGACCGGTAACCAAAATGATCCCATTGCTGCGATGAAGCAGCCGGACAAACTGCCGTTCCGTATCCTTGAAAAAACCCAAATCTTCGATTTTGAGAAGAATGTTGGTTTTGTCGAGAATACGCATTACGACGCTTTCGCCATGAACGGTCGGAATGGTGGAGACACGGAAATCGAGTTCCCGATCGGCAATTCGCAGCCGGATGTGGCCGTCTTGGGGGGTATAGCGTTCCGCAATATCCATTTCGGACATGATTTTGATACGGGAGATGATCGCCGACTGCAAATGTTTGGGTGGAGGTGGCATTTCCTGCAACATGCCATCGATGCGGTAGCGAACTTTGAGTTCGTTTTCAAAGGGTTCAACATGGATATCGCTGGCGTCTTCCTGCACCGCTTGGAAAATGATCAAATTGACCAAATTGATGACCGTCGGTTCTCTCGCCATTTCCTGAAGATCACCGATATCGTCGGAAGAGAAGTTCTTGATTTCGTCATCGCCGGAACTCAGGTTGGCGATCATTTTTTCGATGGTAGAACCGAAATAGCGTTCGATATTTTCCAATAATGCTTTTTTCCGCGCCAAAACGACGATGATTTCCGAACCGGTCAACATCCGGAGATCATCGAAGACCTGCAGGTCGTTCGGATCGAGAACCGCAACGGTCAAATTCCCGTTCTCTTTATACAAAGGTAGAATGCAATGCCGCAAGGCGAATTCTGCCGGAACAGAATTGACAACACTCGGTTGAATCTTCTCAGGAATCTCAATCCATTGCAGTCCATACGTTTCACTGATGACTTGCAGAAGACTCTCTTCGTCGATGATATGGTGACGTAAGAGTATTTCGTCGAGAGGATCACCAGTCTCTTGCTGTTCCTGTTTCACGCGTTGGAGTTGCTCTTCGGATAGCAAATTTGCGTTTTTGAGAATCGATTCTAAATCCCAATCATTGATTGCCGTAACCATCAAACCCTCTTCATTTCTTGTATTTGAGCTTTCTTCTTATAGAATGCGGATTCTACTGAAATCGCTTGAAGAAACATGATTCTATCAAACGAAGGACGAAATCCCACTCAATGGGTCGCCTCATTCAACGACTTTGTTCGATCCAATTTATTTCATATTGACTGACATATAGTAGAAGGTAGAATTTATTTTGGTATTTCGTCAAGTCTAAGCGTAGCGTGAACATTATAGTAGTAGTGCAATGGCAAAAAGTTCGATATCCAATTTGCTTGTATCTTAAAAAAACATTTTTTTGTCTGAATCAGGATACCCAGGATTCTAGGATGAACAGGATAGGCTATTCGTTGGATGTTTCAAACTGACGAGTACTCAGTGTTCATGGAACGCCTTTTCGAATCGTCATGAAACACTTCCATATCTCCCATCCTGAAAATCCCGCCATCCTGGCCAATCCGGATTCAGACAAATAGATTACAGAGGAAAAAACATGCCCATTTACGAGTACCGCTGCCAAAAATGTGAACATGAATTCGAAGAATTAGTTTTTTCGAAAGAGCAAAAGATCAACTGCCCGCAATGCAATAACGACGGCGTAACCAAAGGATTTTCCACTTTCGGAGTAGGAGCTTCTTCTGCCGAACATCCATGCGGAAGCGGGACGTGTGACTTATCCGGATCGACACCACCCTGTGCGACAGGAACAGCATGCCCTTCTTGTATTCATTAGAAGTTAGCCCTTAAACCATTGTAACGCACCTCGTAAATACATTTTATCAGCAATAAACATGCGGATTGACGGAATTATCATGTGAAGTAATAATGCCATGTTGTCTTGTTAAGAGAGAAAAAAAGTATAACTTCAATTATATCAAAAGGTTATTATGTCTGCTTCGAAAATTGATCACAAGGAACTCCAACGTCGGCTGAAAGAGGATGAACTTTCACTCTATTTAAAAGAATTTCTGGATACCAGTAGAAATTTTTTTGAGCGCTATGGCCGGATTGTCACTTTATCGATTGCATTGGTTGCGGTGGTTGTGTTAGCGGTTTATTTTTGGAACATGCAAAGTGAGAACGCTTTCGTTCAATCTCAGATTCTTTTCGGAAACGCCACACAACTGGTTCAACAGGACAGTTATGAAGAAGCACTGCAGGAACTGAATTCATTATTGAATCAATATTCAGGATCGGAAGTCGCACCATTCGCCAAAATTTTGAGAGCCAAGTGCTATGTAAAAACGGAACAATATGAAAAAGCACTCCAGGATTATCAAGATGCTCTTCCTGCTTTGAATCCAACGGATGCCATACCTGTCCGGATTGCGCTCGCTCAAGTGTATCGAAGTCTGGGGCAGCCGGAACAAGCGTTATCCATCCTCGAGGAACTCGAAGCGGAAGCCGAGACAGAATCTTTACGGGCCGAAATCCTTTATATCAAGGGTGGATGCTATGAAGACGCTGAAAATGAGGAAAAAGCTTTGGAAATGTATAAATCGATCCCCAAAGATTCCACTTGGAAAGATTTGGCAACGGAAAGAATTGATTGGCTCGAAGCACAAGCCGTCTCTGCCATCAATCCATAAGTACTCAATGGGTTGAATTTCATGACTACTATCCAGGCGGTTTTCGAACCGCCTTTTTCATTTACGATGTACCGATGTGATTATTCATGAATCAATATGACTGATGAAAAAACAGCTGTTTGATCAGTACGCTCATTTGAAGGAATCTGCTTTTCCGGAATCGCAAAAACGGGATAAATCTATTGTCCGGAAAGAACTGAGGGAAAAGCGGAAAAGCCAAGATGAACGTGTGGCGCATGCCAAAAGCCGTTCCATCATGGAAAAATTGATTGTGTTGCCCGAACTGACAAACACAGAATGGGTGGCTGCTTATTCTTCCGTCCAGGAAGAAGTCAAAACCGATCATTTGCTGTCTTTTATCATCAACGCCGGCAAAAAACTTGTACTCCCAAAAGTGGAAGGGAAAATACTTCGTCTCTATCATGTCAAAAATCTAGAGCGGGATCTCATTTCCGGAGGCTCCTATGGTATTCGCGAACCGGATCCCGCACTCTGTGAGGAAATCCCCCCTGAAAAAATCGATCTTTTCATCACTCCCGGCGTGGGGTATGATTGTTTTGGCGGAAGGATCGGATTCGGGGGCGGATTTTATGACAGGTTACTATTGCACAAATTAGAAGATGTACTCACAATCGGCATCGCCTATGAATTTCAAGTCGTTCATGCGGTTCCCACGACAACTACCGATGTTCCTATTGATTGTATCGTGACGGAACGTTCGATTTATCAACCGAGATTTTCGGCATTTTATTCAAAGTCTGTTTCTGATACGGAGAATTTGGCCAAACAGATTATCCGAAACGGCTTGGACAAGGGAGGAATCATCGCTTTCCATGGCGACTTGGGAACCGGGAAAACATTGTTTATCAAAGCCATGGCGGATGAACTCGGTGTCAAAGAAAAAGCGGCCAGTCCGACTTTCGTTTTTTGCCGTGAATACCACGGTACTATTCCTGTTTACCATCTGGATTGTTATCGGATGAATACGGTTGCAACATATGAAGAAGAATATTGGGCGGAAATATTGGAATCGGATGGATTGATCGCTATCGAGTGGGCGGAACGGCTCGGATCTCTTTTACCGAAACAAAGCATTCATGTATTTGGGAAAATCTTGAAGGAAGAAGAGCGGGAATGGACATTGTTCACCCCGCTTCAAAGCCATTTATCATTGCATGATAATGGATGATTGCCCTTGCGGCTTCAGCGATGAATTTCGATAAGAAAACGAAGCAGACGAATCGGTCTGCTTCCTATTACCATCTTGTATTGAATAAGTTGCTATGTTGATTCTAGCCATTGATACCTCATCCCCGGTTGGATCGGTCGCTTTACGGGATCAAAAAGGTCTCACCGGTTTATTGACCGTCAGCGTGGATTTAACGCACAGCGAAGGTTTGATGCCGGCAGTGGACACCCTCCTGTTACGGACCGGCAAGGATGTAGAGCAATTGACAGCGGTTGCCTGTACAATTGGCCCCGGTTCCTATACCGGACTCCGTGTGGGGATTGCGACAGGGCAGGGAATCGCCTTCGCGCGGAATTTACCCTGCGTCAAACTTTCCTCTCTCACGACGCTTGCATGGAATTTCCCATTTTCCGGCTATCCGGTTTGTCCTGTGCTTCCAGCTAGAAAAGGGTGGCTATACGCTCAAATTTTCGAATGGAAGGAAAATGTTTTTCAGGAAAAAACCGAGGAATTATATGTCCAGCCGGAAGAACTGATCAAAGAGATCGATAGCCCGATTTTGATATATGGCCCCGGCCTTGAACCGTATCGTTCATTCCTGAAAGAAATCCTGGGTGATATTTTTCTAGAATTGCCTGCAATCTGGGATGTCCCCCGCGCCGATTTATTAGCCGAATTGGCGGCACGGGAAATTGAGGAGGGGAATGTTGTTACTCCGGATCAGTTATTACCGCACTATTTGGGACCTTCTCAAGCGGAAATCAACTGGAAGAAACGGCAAGTGATGAACAACCAACCATCATGAAATTCCTCATCCGTTCGCTGCAGGTTACCGATATCGCTCAAATCCACGAGATTGAAACACAATCTTTCACTGCTCCGTGGACACGGAGAATGTTTTATTCCGAACTCGAATCGCGCGGCTACAATCATTCGCTTGTCGCAGTGGATGTAAAAACCGGCGAAGTCATCGGTTATTGCTGCTTTTGGATCATCGAGCAGGATGAAGCTCATATCAACAATATCGCCGTTCATCCGCATCATAGGCGGAAAGGTGTAGCGAAAGACTTGATGAAGGAAGCCACCTTGGCCGCCATGCAGCATGGAGTGAAAAGCGTGACGTTGGAAGTAAGGGAATCGAATGCAGCGGCGCGTTCCTTTTATGAAAAACTCGGTTTTCTGGAAGTTGGAAGGCGGAAGGGATATTATACCTCTCCAAAAGAGGATGCTTTGATCTTGAGGAGGGATATATGAATGAACTGCAATCAGTAATTTTGAGACTATCAATACGAATAGCGCATGAACTTGCTTCAAGTAAAAAGTCTTAATTATTTTTGGAAAAGATTGCCAAAGCCTTGTATATCGCCAAAAATAATCGGTATAATATAAATCATGGATGAAACGTTTGAACAAATCAAAAAAGAAGCAATTGCAAAAGTGTCCGAAGAACTGGAAGCAGATATTCTTTTTTATAATGGTATATTAGAGAAGTTTATAGATTATCAATTAATATGTGATTGTATTCAGCGAGAAAAGAAGAAAAACGTTTTATTTATGCTGGTTACTTCAGGTGGAAGTGCTGATGCCGCTTATAGAATAGCATGGTGTTTACAAAAAAATTATGCGAAATTTTATTTTTATGTTTCCGGATATTGCAAAAGCGCTGGCACGCTTGTTGCTATGGGTGCAAATGAAATAATTTTTTCCGATCATGGAGAAATAGGACCTTTAGATGTTCAATTGGCAAAAAAGGATGAACTTTTAGAAAGGCAATCTGGACTGGCTGTTTCGAAAGCACTTGAAGCAATAGAATATCGAACTCTTTCAACATTCAATGAATTTTTTATAAATATTGAAAAATTTTCTGGAGGAACAATTTCAGTCAAGACTGCGGCTGATATGGCCATAAAACTTACTAATGGAATATACGAACCGATATTGAGACAAATTGACCCTCTTCACGTCGGGGAAGTTACCAGAGAAATAAAAATTGCAGAAAAATATGCAATCAAACTAGCAGAAAAAAGCCAGAATTTTGACAAAGAGACAATAAACAAATTGATAATTGACTATCCATCACATGGTTTTGTGATAGATAGGAATGAGGCAGAAAAACTATTTAAAAATGTACGAGAACCTAACAATAACGAATTTTTATTGGCGCAATGTTTTCATCATGCATCGCGTTTACCAACAATCGATATGGACAAGATACAATTCTTGAATGATGAAGTTGAACAAATTGAACAGGAAAACATTGAAAGTGAATCGGAGGAATATCATGATGGGAAAACAAACGAAATTTCCGGAAATGTCATTACTAGAAATATTTCGTCGTCAAAAAAAAGCTCTAAAAATAGAAATAACAAAAAAAACGAAACGTACAGAACCCAAAAAAGCAGATAAACAATCGATTAATATTTTATTGAAACGAAGTGAATGTTCTTGAGATTTCCATATAAAAACAAACACTCCATTCAACCCCTTATTCAAGTATATATTTCTAAAAATCGCGTTCAGTTATGGAAATTATGCACTCATGTTCAACGATCCAATTGTAGAAGAAATCCACCAAATTCGGGAAAAAATCATGGAAGAATGTGATTGGGATATAGATAAATTCTTTGAAATGATCCGAGAAAGCGAGAAAAAACATCCTGAAAGACTTATTTCTTTGGATGAATTTAAAAAATTACACCCGAAAAACTTTTCTGAAAATGTCTCGTAAAAGTAATTGAACTCGCCCCACTTTTTCTTCTGACCCATAGCGTATTTTTCCAAACCCTTTCCGAAATTGCAGCATGGAATACACTGATTAATCTACAGTTCAATATATTGATATAGGCACGTTCACCATTTTTTTGATTCAAGTTTGATTTTGAGGTCTTTCAACGATGTATTTTCATGTTGTGCAACAATTGAATGCCATATTATCGGAAACGATTTCTTCCTTGGAAGTGGAAACTATTCCTAATCCGGAAGCGTTTTCTTTTGCGCCGACAAAAGATCCTACGCACGGAGATTTAACCACAAACGTCGCAATGGTTCTGGCGAAACCGTTGAAAAAGAATCCGCGAGAAATTGCCTCTAATTTCTTGGAAAGATTGTCCGGAAGCGCGCTGGTCGACAAAGCGGAAATCGCCGGACCGGGTTTCATCAACGTTCACATCAGCAATCAAGTCTTGCTCGATACGATGAAAAGCATCCTGAACATCGGAAAGCAATACGGACGCTCCGAAAAATATGCCGGAAAGAAAGCATTAGTTGAATTCGTCAGCGCCAATCCGACAGGTCCGCTGCATGTTGGACACGTTCGTGGTGCAGTCGTGGGGGATACTGCGGCAGAATTGCTGACTGCCATCGGATATGAAGTAATTCGAGAATATTATTACAACGATGCCGGTGTTCAGATGCAAATGCTGGGGCGCTCGATTCAGACGCGCTACGAACAGTTACACGGTATTGACGCGGCATTGCCCGATAATGGTTACAAAGGGGATTATATCCGCTACATCGCCGCCGGTCTGAAAACCGCCAAAGATAATTCTCTCTTACAAGATGACCGCTGGGAACCGTTTACCGAATTTGGCGCGGATGTCTTGATGAGTGTCATCATGGACGACCTTCGCCGCCTGCGTATCCGGTTTAACACAACATTTAGTGAGCGGTCGCTGCACACCTCCGGTGCGGTAACCGAAACGTTGAAACAATTGGCCGAGAAAGGTGCAACATACGAGAAAGAAGGAGCAGTCTGGCTGCGCACAACGGAGTACGGCGATGAAAAAGACCGCGTCCTCGTGAAAAGTGACGGCGAACCGACATACGTCACGCCGGATATCGCCTATCACTGCGATAAATACGACCGTGGCTACGATCTGCTCGTCAATGTCATGGGACACGACCATCACAGCCAAGTGGAACGGGTGAAAACCGCATTGAAACTGTTCGGGCACGATCTCGAGAAATTGAATTATCTGCTCAATCAGATGGTCAGCATCCAACGTGAGGGGGAAAAAATCAAATTATCCACCCGAGAAGGACAGTTCATGACATTGGCCGAAATGGTGGATGAATTGGGAGCGGATGTCACCCGCTATTTCTTCGCCCAGCGCGGGTACAAATCCCAGATGATCTTCGATTGGGATTTAGCCAAAAAGCAATCCATGGATAACCCCGTTTATTATTTGCAATATGTCCACGCCCGGGCATGCAGTATGGAACAAAAAGCGGTCGAACGTGATTTTCAATACATGCCTGAAATGCAGTTTGATACAACCGCCTTACACGGTGAGCGGGAACGCCAATTATTGTTGAAACTCTTTTATTATCCGTTGGCGGTCATGGATGCGGCGGAACGGTTTGAAATCCAATTGATCTCCACATACCTTGAAGAATTGGCAAAAATGTTTCATACATATTATCAGGCCCAACGGGTGTTGGATCAGGATGATCCGAACGGAAGCACGGCTCGCTATCATCTCGTGCTGGCAGTCCGTCAAGTGATGAGAAACGGATTAGGTCTGCTCAAAGTCGAAGCACCGGAACGAATGTAAATAAAAAAGAAGGAAGGTTTATCATGGTCAATATCGGAATTATCGGATGCGGCGGTATGGGTAATATGCACAGCCAAGCCTGTTTGGCGACCGAAAACGTGAAACTCACGGCGGTTGCGGATGAATTGACGGACAAAGCAAAGGAACTCGCCGAAAAAACCGAATGCGGATGGTCCGGCACTCCGGATGAACTCTTGCAGCGGGATAACGTTGACGCCGTCATGATTTGCACACCGACAATCACTCATCATCCCCTCGCGATGAAGGCTCTCGCTGCGGGAAAACACGTATTTTTGGAAAAACCGCTTGCCAGACATCTGGTTTTAGCCGAAGAACTTGTCAAAGAAGCGGAACGAACCCAACGGTTCAACCAAGTCGGCCATGTGCTGCGTTTCTGGCCGGAATATGTGGTTTTGAAAGAGGCTATCGATGACGGCAGATGGGGAAAATTGGTTTCGATCAAATTCCATCGCGTTTGTGCCCAACCCGGTTGGTCTACGACCAATTGGTACATCGATCCGGCGCAAAGCGGAGGCGCGGCTCTGGATCTCCATCTGCATGATACGGATATGGTTCACTACCTGCTCGGTATGCCCCAATCCGTCTTTTCTCAAGGTGTGAACGATGCCACTGGCTGGCGGCAAATTGTCAGCCAATATCTGTATGACGACGGCCCGGCAGTTTATGCCGAAGGTACTTGGTATGACGCAGAACAGTACGGTTTTTGCATGACTTTTGTTGCTGCCTTCGAAAAAGGAACTCTCGATTACAATTCATCGCGGCAAGCCAGCCTTCTCTTTTATCCACAAAAAGGGGATGCGCTAGAACCGGAAATGCCCAAGGCTCCGGAAACGAAAAAAGTCGAAGGCATCAACATCACTGATTTAGGCGGATATTTATTGCAGGATCAATATTTCTTCGAATGCCTGGAAAAAGGTGTTGCTCCTGAACGGGCAACATTCGCCCATGGCCGCGATGCCTTAAAAACTGTGGAAGCGGAAATCCGTTCAGCGGAGACAACATCGATTGTATCTATAAATAACATCGACAGCGGGTAGGCAGGGCAAGACGTCAGGTCTGCCCTGGCGGTGTATGCGCTGTTAGGCAAGGATAGACTTCGCTTATCCTTGCTACCCTATGAGCGGGTAGGCAGGGCAAGACGTCAGGTCTGCCCTGGCGGTG
>CAYPPG010000009.1:49437-86058 GCA_964412555.1 uncultured bacterium
TTGCTACCCTATGAGCGGGTAGGCAGGGCAAGACGTCAGGTCTGCCCTGGCGGTGTATGCGCTGTTAGGCAAGGATAGACTTCGCTTATCCTTGCTACCCTATGAGCGGGTAGGCAGGGCAAGACGTCAGGTCTGCCCTGGCGGTGGATGCGCTATTGGGCAAGGATAGACTACGCTTATCCTTGCTACCCAATGGGCTAAGATTGATGCAGGCTTTTCAAGTAGTGTGAAAGGTAAGATACTTATTCATAAGGTGAACACTTCGGGAGAGTAAAATGGTGCGATTCGGTATCATCGGTGCAGGAACGATGGGGCAGGCCCATACAGAATCAATCACATTCATGCCAGGTTCACAACTCATCGCGATTGCGGATCCGGCTTTCGAGAAAGCGAGACAGTTGGCGGAGCCGGTTGGCGCTGTTCCTTTACCTGAGGCGGGAGAACTCATCGTTCGAAACGATATCGATGCTGTCGTGGTCGCCAGTCCTACCCCTCTGCATTTTCAGCATGCGAAAATGGCGCTTGAACAGGGCAAACCGGTTTTTCTCGAACTTCCAATGGTTCGTCATCTGGAAGAAGGGGAGAAACTGCTGCAGTTCGCCGCGGAAAAAAATGCCGTTCTTACTGTCGGTCACTCCTTGCGCGCTTTTCACGAATACAAACTGATCAAAGAAAAAGTGGACGCGGGTTCAGCCGGAAAGGTAGGTACGATTCGTTTGGGCCGGCGTACCTCCCATCCGCGGAGTTGGTATTCGAATTTCGAAAGCAGCGGCGGCGTGGTTCTCGATTCTATGATCCACGAATTCGACTATCTGTTATGGGTTTTCGGGACTGCCAAGCGGATATTTTGTCAGGGTATGCACGGACGGTCGTCGACGGATAATCTGGATTACGCCCTATCCATTATCCGGCTTGAAAGCGGCGCCATTGCGCATATTGAATCTTCCTGGTGCCATTATGGACAATTTTCCTTGGATGCGGAAATTGCCGGAGATCAAGGTCTCATCCATTACCACAGCGGTGAATCGATTTCGTTGGAATTGTCGATGATTGATTGGAATACCGGCGGCCGTCAGTATGTCACTCACAGCCCCGTTATCACTCCGGCCTGTTATAAAATACTCGAAGCATTCGCCCATGCTGTGGAAGGAAAGGGTGAAAATCCCGTTTCCGGTGAAGAAGGACTGGCGGCGGTGAAACTGGCTTTGGCGGCGATTGAATCAATGGAAACAAAACAATCCGTGACTCTATCGAATTGACGAAAAGGAATCAAGGACAGAATTTCTACATTTTATTGAGTAGAATGAAAATTATTTGAGGTGGATTCATATCATGGTCGTTCGAATCGGGATGATCTCTTTTGCCCATCTTCATGCAAACAGTTACGCGGAATGCATCAAAATGATCCCGGAACGCGCGGAATTGGCTGGTATCTTTGATGATGATCCGAATCGCGGAAAAGAGGCCGCTCATCGGATGAATGTTCCTTTTTTCGATTCCTGCGACCGGTTGTTACAGGACGATATCCAGGCAGTCATTATTTGCACGGAAAATGTGAAACATAAAGAATATACAATTCGCGCTGCAGACGCGGGGAAGCATGTGCTGTGCGAAAAACCGATCGCCGTCTCGATCTCCGATGCGCAGGCCATGATCGATATCTGCACTCAGCGCGGGGTACAATTGATGACCGCCTTTCCCTGCCGTTTCAGTACTTCCATATTCAAAGCGCATCAAATTGTAAGCAGCGGCCAGTTGGGAAACATTCTCGCCTGTAAGGGAACGAATCGAGGCACAATGCCAGGAGGATGGTTTGTGGATCAATCGTTGGCTGGCGGTGGAGCGGTTATGGATCATACCGTTCATGTTGTCGATGTTTGGCGATGGATGCTGAAACGGGAGGTTGTTTCCGTGTACGCTGAAGCCGATCGGATGTTTTATCCCGACATCCAAACCGAAGATACCGGACTGTTAGCGCTTGAATTCGAAGGAGGCACTTTCGCCACGCTCGATACCTCCTGGTCACGTCCGAACGTGTCTTATCCAACCTGGGGGGATGTCACGATGGAGATCGTGGGAGACCAAGGCGCACTGAAAATCGACGCATTCAAGCAAAAAGTAGATGTCTATAATAACGATGCCATAAAAGCGGAATGGGCTTGTTTTACCGATAATATCGACCTTGGTTTGATCAAGGCTTTCGTCAAAATCGTGCAGGAAGGCAATGCCGCGCCGATTACCGGATATGACGGATTGAAAGCCATGGAAGTGGCACTGGCAGCGTACCGATCTGTTGATACCGGCGTACCGGTTCGGTTGCCATTGCAACCTTAATATCATTATGAAAAAAGAACGAAGAATACTACTCGTCGACGACAATCTTCAATACCGTTCAGCGGTAACCCGGAATCTAACGATGGCCGGCTATCGCGTCATTGAAGCCGGGGACTCCGTCGAGGGTCTCGAGAAAGTTCAAAAAGAAAATCCTCAAGTCGTGATCACCGATCTCGATATGCGTACTCATGATGAAGGCCTTCAATTTATAAAAGATGTGAAACGTCAATATCCATTCCTTCCCATCATCATGATCTCCGCTGTGGGAACCTTCGATGAAGGTGCGCTGGCACGGCAGTTTGGGGCCATGTTCGTGCTGAGCAAATCCCGTATCGATGCGGAAATCAACACTCTTTATCAGCGCTTGGACAGCATTTACGAGCATTTTCAAAAACTGCAGAACATGACTGATCAGGTAGAAGAGACAATTCAGAAAGAATCTGCCGATGTCGAACCGCTTCGCAATGAACTTGAACTGCTGTTGCAGGATCAAGATCTCGATACCGGTTTAAAAAGTCAAATTTTTGAACTGATCGATAAACTCGAACGGCATAAGATGACGGAAATCCCACCGTCGGAAGGTCTCGATCTGCCATCGGCGATGAAATCGGTTTTACAAAAGATTCCGGAAGCCAAGAATCTCGATAAAGAAACCCAAACGATGCTCTCTGTAGCGGAAAGTATGCAGCAATCGTCAACAACTCAAAATCTCTCGATTGCACGCAACATCAGTTTTTCCTATTCCTTTGCCGTCGAAAATGAAGTGAAATTACGCATCGGCCGGAAAGTGAACCGTCTACTGGCCGGAGATAAAATTCAAAAGCTGGCCGATCAACTTTATGACACCGCGTTGCATAATCTCGACATCTTTTTCAATCAATATCTCATTCGCACAGTGCATCAAAAGGATCTTGAACTCAATTCGGATATCACCCGGCAAGTATTGGAACGGATGATCAAACACGGTACGAAATACAAACCCGATGGCCTAAAGGCTCTTGGAGTAATTCTCTTCTGTTGGGGACAAGTGCACGAATTCACGAACCGAAAAGGCAAAATCAAGATCACCAATCCGTTAGGTATCAAAGGAATTTCCGACTCCGAGGTAACGGAACTGGCTGGAAAGTTAATTTTATTACAACACTTACGAAATCCGTTCATCCACCCCGAATTCAATGAACGCGAGAAAACCGAATCGGTCCGGAATACGGCGTTCAATTGTTTGGCGATAGTGAGTAAAGTGGTTTGAAAGTTCTCTTTCTCCTCCCCCAAATCCCTTATCCCCCCCACAGCGGCGGGCGGATCGTCACTTGGAATACTGTCAAACGATTCGCTGATTATTGTGAGGTGAGCGTTGTTTGTTTATATCACCATCCATCTGAACTCGAACATCTTGAGAAGTTGAAGAAAATATGCCGGGATGTTGCAGCGTTTCCAGCATATGGAAAATGGTCATTGACACCATTGCTGAAATGCTGTTTTTCCACCTGGCCGTACAAGGCGCACCGATTTTTCAATCGTGAGATGTTCGCCCATGTTCGGAAATTGTTGGAGCGGGAAACGTTCGACGTGATTCATGCGCAGAATTTCTACACTACCGCCTATGTCACCGGCGGTGAACCGTGTCTGAAAATCCATTATAAAGAGAATGTGGAAGGCAATATTTTACTGCGCTATGCAAAAGCCTCTCGCAATCCATTCATGAAGGTAGCGGCGCGAATCGAAGGGCTGCGTACCAGGCGGTTTGAGTTAAATGCCTGCCGAAAATTCGACCAAATCTTGACAATCTCCCCAAATGACCGAGAAACTCTGCTGAAACTCGATCCTTCTCTTACCATTTGTCATCAACGCCCTGGCGTCGATCTTGAATCTTACCCTGTTTTGGAAGAACCGACTGGTCCTCCCAATCTAGTGTTTACCGGAACGATGTCATATTACCCGAATGCAGATGGAGTGACGGCTTTCTTGCAGACTACCTGGCCGATCATCAAGCAGAAGGTTCCAGATATCCGTTGTACGATCGTCGGCGCCGATCCTCCGGAAACCATTCAATCTTATGACGGGCAGAATGGGATTCGGGTAACCGGAAGAGTGGAAAATATACGGGAATATTTACAAATGGCGCATATCTATATCGTACCTCTGCGAGTCGGTGGGGGGATCCGGTTAAAAATCCTCGAAGCCATGGCTTCCGGTTTGGCGATTGTCAGCACGCCGGTCGGCTGTGAAGGATTGGATGGGATAAGTGACGTGCATCTCAAGATCGCGGATATGCCGAATCATTTTGCGCAAGCGGTGATTGACTTAATCAATCATCCGGAGAAACGGCAAACGATTCGTCAAAATGCCCGCAAGTTGGCGGAAGAAGTCTACGATTGGGATAAAGTGATCCAGTCCCAGGTGGATTTGTACCGCTCCCTCCGTAGGATGGGTTGAGCAAAGCGAAACCCACCATTCTTATCCCGTCCCAGCTGGATTTGTCCCGGTACCCCCTTGAGCAGCGGAGGCGGCATTCGGAGGCGTCGGAGTTGGAGGAAATATCGGTTCGGGTGTGGGATAGGGGGTCGGAGTCGGTTCAATGTCATACAGTTCCTCTTCGCTGGTTTCCGAATAAGCCTGTATCAAATCCGCCGCCGTTTCGGGATTGGTTTTTCCGAGTTCAGTAATCATTTCCTGCATCCCTCTATCCCCAACACGATGCATGATGCGAAGAACCAGCATTCGCTTGTCACGAATTTCCTCATTCTCTTTCTTTCTCTGCTCGATCAGGGCATTCTTTTCTTCATCTGTGATCCCCTGCATCATCTCGATATCGGCAAAATCGCGTTCCTTTTGAAATAAGTTAGTAATGATCGGCGCAACTTCTTTCGCTTTGGCGGCGGCGATCGCTTTGGCCAGGGTATCTTCCCGTTCACTCAAATTGCTTTTCCGGCGTTCTTCCAATTCGGTTTTGAGAGCCGTCAACGTGTTGATCTGTTCCGTGACTTGTTGCACATAATTGCTAAGCCGTTGGGATTGGGAATCAACTTGTTTCTCCCAATCCGTCAATTGTGTTTCCCGTTCTTTCAGCCGGTCTTCCCACTGCTTCAGTCGTTCCCGTTCCGACGCCATCCGTTGAAGTAATTCGGGCATGGGAGCTTGGGGATCACCGATCATGTCGTCAAGAGTATAGTAATCCCCTTCCAGAGTGGCCGAGGCGACCGTCACGGGAGCTGTACTGCTTTTTGGTGAGATGCCAAGAAACGGTATTTTGGCCAAGACGTCTTCTTTGATGACGCCTGTATACACTCCAATCGCAGCCGCGGCTCCTGCCAATAACAACGGGACCAAAAGGTATACAAAAACTCCACCGCTTTCATTTTTTCGACGTTGATATGATTGTGCTCCGATTTCATCCATTTGGTAACTCTCCTGCCTGCGGAATTCTTTCTCCCAATCCGCTTTCCGTTTTTCGCGCAGCCGCTCCAGCATTTTTTCTTCTTGATACAGTTTGACAAGTTCCTTCCGCTTTTGTTCCTGTTCCGCGCGTAGTTTCTTGATTTCGGATTGTTTTTGGCGCTCAACCTTTGCTATATAATGTTGAAACATATCCAACGATCGCTCTGCCTGGATCAGATCGTCATCCGGAACTTCTTCCATGAGCCGGCGGCGCATTTCCAAGACCTGTCTTCGTCCCTCTTCGATTTCGTCAATGAGTGTTCGAATCTGATTTTCCAGTTCCTGGATTTCATCTTCTTTCCGCTCGATTTGATAATTTTTTAAGTTGACTACCGGTTCAAGCCGGTACTGAAACTGTCTCATTGATTACCTCCCTGCGCCTTCGCCGGAGGAGTGGAATTTTTTTTGGAAGTGCTTTTTTGGGCAATATCCGTCATTTGTTTTGTCGATTCTTCATAGGGAATGGATTCTCGGATCCCCTGTTTCAAGAAATCGTTGATTGTCGGTATCATTTTAATAGCCAGATCGATTTCAGGATTCGTTCCTTGTTGATAGGCGCCGATATTGATCAGATCTTCCGCATCCCGATAAACGGAAGTCACTTCCGCAATACGGCGCGCGGCATTGACCTGTTCTTCCGGAACGATATCGACCATGACACGGCTGATACTTTGCAGAATATCAACCGACGGATAATGATTTTTATGCGCTAATTGCCGGGATAAAACAATATGGCCGTCCAGAATCCCGCGGGTGGCGTCGGCGATTGGTTCATTCATATCGTCGCCTTCGACGAGGACTGTAAACAGGCCGGTGATTGTACCTTTATCCGGGGTAGTACCGGCACGTTCCAGGAATGACGGTAACAAAGCAAACACCGAAGGTGTATATCCGCGTGTGGTTGGCGGTTCACCGGAAGCCAGCCCAACTTCTCGTTGTGCCATCGCCATACGCGTCACGGAATCCATCATAAAAAGAACGTCTTTTCCTTGGTCGCGAAAGTATTCCGCGATGCTCATAGCCGTCAGTGCGCCTTTTACACGAAGCAAGGGCGGATTGTCGCTTGTGGCGACCACCAACACACTTTTTTTCAATCCTTCTTCCCCTAAATCCTTTTCGATAAATTCACGTAACTCACGTCCCCGTTCCCCAATCAAGGCAAT
The DNA here is from genome assembly GCA_964412555.1 of uncultured bacterium. GTDB lineage: Bacteria > Hinthialibacterota > Hinthialibacteria > Hinthialibacterales > Hinthialibacteraceae > CAYPPG01. The sequence continues at coordinate 56,373 of CAYPPG010000009.1, forward strand.
GACATTGATTTCCGCTTCCGTTGAACGAGCGATCATCCCCATCAAGGTGCTTTTCCCCACACCACTGCCGGCGAATACGCCGATACGTTGGCCGCGTCCCCATGTCATGATTGCATCGATGACTTTGACACCTGTTGACAACGGCTGGATGATTCTCTTGCGGGTGATGGCGCTGGGAGGTTGGTTATAAATGGAACGAAGCGTATTGGTTCTCGCCGGTCCTTTTCCGTCGCAAGGAACACCAAGACCGTTGAGAATACGGCTCAACAATCCCTCTCCGCAGCGTATTTTCAAAGGGCCGCCCGAGGAAATCACTTCACAGCCGGGCCGAATTCCGGCTAAATCTCCGAATGCCATCAAGATCACCCGTCCCCCTCGAAATCCGACAATTTCCGCTGGAATGGGGGGATGATTGCCATGGGGATATATATATACGAGATCCCCGACCGCCCCACCCGGGCCACGGGACAAAATCACAACTCCGACGAGTTCGTCCACATAACCACGCTGGCGGATCAATTGAGTATTATCGATTGACCAGTGTATGCCGTTCCAGTCTATTTCATGGGCAGTCAAAGTCATGGATTCAAAATCGTTTCCTCAACCAATTCAAGTTGTTTGTCGATTCGGCCGTCAATTCCGCCGGTTCCGGATTCAATGATGACACCGCCTTTTTGGACGCGGGTGTCAATTTCAATCGTGACTTTTTCGATATCATCAAACATACGGATGAATTCATCTTTCCATTCTTCGATTTTTGCTTTGTCGTCAGGGTGGACACAAATACGAACCGTTTGCCGGTCGGCAGCCATCCCGATGCATTCTTTGGCTACTCGTACGACAATTTCATCATCGTCCTCGATTTTTTGTTGAATCACGCGTGAAATGATCTCACATACTAAATGGCGGATTTCTTGTTCTTGATCGCGGAACATTCCTTCAAGGATGCGTTGTCCTTCCGTGATCATTTTTTTCAAATTTTGCAAAACACCGGCGACTTGCTGACGTGCCTCTTGAGTGCCTTGATTCAATCCTTCTTGCCATCCTTCATCGTGAGCATTTTGTTTGATGGTCTCTCCCTCTTCCCGCGCTTGATTCAGTATTGCTTCTTTTTCTTCATTGGCTGCTGCGAGTATCTCTTCCGCCTGGGAGGAGGCGTCTTGCAAGATCATCTGTTCTTGTTCTTGGGCAGCCGCGATAATCTCTGATGCTTCCTCTTCCGCATGACGGAGCACTTTTTCCCGTTCGACGATTCTATAAGGGTTATTATTCTGTTCCTTGACGTTGGGTGCTTTTATGATTCGTGGCATTGTATTGTCTTGATTAAATTCACAATCTTATTTTACATTATATTCAAAGGAACACTCAATAAATAAGGATAGTGGGAAGAGCAGGCGAGAACGCCTGCTATACCCCTATATATTCAAGAGTACTCCATGCGCGATTGGGCGCAATGAATGAAAATACACGCGATGTAAAAGCGGGCAGGGATGCCCGCGCTCCAAAATCTATTATTCGTACATCTATGTTTGGTTGAAACGCAATGATCCAATATCCTTTAAGGATGTAATAATTTTTCCACCGCTCTGTTCTATCCAATATTGTACCTGAAGATTGACGAAAACCCCTATATTTTCTCCGGCCTGACGAAAATCTCCCCGATAGCCATTGATGACTTTATCTCCCAATCCGAATGCGTACCCAATTTCAGACGCTGTACCTGAATCCACATCTGTTCCATCCAGAACAGCCAATACCGCATCGCAGGAACGCAAACAGGCTGCATTTCGTTCTGCCATACGCATGGAAATGTCATGGAATTTCTCTTTTTTTTGTTGCTCTTCTTCCAGAAGAGCGGCTTGTTGGAGTTCTTCTTCCAAGTCAGGGGATTGATCCCATGGGTTGATCACTTCATAGTTCAATTTCTGTAATTCGCTGCATATTGTAGACAAAAAAACTCTCGAACTTTCGGAAAATCCGAGAGGTGATGCCAGGAAAATTCTCATGGAACAAATTCCCCTTACTCAATATATTGATCGGCCGGCCCGCGAGTGACGGTGATATCTCCGTTTTCTTCCATTTTTCGCAGGATATTGATGATGGCTTGTTGTGATTCCTCCACTTGTTTGACTCGAACCGGCCCCATGACTGACATATCATCCTGCAAGGTGGCGGCTGCCCGAGAAGACATGTTCCCGAGGATTTGACTCTTCACTTCCTCGCCGGCGCCTTTCAGAGCAGTGGCAAGAATTTTGAAATCGACTTCACTCAATATTTTCTGGATGGTACGGTCGTCGAGTTTGATCAAGTCATCGAACGTGAACATGTGTTTTTTGACTTCGGTAGCCAATTCCTGGCTCTCATGTTCCAATTTTTCCAAAATGTGTTTACTGGTGGATTGATCCACCCGATTGAGAAGTTCAACGAGAGAATCGACTCCACCGGAATTCGTGAATTCTTGTGTGAATACATTCGATAATTTCTTTTCCAGGACACGTTCCACATCGGAAACGATTTCCGGACTGATCTGGTCCATTGTCGCGAGTCGAAGAGCGACTTCGTGTTGATCATTCGGAGGAAGCGCCGACATGATTTCTGCGGCCTGTTCATATTCGAGGTGAGCAAGGATCAAGGCGATCGTCTGTGGATGCTCGTTTTGAACAAAATTGATCAAATGGCTCGCATCGACGCTTTTCAAGAAGTCGAAAGGATTTCCGGTCAAAACGCCTTGCAGACGCTCGATGATTTCCATCGCTTTGGAAGGTCCGAGCGCTTTTTCAAGAATATCCCGAGCCGTGTTGAGACCGCCGTGACTAATATACTGTTTCGCCATGGCGGTGTGGTAAAATTCTTCTATGACCTCTGCGGTAGTATCTTTCGAAACCGTTCCGACATTGGCTACTTCGAGGGTGATTTGTTCGATTTCATGATCACTCAAATTCCGGTACACGTCGGCGGCGATTTCCGGTCCGAGTGCAAGAAGAAGTATGGCCGCCTTTTTACGTCCACTCAAATTGTTACGCCTTTTCTCGGGCGGCATGAGCTGAGACTCCTTCTACTCGACGGTGTACTACCATGCTTTAATGATGCGGGCAAGGATGCCCGCGCTCCGACATTATCCGCTAAGCCATGCTTTGATGATTCCGGCGACTTCCTCCGGTTTTTCCGCCGCGTAGTTGATTACATGTTCTTGCATTTTCAGGCGGCGCTGCTCTTCGGCGGGTAAACTGGCAATATCTCCGAATTCAGATAGTCCCAACTGGGATAATGTAAGTTCCTTGGCTTCGGTAACCGGTTCGATCGGGACTTCTTCTTCTTCCACTTCTTCTTCGACCTCTGCCGCCCGAAATGCCCGCTGGAAGAACATGTAAGCGAAATACCCTAAGGCGAACAGGAGAACGAGTGGAATCAAGGAACGGACGATCGTCATCACATTGTTCCAGAATTGCTCCCGGGCAAGTTCACGTTCATAGGTATCGTCAAAAGGTAATTGTTTCAATACAAAGGAATATTTACTGGTATCGAACGAAGGAAGGGCCGCCGCGTTGCGAAGAATATCTTCCAATTCCGTAATCACTTGCGCGTCGCGAGGTGTGGGATTTCCCTCCTCATCTTTCGTATAATTCACCATAACAGAGACGGCGATTTCCTGCAGTTCCCCTTGTTCGGTTTCGATCAAGGTTTCGAACCAGGGATGGGCAAAATTTTCGATTGTTTCTTCAATGGAAGTTTTGCTCGTTCCCGGCTCCGAACCGATGCCGGTGTCTTGGACATTCGAAGAGACTCCCGGCTCACCCGCAATTCCTTGCTCTTCGGTTGTTTCCGTATAATTTTTGGCGCTGACTGTGGCAGGATTTGTCGCATCCAAATGTATATTCTTGATATGTTTCTTTTCCCAATCGCATTTCAGCAATACTGTAACGACAAAACCTGTTGGTCCGATGTATTGGGTCAAATGCTTTTCTAAATCGGAGATGATTTCATTTTCGACTTGCTGTTCGAGTTCCCGATGTTTTTTCGCTTGCGCAACACCGGGTTCCTGTTCGGAATCTTCGCTCAATACGCGGTTGTTCCCGTCTACGACGACGACTTTTTCGGGACGCATCCGCTCGACGGCAAAAGCAACGAGACGTTGAATCCCTATTACTTCCTGAGCGGAAATTCCTCCTCTTATGACAACCTTTACCATTGCTGACGGTTCGACTTGGTCTTCTTTGAAAAGAGCCTCCTGGGGGATGTTCAACTCGACATGCGCCCATTCGATATTGCGTGCACCATTGACAATGGCGTTGGCCAATTCATTTTGTTTCGCTCGAATATAATTGACATCAAACATCCGTTTAGTCATTCCCAAACGGACTTGATCGAACAATTCATAGCCATCTCCGGCTCGGAAACCGATAATTCCGGCTCCGGCAAGTTGGATCGCTGCCCGGTCTTTGGTATCCGAGCTAACAAGAATCGAATTTCCCTCGAGTTGGTATTCGATTCCCTGTCCTTCGAGGTACGTGATCACTTGATCGAGTTGAGTTTGATCCGTCGAAGACAATAAAGTTACCATCTGAGGTTTGCTGACAAAATAAACGGCCACGATCATGGCAATCAATAAAATACTCGGACCACCAATCAACATGATCTTTTGCTGCATCGGGAGGCTATCCCAGATGCGAGTCATTTGTTCACGAAGTTTTTGTAAGAAATCACCCATGGCCGTTTCTCCATTTTGCTTGTATTAGTAGAGGCACAATCCAATAACTCAACACGGCATAAGACAGACAATTACTTGGCTTCTACCTTATTCGGAAAAGGAGAGATAATCGGATGAATCGTCAGTATTGATATCTGTCAGCGCTTCCTTTTGTTTTCCGTCGATGGGAATATCGGAATGAAAATCAAATCCGTATAACGCGATTAAAAGAAGCCATGTTACGATCGGAATAGCCCATAAAAAAGGAGTGACCGGATTCCTGCTGCGGTGGGGTTTCGGCTTTTCGCCGGTAGAAATGTTCGAATTCATGTTCCCTCAACCTTTCGGGGTTAATCACACGTCATAAAAGAAAGCATTCATTACAAGAGAGGAAAATGATTGGTTATGCTATGCAAATCACTCCTCTATGGATTCAATAAGTATATGATACACGCAACAACTTGTCTTTACAACATTTAATAGCAAAAAGTTCATCCATTTTCAAGGTGAGTGGGGATGATTTTTCATAAAAAAATTATATCGGTGTACGCCTCAACTCATCCCAAGCCTTAATAAGTTGATTGCGAATCTGCATTACGAGATTGAAAGCAAGCCCCGCCTCTTCACTGGCGATCATGACTTCATGAACACTGTTGATTTCCCCGGTGACCAATTTTTGTATTTTATTGGCGGCAAATGCTTGCATATTGTTTACTTCATCGATTGAACTTTTGAGAATATCCACAAAGGATTCCCCCGGTTTGGTGGGTTCCCGAGGAGCAAATTCACCTGGCGATCCGGTTTCTGTTGGACCAGGACCATAGGGACCGATTGGCATTCCTCCTAACGGTTCGACCATGATTTACTCATGACTCCTTTCCGGATGAATCCTTTGTATTATCCATGTTCGGCGTGATTTGTTGCATCATTTGATGAGCCTGCATCGTATCATGAAATGCGGTGGTTGCTGCATCCATTGCCTTTTGCATATTGGCAAAACTCGGCGCTGGGCTTTTTGCAATCTGATCTGCCTCTTCACTTAGATTCCCGAGAGTCTTTTTGAGTGTATCTTGAAAACTCGGTCCTTTTTCAGCCGAGTGGTGTGAGGAAGGAGAAGCCGGTTTCTTCCCTTCTATCGCATCCGGTGAAGGAGGTGGAACTCTGAATATCGATAGATCGTCTGCCATTTTTCTATTCCTTCTCAGCGAAGTTGGAGAACTAACTCCATTATACTACTTACCGGCTACCTTCGATTTGCATATAATGCAGACCAGAGGTCCGCACCACAAAAGGGAGCCATGGTACTACTTATTACCGGCCGCCTCCGATTTGCATGGCTCTTTCTTCCATTTGTTTGAATGAATTAAAGGCGGTTACATTGGCTTCATACGCCCGGGATGAATCGATCATATTCACCATTTCTGTGGTGACATTGATGTTCGGTTTCAACACAAGTCCATTGTCATCCGCAAAAGGATGGCCGGGATCATAAATTTTAAGAAAAGCACGTTCCGACCGGTCTTCCACGATTCGTTGTACCTTGACTCCGCTTCCAATGGTTCGGTTGAGCCGCCGGCGGGCGACGGAAAGCGATTCGGAAAAACTACGTCCTGTGGCTTCAAAGATAACATCCCGTCTGCGGAAAGGCGAACCTTCCGCTGTGACCATTGTATTGGCATTAGCGATGTTGTTGGAAATCGTATCCATACGGACACGTTGCGCGGTCATGCCCGAGGCGCTAATGGAAAAACTCATTCTCTTCTCCTTATTGTTGTCCTGCTGTTTGAATTACAGTTCGTATTCCACGATATCGACGATTCAGCAAGTCGGTAAATTCAAGATTCCGTAAAGTATTTTGCGCCAAATCGGCCATTTCTTGATCAATATTGATATTGTTTTTATCTGCACGAAAGCGCGTTTCATCATCAATCTCGGTTCGAGGTCGAATCAGTGGAATTTCATCCGGTCCTCCAATGATAAAATGAGAGGGATGGGTGCGTCTACCGATAACTCCCTGTCCACGGAGCACTCGTTTGATCTGATCTTCGAACGAAACCGTTGCTCTCTGGTATTTAGGAGTATCAACATTCGCGATATTATTCGCAATGGCGTGGTTTCTCTTCAACGTGCCATCGATTCCTTTTTTCAGTACATTTAATGTTGTATTGTCAAACAAATGTCCAATAATCATTCGATTAGCCCTATCTCGCAGTTTTCTGAATTATGAATTAGCAAACTTTGTTCCATATGAACTCATGCAAAAAGTGAAAAAAATCCAATTTTTTCTTGCTTGAAAGAGGTGGAAAAGGCAATAATTACCCTTCGATCTTGTATTTTTTTCCTGTTGGTGCGAAACAAACTAGATTCCTGCTTTTGCCAATTCCCTCCGCGCTTGCAATATCCGTTCAATTGCGCCTATTGCTTGTTGTGCTTGAGTGATTTTGTTTTTGACATTGGTGATTGAAACCCGATCATACGCTTGCTTGGCGCGTTCGAGGTTGCTTTCGTACAATTGTGGTTTATCCTGCGCTAGTTGTTCTTCTGCTTTTGCTTCATATGCTTGTCCTAGTAAAATCAGAGCGTCAGCATATTGAATTGGATTATCGAGTGTATCTAAAGTGACATTTTTCAGCGCATCGAACGCTTTATCATATTCACCGTTTTCATGGTATGATTTTCCAATGCGGTAATAGATGCGCCCACGCCGATTGTAATTGGGAACGTTTTGTAAATACGCTTCATAATTAGCGGCCGCTTGTGCATAATTCCCAAGTTCATAATGAATATTGCCTACCATTCGTTGGGCTTCCGTATCGGCAGTCACTTTTACGTTATCGGTTGGTTGTGAGGAGAGATTCCCCGCGGATATTTTCGGATACCGGTTGGCGAGTTCTTCATAATAGGTCAAAGCCTGTTCCAGCATCTGCCGCCGTTCGTTGCCGCTGAAGTCGGCTGCTTGGCGGTAATAGGAATTCGCCAATTTTTTAAGGGCTTCGAAGCCAGGACCGGGCTGAATCGGAAGTCCCAGACGCCGTTTCCGTTCCACTTCCTTTTCCGTAATCGGAGGATGATCCGCCATGATTTTTCGATACCATTCTCGGGCTTTTTCATGATCCAGTCCTTTGAAATACGCATCAGCCAGTTTCATAGAGACTTGGGCATTTTCATCCACATAGCCGTTCTTCAAATAGTCTTGATAATGACGAATCGCATTATCGAAGTCATACAATCGAACATTGACATCTCCGAGCCGCTCGATGGCGTCCGGAAGATACTGTTGTGCCACTTCGTTCGTGCGATATTCATCGAGGGCCTCTTCCAGATATTGTTTTGCTTCCAGATATTTATCCGCCTTATAGGCGCTTTCTCCCCGCCGAAAGATCATTTCTATTTTGAATCGTTCGTTTTTGGTATCCACATATTTGGAGATATCGCGAGAGCGAAGAGCCAGTTCGTATTGATTGACTGCATCGCTATAGTGTTGTTTTGCTTCTTCCCGCAATTCTTTCGCCTCGTTAGAATCCTCTGATCCAGTCATATTCTTGAGTTCTTCCACTTTTTTTTGTGCTTGATCAAACAGCTGATCACCATATTCTTCCAGCGCTTTCGCATAATAGTATCGGGTCAAATAAGTATAATCGTCATCCGGAAAACGTTTCACCATATTGTCAAAGCGAAGCAAGGCGTCTTCATATTTTTTGTCCAAAATAAAGTACGCGTTGTTGAGCCGAATTTCGGCGAGGTGACTAATTTCTCCTCCTTGATCTTTGGGATAGAATGGATCCAATCTCAATGCTTCCCGATAAAATTCTTTTACCTGGGAATAGTCTTCCGTTTGTTTCGCCTGCTCCCATGCTGCATTTCCCAAAAGGTAATAGACTTTCGCCATCATCGTATCGGTTAAGTTCTTCGAGGCGGAGACAAGTTCTTCGCCTGCAGCGATAGCTTCCGGGTATTTTTTGAGAATAAAGTTGGATTCCGCCTTTTTGTATTGAATATCGTAAAGCATATCTTTGTTTACGGTGTTTTTGTCATCCAAGATTTTATTGTAGAGTTCTGTGGCTTTTTCCAAATATTCGGTGGTGTCTTGTTTAGACCGATCTGCGGCTTCCAGCAAATCTTTTTTGTATTCGTAAACTTGCGGATACGGTTCCGCATTTTCTTCGAAATTCCGCCATTTTGTACCCGCTTCGCGACCGCGTATCAAGTATAAATCGCCCAATTGTTTCAACACCTCATGTTTTTCTTCGATGGAAACGGGAAGGGAATCCGCATTCTTGATGACTTCTTGTGCTCTCTCATAATAGGCGATAGCCTCGAGAAGATGAGGAGTTGCTTCCGCTTCTTCTCCTTCGTCTCGGTTTTTTTGGTAGAGACTATATTCAATGTCCCCTAATCCAACATTCGTTTTCACCCGGAAGCCGACTTCGTCTTCCGGTACGATATCCAATGCTTGGTTGTAGGCTTTAATCGCTTCATTCAAAAGAGCGGTCTTTTGGTCCGTTTTTACATTTGCCCATTTCTGATAGGTGTCGCCAATTTCCACCATCGAACGGACAACATCTTCCCGATTGCTTCCAAATCGTTTTACAAAATCTTTCAATTTTTCAATTGCGATATCAAAACGCCCTAACCGGCTTTGTGCTTGAGCAATGCGTAACATCGCCGTGCGCTGATCTTCCGGAGAAGGATAAGAGAGATATCGATATTGGGGATCAACTCCCACCATCTTGGTTGCCAAATCGTCTAAAAAATTCAAGAAGCTTTCATAGTACTGTGCCATTTTCCGATAGGGTTCTTCGCTTTTTTCCCGTTGTCCTGCTTCATCGTAGCCGGTAGCCATTTGATAATAGGAATCACAAAGATTTTGAAAAGCTAACAACGTATTCGGATTATCCGGATATTCATTGATAAATTGTTCATAAGTCTCTGCCGCATTTTGCCATGTATTCATTTCCTTTTGGAAATTTGCGTCTTCCTGCTGTAATGTCTTAGCGCTATCGTAATATGCATTCGCTTGTTCCAGCAAACTCGAAATCGCCTCCGGACTCTTATTGCGCCACCAATAAATCGTACCGACCAGTACTATCAGCATGGTGACAATGGAAAGGCTCATAATCGTCCACATTTCAACCGGAGATAATTGGATTCGACTTAAAATTCGTTCAATAAAATTGGGTTCGGTCTCTTCCTCCTGCTCATCTTCTTCGTCACCTTCTTCACCATCATCTCCCTCGGCTTCCTCTTCCAAACTTTCGAGTTCTTCGTCTAATTCTCCAGTCGATTCTTCTGATTCTTCTTCTACCTCTTCAATTTCTTCGGTTTCTTCATCAGTCAAATCTTCCAGTTCTTGTAATTCGGATTCATCCAACTCGCCCAGCTCTTCCTCATCTAAATCCACACCTTCCAGTTCTTCGAGAAGAGATTCATCTAAATCCAAATCTTCCAAGCCGGCTTCACCGACGTCTTCTTTCTCCTCGTTTTCTTCAGAGAGTTCTTCCTCTGTAGGTTCGTCCTCTGTAGGCTCTTCAAATTGATCTTTTTCATCAACAAAAGGTTGAGTGACTGATTTTTCCCGCTCATCTTCAGTTTCTGTCTCTTCTTCCGAGAAGGGGGAACGTTCTTTTGATGGTGAAAAAGAAGATTCTTCTTTCTTTTTTTTGGAGGATGACGATGAGGAAAAGAAAGATTTCAGATCATCTTCAGAAGGAAGGTTTTCTTTTAATGTGCGGACCAAATCTTTTTTCTTTTTGAAAAGCCGTTGCCATAACGATGGTTGTTCTGAAAATCTGGATTCAACCAACAACTGCCGTGGGATATGGGATTCGGAAAATCCGGTTTCGCTGGCTCCAAGTGCTTCTGTCAGCAAGTCATCATCGACAAACGGTTCAGACGAGCGTTTTCGCCGATTTTTCCCTTTCGATAAAGAGGGAGGAACAAGGCCATCGGTGACCATTTGGTCGACGAGCATTTCCTCCATTTCCGGATCGATTGCCGCATCTCCCCCATCCCCCTCCAATCCTAACTTTTGCAGAGTATGCACAACCGTCTCTGATCGCACTCCGAGTTCGAGTGCAAGATCAAGAGCGGTTTTTCCTTCATCAACCCCAACAGCAGGACTCATTCTTTTCCCTCGTATTTAGGAAATTCCGGTTATTCGTTTACGGCAAGTTGTTTTTCGGTATTTCCTCTATTTTTATATTCATTCAACTTGTTCCGCAGGGTACGAATACTGATTCCTAAAATATCCGCGGCCCGCGTGCGGTTATTATTGGTGCTTTTTAAGGTTTCAAAGATCAATCGTCTTTCCATTTCAGCAACAGTCATGCCAACTTGAACACCAAAAGCGGAGTCTTCTGAATTTGCTGATGTTTTTCCGATGATGTCGGGCGGAAAATGAAGAACACCGATCTCTGAATCCTGACAAAGTACAACAGCCCGTTCGATACAATTTTCCAGTTGTCGCACATTTCCAGGCCAATCGAACCGTAATAATGCTTGTTCGGCCTCTTGATCGATTCCTTTAATTTTTTTGTTCATCTCTAAATTATACTTTTCAATAAAATGGTGTACCAACTCGGGGATATCTGTTTTTCGTTCCCGTAGGGGTGGGAAAGCAATGGTGACGACATTGAGGCGGTAATATAAATCTTCACGGAAATTTCCTTTTTTGATTTCGTTTTCCAAATCCCGGTTTGTCGTGGCCATCACTCGTACATCCACTTTGACCGGTTCCCGTCCACCGACCTTATCCACCTCTTTTTCCTGCAGGACGCGTAAAAGTTTTGCCTGTAAGCGTGGACTCATTTCACTGATTTCATCCAACAAGATCGAACCGCCGTCGGCAGAGATAAATTTTCCCTCATTGCTGCGTATGGCACCTGTAAACGATCCTTTTTCATGGCCGAACAATTCACTTTCCAGTAATTCTTCGGAAATGGCGGCGCAATTCACTTTGATAAAGCGGTTATAATTTCTTGGGCTGAGATGATGAATTGCACCGGCGATCAATTCTTTCCCCGTTCCACTTTCTCCTTGAATCAAAACGGTGCTTTTCGTCGGAGCGACGGTTTTGATCAATTCGAAAATTTCCTGCATTTTCATGTCTTTGCCAACGATGCTGTCAATTCCGTATTTCAGCCCGATTTGTTCTTTCAGGGTATTGTTTTCTTTTTTTAGGTCAGCAATTCCCAGCGTTTTGGCAACCACAATTTTCATTTCTTCCACATCGAAAGGTTTTTTAATATAATCGGCTGCTCCCAACTTCATTGCCGCCACGGCGCTCTCCACCGTTGAATGGGCGGTGATCATGATCACTTCGATGTCTTCTGACAATTGTTTGAGTTCCGAAAGCGTTTCAATACCGTCTTTTCCCGGCATTTTGATATCGCACAACACTAAATCGGGAATATCTTCTTTCGTTTCATCGATCGCTTCCTCACCGTTTCCGGCGGTTCGAACGTCATATCCTTCCCCTCGGAGCACCCTGCTAAGCAGATTGCGTATTCCGATCTCATCATCCACGATCAAAATTTTTTTCTGAGCCATTTCTTATCCCCTCTCAATCCTGTTCAAATTCATCCGCAAGTGGTAGAAAAATCCAAAATTGCGCTCCCTCGCCGGGTGTACTGTCAACCCGTAAAAAACCTCCGTGTTCCTCTACAATCCGATTCGAGAGAGACAATCCCAATCCGGTGCCGGAGTCTTTTGTCGTGAAAAAAGGATCAAACAATCGATCCAGAACATGATCAGAGATTCCAGGGCCATTATCTTTCACAACAGCGACAGCGTAGGGTTTGGATTCTTCATTTTCATTCAAACGTTCCGTACGGCGATAGAATCGAATTTCGATGCGCCCATTCTCGTTCATTGCTTCTGCGGCGTTGATTAAAAGATTGATAAACACTTGTTTTATTCGATCCCGATCTACCGAAACCGGAGAGCCTTCCACATCATCGGTCATATCCACTTGTATATTCCTATCCGCAAATCGATCCGCAAGAAACAACACGACGGAAGCCACAATTTCGGACAAATGAGCCAATTCCAATTCGGGGGAGATGGGTTTCGCCATGTTCAACAAATCATCCGTCAAGCGCGTAAGACGATCGATTTCCCGTATGAGATTCTCGGAAAATTCCTGGATAAATTCCGTGTCATCTTTATTGGCTGGAAGGATTTGCAGATACCCGCGGATAGTGGTCAGAGGATTTCGCATCTCGTGAGCCACGCCGGCCGCCAATTCTCCCAATGCAGTCAAACGGTCGGACCGTCGGGCTTTTTCTTCCAGAAGCCGTTCCAAACTCAAATCCGCCAGAAGACACGTTGTGCCGATTTCGCTGCCATGGCGGTCCAATAGAGGGGAATACCGTCCCCGTAAAAAAACCGAATCTCCGTCCTCGCGCTTAAAAGTGATTTCGTACTTTTTTTCGGAAGAACGATGGCATTGAAAATCAGAAAAGGAAGCCGCGCAAGGAGCCACGGCGGATTGAAAATTTTTGCCGGTCACTTCTTGTTCTTGGACGGAAAAAATCCGTTCAGCCGTTCGATTGAAGGTAAGAATGTTTCCTTCTTGATCCACGGTGATGAGCGCATCCGTCAGAGAATTATAAATATTGTAAGGATCGATTTCCCGAAAGCGACGTTCGAGCCGTTCAAAGGCTTTTCTCAGTTTTTCTGTATTCTCATTATAAAGGGCATAGAGTTCCTCCAATGCTTTCGGATCTGTCGAAGCATTTTGTGTAAGTGTTGGATCGAAAGAAGAGACGTTGTTTTTTGAAATACTCATCGTTTTTTATCAATAAAGCGGGGAGGCCCCGTTTCAAAATTTAAATAGGATCGATTGACTTGTTTCCCTTTATTCAGATTGTGTATTTTTTCGTGGATTTGATTTCCACATTTTTTCATGCCGTTGGCAATGATTCCTTCCAAATTATAGATTTCTTCGATTAAATTCAGCAGAGAATTTTTTCGAGCGGCAACGACTTCACGTTGCGTTTGAGAATAATTTTGGTATTCTTGCTCCCATTCCGCTTTAATTTCGAGGTGTTCTTGTTCCAGTTGTTTGATCGAATTCAAGACTTCCATTTTCCGATTCATTAAATCGGCTACATGATCTACATCCGGTTTCGCGGCTGACAGCGCTTCTTGTTGTTGCAACGAGAGATCCTGGAGGAGGTTATACAAATCGTATTCGCGTTGCAGCGCTTCTTCCATCTGTTTGAGTATTTTTTCCTGGCCCATTTAAATTCTCATTTAATTAATAAAATAAATACAGCCGCTCACAAAGGTTTGGCCGATATTGTTCTTTGGTAAGTGGGGAATTATGGTTACTGTATTGTAATGGATATTATTTTTCGAAAAGTTCATGTTTTGCCCCTCAACAGATTTCAATCTACTAAAAGTATTTGATGCGGGCAAGGATGCCCGCGCTCCGACAACATTGTGTTCGTATCGATTCAATACCTTGGCTAGAATAAAAATTAAATCAATTGGTATATCTCTTGAAATCAGTATAGGTTATCAGATGATTCAAGTCAAGGAAAAATTTTCCTCTTTTGAGGAGAGTATATTCAATTTTCACAAAAAATGAATAGAAAATAGGGTAAGTGAACAGGAATAGGCAAAATTTTCCGTTACGCATTCAATAATTCAAGGATAGTCTGAGCGCGGTAGCGGTAAAGATGATCTTGTCGAATTCGTTCTTGTGCGCGGGAAATTGTTGCCAATCGTAATCCCTCGTCGGATAAAGCCAACTCGATCAATTCTTGCATTTCTTCCAAGGTTTTGAACCAAAACAATTCTTTTTCCTGTTCGAAGAATGTTTCCAGTTCTGGCGCCCATTCCGCAACGAGAAAACCTCCGAGGGCAGGGACTTCAAAGATGCGAGGGTTGATGAAATCGAATCCTTGAAGGCTGTTGATGCTCAAATTGACTTTACAAGAGCGATAAAACTCTCCTAATTCTTCATTCGTTTCGATTGGGCCAAGATAACAAGAGCGCAAATCATCCGGAAGCAACCGCTCCCAGTCCGCAGGTCCATAGATTCCAATTCGATTGAAGGATTTTAAGGCCATCATGAACCGAAGCCGCCTTCGGGTATTCGCTTCGGCATAAAGGAAATATGCAATCAGTTGATCGGAGTTCATGAAACGGGCTTTAGGGATTTGTTGCGCCAACACTTCAGCCAGTTGAGTTTTCGATTCGTTTGGGAACGGATTATTGGAAAGAATTTCGGATAAAGGTTTTAGCGGATTTTTTAGTTGTTCCTCGAGAACCGATTCTACCCATGAGCGGGATTGTTTATTCATTTGTTGAAATACGGTCAAAAAATCAATGACGGAACCTACATACGCCACATCATGTTTCCAATGTGGTTGGAAAGGCGGTTTTTCAAAGTTTTCACGGCTTGCGGCCGGTACGATTCCCAATGCCCGACCTCCTCTTTGTTCGATTTCCTCTAAAAACGATGGAGAAAACGCCACGGCATAATCATTCGGATTGTAAGGAATTTCAACCGTATTGCGAGGATGATCCACATACCAGATCAATCGCCGAATAGGAATGTCCCGAGCAAAGGAAGCGACATAATCCGAAGAATGATTGATGCTGAGAATCAAATCGGGTTGAAAGGAAAAAAAATCGTGTGCACAACGATAGAAGCGAGTGAACAAGCGATCTTTAAAGAACAAGTATCGGGAATCCAGGCCGATTTCTCGAAAACCGTCCGCAAGTCCGAGCAGAATCCCTCCGTCTCCCCGGTCATCGTTGACATGAGTCCAGACTTTCTTGATTTCGCTTGAAGGAGGGGACCATTGTCTTTGCACTGTACGCAGCAGATCAAAATAGTGGTTTCGGCTTTCTTGATGCGATTTCCGGAATCCTTGGATGGCATGTTCATAATCCGCGGTACGATTCGTATCTTCAATGCGGTAACTGACGAAAATACGAATTTGAGACGGATCGAGTGTTTCAAGATGATGCTGTTCCTGTACCGAGAGAAGAGACTCGAACAGGTTGGGACCTAGAGCGAACAGTATACGTCCGCTTTGCAACAGGGCTTGGTAATCATACAGGCACATCCCCGCGCAGAACAAACCGGGATCCTGTTCCAGGCAGAGCACCCCTTTTGGTTCGCCGCGATGGTGTTTATCCAAATAGGCGGCAATGGAAGGCAAAACGATTCCCATTCCACTGCCGATCAATACTACCAACCAGGCGCCCTCATGAAAGGCTTGTTGAACCGGGGTTGCAAATTGGACGATTTCTCTTTCGAGCGGTTCTTTGCCATGAACGAAGAATTCACCGGAGGAAGTGATATATTTACAAGCATACCATTTCGTCAAATCCCCTTGGACAAGGATATCCGTCCGGTCGCGATGAGAGATCAAAGGAGTGACAAGATCGGGTTGGTTTTTTTTCAACGCCCGGGAATTTTTCTGCAAGAAGGGATGCGCGAGTTCGGAAATTGAAGTCCACATAATATTTTAATTTTGTGATTCTACATATCGAATCTTGGTAATTCGATTTCGAAGATCGATCCTTCTCCTTCAACCGACTGAACCAGAATGGTTCCTTCATGAGCTTTGACGATGGATTCCGCAATGCATAAACCGAGTCCGGTTCCGCCTATGTTTCGAGTCTCTTTGTTTTTCACGCGGAAGAATTTTTGAAATAATTTCTTTTGATTGTCTTGGCTGATTCCAATGCCGTTATCCCGGACAGAAATAAAGGCCTTTTTGTTCCGCCGGCCGGCTTTGACTTCCACTGTGCCTTCCTCCGGGGTGTATTTGATGGCGTTGGAAACCAAGTTCGTCAATGCTTGCTGCAATCGATCCACATCGCCGGAGACCGTGATGTTCGGTTCGACTTCCAAGGTGAGTGATTGTTTTTTTTGATCCGCCTGCGGCTTGATGGTCACATACATATAATCGCAAAGATATTTCAAATCGACCTTTTCAAATGACATGGACAGTTTTCCGGATTCGATGCGGGAAAGATCCAGCATATCATCGATCAATGCCGACAAACGCCCTGCATTGGAGGTCACAATACTGAGATACTCCCGGATGGAATCCGGAATTTCACCGAGGTCTCCGGTCAACATCAAATCGAGATATCCTTTGATCGATGTAAGGGGAGAGCGCAACTCATGGGAAACGATCGAGATGAGATCGGATTTCATGCGGTCGATTTCCGCTTGTTTGGTTCGATCTTGAAGGATTAGAACAAATCCGAAATGATGATTCTCCTGATCGAAGATAGGAGTCGCGCAGATGCGCAATTCTTTATTATGGTAAGAAACGTTGACTTCCTGTTTGGTGAGTGTTGCGGGATGATGGGGATTTAATTGAATCGCTTCCGCGATTTCCGGACATAATTCCGAAAACGATTTGCCGTGAACATCCTCGATGGGAAAGGTCAGGAGAGCTTGGGCGGTGGTATTGTATTGGATGATTCTTCCTTGTTCGTCACCGGCTACCAGACCATCTCCCATTCCGTTGATGATGGCATCCAATTTATTTTTCTGTTCCGCAACCTGCAAGGTTTTATCGACTAGTTGGCGCGAAACATAATCCAATTGCTTGGATAAGTTTTCTACCCGTTCTTCATTTTTACGAGCGGCTTCTTCAAGGTTTTCGAGTTCTTCGGTTTGTTTGGAAACCGTTACGAGATAGAAATTCGGTGAATTTTCCGCCAAAGGCGGGAGTCGTGAGATTCGAAATGTAAGGGAAATACGGTTTGTATTCTCGCGATCCTTCCAATGAAGCGACTCGAGAGTGAGTGGTGCATGTTCTCCGTGGGCACGATTGACAACGGAAAGAAACATGTCTGTTTCATGGACAAAATCATTGAGCTTGTGGATCGTTTCGGTTGGCAGCCATTTTTCCGCGAATGTGTTCCTTTCATAGATGATGCCTTGCTCATCGATGACCAGCAAGGCGTCCCGGGAATGATTCAGGATTGTGTTTAAAACCGGAAACATATTTCTCAACTGGATATTTCTCATCCGACTTCTCCCTCTATCCTGTGTTTCGGTCCGGTTGAAGGGATTATTTTGAATTCTGCCGGGAAATGATCGCGCAGCCAGGTTTCAGAAACTAGTGTACGAATGAAATTGTCATGGAAGAGATCCGCTCGTAGGCCAATCACGAGGACGGAGATGGAATCCGGAACCGGAATTCTTTGATAAGAAGAAGGTAATTTTTCTTTTCCCGCTTTCTGTAAAAAGAGTTCAATGTCTTGCCGGGGAATCGCGGCTGCTTGAATGGTTCCTGCGAAGAGATGCCGTAATACTTCGTTCGGAGAATAAAACGCCACCATGTCTGCGGTTGTTCCTATCTGTGTCTGCCAATACTCCAACTGTGTTTTTCCTCCAATGCTATACAGGGGATGAACAACTCCTAAGATCCCTTTCCGAAGCATCGAGCGATTTCGAAAAAGAATTTCGGCTTGGATTGGATCCGGATCGATGGTTGTCTTTTTTACTAGGAGTATGGGAAGATAGGTCAATGTTTTTTGTTCATATGCACTTCGATTGACGACCTCTTCCAGATAGGCCATTTCGATTTCGATACAAGCCGGTTGCATTGTTTGTACGATTGTATTGTACTGTTTCAATGAACTGTTTTCCGGTATCACAATGCGCAAATTTTTTTTCAAATAAGTTGGGAGATGGGAACTGTGCCAAGCAGTCTGAAGCTGTTCCGGCATGGAAACGCCGGTATTGGTTGTTTCGCAGAGAGAGCCATGACCCGGCCAAAAAACAAACTGAAACTGGTTGTCCTGCTCGGAAGAATAAGAAAATACTATTCCACTTAAGAAGAAACAAACAAGAACAGCTTGGTAAAACTTCATGATCAGAATGCCTTTGATCCTATTACTGAACCGGCTCAATATCATCGTTCTTTTTCGGATAATACAATTTTTACTACATATATGACATTGTAGTAACGGGTGCCTACATGCTTTCCTCGTAAAGATTATAACTCTCCTCTGCTTAGAACGAGAGATCATTCCCATGATTGCTCAAAAATCCATGTAAAAAAAAGGGCACAGTACTCTGCTCTGTGCCCTGGATCGTTTTGTTTTCCAAACAAAGAGGATTTAGTGTGATATGACGACGAATTCCCGTATGGCTACATTCACCTCACCCGTATATCCGCCTGAGCCGATTGGATAGGGCGGGAAAGAACTATGGCGATTCGGAATGATCTTACTCAATCCCGAAAAACTGCCGTCTGCTGCAAAATTCAATTGGAACGCTTTTACAATTGTATTTGGAACAGGGTAGGGGACCGAAAGGGATTGAGTGGTTTGATTGAATTCGATGATGGCATCGGTACTCACGACCAGGGAATCTTTTCCGGAAGGAACCAGTTTTCCTACACTCATATTGACGGCTCCGGACGGATTGTCGCCGGATTCGAAAACATGGAATACTCCCTTATCCACACGTTCAAAGGTTCTGATGAAGGTGAAGATTTTCACGGGCTTCAGAATCGTCACAAAGTTATTGTACATATTGTCACCGATCATGATGCCTTCAGGATCCCCCATAGATGACGCGATTACCTCATTCATTCCGTCACCGTCTACATCTCCTATGGCAAGGTTGACGCCGCCAAGTCCCTGAAATCGCGTTGGAAATGCGTTGAAGAATTCACTGCGGAACGAGATGTTGCCATTTGGGTCAAGGTGAAGAACTTGGATGAGCGTTGTCGAGGCACGGCTATTGGTTTGTCCGACAACCAATTCGTCGATTCCGTCGCCGGTAAGATCACCGGCGGCAACGGTGATTGCTCCGCTTAAGTTTGTGTTACCCGGACCACCGGCCAGTCCCGTGAATTGTGAGACGAGTTGAAAAGCATTCGGCAGGGGTTGTCCCGTATATTCGTAAAGACGAATGGCATTGTTTCCACCAACGCCATGGGCTGTAACAATTTGATTGGTGGATTTCCCAGGCAGCAAATGACCGACTGCTGTTCTTACTTCTCCATAAGGATTATTGATAGGAATCGGATTGTTGTGAGGGAACGCTTGGAAAGGATGTCCAATCACGCGATTGGTTCCCACTTCCCGAACGATGATTACATTTGCTAGGGTGCTTCCCTGCGGATTGAATGGTCCGTATGAAGTTACGATATCACTTGTTCCATTACCGTCCACATCCCCCGTCGAAACGTAAACCGCTCGTGTTACGGCGCTGCCGATGGCAGCCGCATACGCTCCGGGCATGGATCGGAACATGCTGTTTGTCGCTATCGTGATATCCGGAATATTTCTCCGGTGAACGAAAGTGCCTCCTCCTTCTCCTTGTGCTACAACGATGTCACCTTGCGGGACTGGAGTCGGTGTAGGAGTTGCCAGCAATTGAACCCGGCCATAGAAAAATTCGACTGTTGTCAATTTGCCATCCGAAGCAGTGAACGTGGCTTTGTTGATACCTGGGCGGTTTGCCATTGCACGAAATTCATAGGTCGCTTCTAGTATGGTTGCGCCGATTCGCCTAAAGGTAAGTTGACGGATGGAATCATTTTGAGGATCAAAATCATAATTTTCGATAGCATCCTGATTCGGATCACTCACCCTGACAAAAAATTCCTTCCTTTCTCCTTCCAACAATGTCATTTCCGGAGGCTCAATTTCGATATTTGGGGGCATATTGACTGTTGCCGTCGGAGTTGGAGTTAGAGTCGGTGTCGATGTAATCGTCGGTGTTATAGTAGGAGTCCACGTCGATGTCGGAGTTGGCGTCGGCGAAGGGGTAGTTCCTTTTGCGAACACGGAAATCGGATATAAATAATCGACCGTAGTTTTCCCATCCGAGATCTGGAATGTAATGTTTACAATTCCTTCCTGCCCCTCTTCAGCCGTGAATTTATATTCGCCAATGAGTGTACCTGGCGGCGCTGAAAAACTGGTTTGAGAAAGAAGATCATTCGGAGTGAATTGTAGGCTTAGGCTATCTCGATCTGCATCATTTCCAAAAACGGTTATTGTTTTTGTCTCTCCAACAATGAGGGACAACGATTTCGGTACAAAAGATAAAGTCGGTTCTTCATTCGGAATCGGTGTATAGGTTGGAGTTATGCTTGGAGTCGGGGTATCAGTCGGTGTATTAGACGGTGTTGGTGTCGGCGGAACTTCCACATAAACCAACAAGGGGGCTGTCGAGAATGCTTTTCCATCGTCGGCGATGATCTGAATTTCGTTCAAACCGCCATTTTCTGGAGAAGCGACAAAAGTATACGGAATCGCAAATCGACCGAATCCGATGACAGATAAATCTCCGAACGTGCCGGAATTTTCGGGGCTGTCTGAAAACTGAATTAGATCACCGTCCGCATCGGACGCGGTTACCTGAACGATCAGTGATTCTCCGGCTACCAATTCTGCTGATGTCGGACTAATGACGATGGCGGGAGATTGATTATCCGGCGCTGGGGTGAACGTTGCCGTCGCCGTCGGTGTATTTGTCGGTGTGTGAGTTGGAGTAAATGTGAATGTAGGTGTAGGGGTGGCAGCGGGATATTGGCTTGATTCGACCGACACGTCATACCCGTTTCCTGTGTTTGGAACGAAAGAGAGTGTTGCTCCATCCAAATCGAACGGATCATTTGTTGCCGGATCGCCATCATCGTCTCCCGATCCCAGAAACTGTTCAAAAATCGGTAGAATGGCTTTAAACGAAATGGATGAACCGATTCCGCTGAAATCAAGTTGGAAATTCATTTCTCCCGTTCCGGGTGAAAGTCCGACAATAGCATCATCCACTGAAGAAACGGCGACATATTCGATTTCGATCGTTCCTGAACGATATAAATGAATTTTGAACGTAGATGCCCCCCGTGAGGGATATTCCGGGATGCCGGAATAGGTGACCGTCACAACATCTTCTGATTGAGTTACGATGATATCCGCTCCGTTCACTTCCGGATTCAAGTCATCCCACAAAGCGGCAATTTGGGGGGAATTTTCTGCAAATTCAACGGGTGTTTCCGTGCCATCTGCCAACGCGGCTCCAAAGGTAATATTCCCATTCGCGTTGACATACATGCTCGTATAATTGACTCCGTAAAACGGAAACGAGAAATTTTGGAAGGGAACGGATACACTCCCTTGGTCCATCAGTTGATAATGAGTTGTGGTATCGGTTACCACATCGATACCGGTTATTTTTCCCCCGGCTTCAACCGTTACCAACGTGACCGCTCCAGGAGCATCCTCGGCAGCGTCGTCTGAATTGTATAATTCATATACAAAATCCGTCGCAATAGTCCCGAGCTGAGAATAGGCGGATTTAAAAGAACTGGCATTGGCTTGACCGCCATCCAAAGGCTGCACCGCGATAAAATAAGAACCGGGTGGTAATCCGTAAAGTGTGTAATTTCCTGAATTTACGTTGACAGAATGTCCATCGTTGGAATCGGCCATTGCACCGCTTCCTGATAACGCGGAAACGACAGGATTACCCGTCACTGGGTCGAGAGCGATGACATGTGCTCCGTATACTCCGGTTTGTCCATCAGCGCGATAGATCGTTCCTGAAATGCTGCCAACCATATTATCATATCCTGCAGCCGGATAAATGCGTGAAACTCCCGCTTTGTCATCTTGCGTGAGTTCTTTTCGAAGAGGATCGGAAGGGCGTAGAGGGTACATTGCCGGACGGAGCGCATTTGGGCTTTTGGGCGCAGTGTCGATCATGGAAACATCCAACCCAACAAGAAAACCGATCTCATGCAGAGCTGTGCTCAATACATCCATCTTTTCTTGCCGGTCGGCGCCATCTGTTACCCATGTGTAATCTTGCCCATTCATGCGAATGTCGGCGTCCAACAATTCCCCCGTTCCTGCATTATAGGTAAGAACTGTCAAAGCGACTTCTTCATCCGGGATATTTTCGTCGGTTGCAGATGAACCGGTTTCATCCCAAAAAATGAGATTATGGCCGTCTCGAGCCAGGCGTGTTGAACTTTCCGGAATAGGAAGAGTTTCTTCGATAAATTGCAGAGAGGAACCTGGAACGCTTTCGTAGGTGGAAAAAGCCTCTCTAACAGCGTCCCACTCCGAATCACTACCGGTGAGATCGTCCGAACCGTTTTCGCTAAACACATAGGTTACTGCATATAAGGATCCCTTTTCACTGATATCGACCATTGGAAGTGTTTGGGGAAGAGATGGATTGTTGATAAACCAACGGAGCAATTTGAACTCAATAGTGGAAAAACGAGTGAACGGATACACACTGGATGCAAAAAAACAGAAACAGAAAAATGCGGTGAAATAGAAAAAGGTGGATTTGGATGTGAGTCGTCTCATAATTTTTTCCCTCAATTATTGAATTATTATTTGTATTTACTCTTGAATACGGTTTATTCTCACAATCGATACTTTTTAATGACTATCCGGATTGCGGGAAGATAGATATTTTTGAACCTTCTTGATCAACTGGTTCCATTGAACCTCCCCTTCTAAAATCTTTCGATCCATTTTCGATACAGTGTCAGGATAGGCGATTATTTGTACTCCACGATTTTGACGATAGACCACCTCATGATCTTGATTTTTCCTGAACAAAAAAACACCTTGAAACATGCCGATCGATTGATAAATTCCTTCTTTGATCTCTCGTAGAAAGAACAGTGCTTTCTCATCTTTTTCAAAATGGACGGTTCCAAGTGCAACTTGAGTTATATTTTGGCTGGGAATTGTACCGCCTCTTTGCCGGAGTATCAAAAATTCTTTTTTCAAGGATTCCGGGTAATAAGAATTGAATATTTGAACCGTGTAATCGGTCCAAATCGCTTTACCGGAATCCGAGGTAAAACAATGGTGTTCAACGATTTGTCCAACAACAATTACGGATGATTTGTGAACTAAGTCTTGTAAAATCAAATGCTTAAGAGTTGTTGCCCAGACAGGGGCGCTTTGAATCAGACAAAAAAAGATCATTGTCCAATACAAACACGATTTGCCGAATTGGGAAAGAGAAGTACGTTGCTGAAAAATATGTCTACCCTCAACCAAAAAAAGTCTAAAAAGTGTAACACACTATAATAGCATGAAGTACAAATTTACGTCAAATAAATTTCCAGCTCATTTGAAAACGGCGCCAAAAAAAGGGGTACAGTTTGTCTGAGAATTATGTATACTTCCTAACTAGCAAAAAACTTTACAACGCAGATAAGATGATTCCTTCCCGCTGGATTTTTGTAAAGTGTTCTACAATAAAGACTTACGTTTGTTTCTGATAGTTACAATATATATGACAAGTGTTTTGAGCATATTTTTTATTAGAGAAAGTCGGGAAAAGAAATATTTCCTTGAATCCATTCATATGAAACACAGACTTAAAGAAAAAATCGGGGAGTGTTGTGCAAATGTAATCTGGGTTTTTTCATGGAAAAGTGGATTCGAATTGGTAAAAGGATATTAAAATCGGCTTGACTATTGAATTGTGGTTCTTTAACATGATTTCAAGACTTGTCTTATCAGGAAAAGTGGATGAGATTTTCTCAAAGTTTGGATTTGGCTTTACATGCATTATGGTACATGGCCCGGTTTTCTCCGGATTCTCCGGTCATGGTCAAAGATCTTGCAAAAGAGGTGCGAGCTTCTGAAAGTTATCTCGCTAGGGTTATGCTTTGGCTGACGAAAGCAGGTATGGTTCGTTCCATTCGAGGGAAGAAAGGCGGATTCGTTTTCAAAATTCCTCCTGATCAAATAACCGTTGCCGATCTTGTTCTGGCGATCGATAAAGATGCGGGAGAATTTCTTTGTTCTTGGGAGGAAAGAAGATGTAGGAATCGAGGAAATTGTTCACTCATTCAATTATTTCATGAAGCGCAGCGTCAAATGTTGAACGTTTTGAAGAGAATGACTATCGCAGAAATAGCCCAGAATGAAGAACTTGGAATACAATCCGAAGCGGAAGATTTGTTGATTTCAAAAAAGAATATCAAAAAGGAGGACGTCATTTATACAGGAACCACTTAAAAAAAGGCAAAATTTTTGGTCTAATAGAGAGAAAATGTGCAGGATGTAGTTTACTATCGAGTAGAAGAAAAGTTAGTGGGTTATATTTCAGCAGTAGCGAAGGAGTTTTTTTTATGACATACACGCTTGCTGATACAAGCTTGTATAAAGATGATGATCTTCTCGAAGAAAAATCGCTGGATTATGAGCTTGATTTGGACGACGAAGATGAGAATGATCTTTTCCCTTCAGATGATAGAACACTCGGCTTGAATGAAATCATGGGGATTGATCTGTTTGACGAGAAGACAAATCGAGCTTCCCGCCGCTCCGCTCATAATAGTCTTCGATTATATCTGAGAGAAATCGGTAGTATTCCTCTTCTAACCAAAGAAAGTGAGCAGGAAATTTCACAGCGAATGCAAGATGGCCGGCGAAAGATTTGTATCGGAGTTGTTCGCAGTTTTCGCGCTTTGGAACTTTTATTATTCATTGTAGATGGGGTGAAAACAGGCCGCCGGCGTCTCGACGTCATTATGAATACTTCTCCCGATAATGTGAAAACGGAAAAAGATGTAAGCCGATATATTTCCAATCTGAAAAGAAAAATCAATCGAATTAGCGAGAAAGTGCAAAAAATTATAGAAGGTAGAGAGGTTAAAGCGGAAAAAATCAAGGATGAATTCAGAAAAATCGGATTGGATCTCTACAATATCGGATTTGCGCCCGAAACGATCATGGAAGTCGCCATTGACATAAAAAAACGCGCTATTCGCGCCGACCGGGCGATCAAACAATGTGATCGAATAGAAACGTTGTTCAAATTAACTCCTCATAAATCCGATCAACTTGCTTCTCGGAACCGCTATACAGATAAAACCATCCGTTCCTTGACCATGGTTTCTCATCGGAAAAAAGAAGAAGTACTCGATGAACTCAACCGCTTACGGAACGCAAAAGAAGTTCTGCAAAAACTGTATGATTCCGGAGAAGATCCATACCGGCTTTTCACTGCCGTAAAAGTGATCCGCAAAGGAGAGCGGGAATCCCAACATGCTAAAATGGATTTGGTCCGAGCAAATCTTCGGCTTGTTGTATCGGTGGCAAAAGGCTTTCGTCATCGTGGAGTCCATTTGCTCGATTTGATTCAGGAAGGGAATATCGGCTTGATGCGGGCGGCGGAAAAATTCGATCACCTGCTAGGATTTAAATTCAGCACCTACGCGACGTGGTGGATACGTCAAGCGATTTCCCGTGCCTGCGCGAGCCAGGCGCATGATATCCGCATTCCTGTCGGCCTGCAGGGGACATGGCACCGTATTACCAAAGCCTCCGAGGAATTACAGCAAGAATTGGGACGGGATCCGACACCGGAAGAAATTTCCATCCGAGTGGATATACCGGTGAAAAAATATATGAAGCTGGCGCGAGTGGTGCAACGGGCGGTTTCGCTCGAAACGCCGATCAACGACAGCGAAGACAGTTTCCTGGGAGATTTCATTGAAGATGGTTCGGTTTCCTCGCCGGTGGATAATGCCAGCCTCAATTCCCTTGAGACGGAAATTGAACAGGCTTTGGAAACCTTGACGGAACGTGAGGAGGCTGTTTTGCGTCTCCGGTATGGCCTGGATGATGGGCAGCCTCGAAAATTGGAAGAAGTGGGGAATCGGTTCGGCATTACCCGTGAACGCGTGCGGCAAATTGAAACGAAAGCGATTCGAAAATTGCGGCACCCTCTTCGCGCTCAGCGGTTGAAGGGATTTCTGGACGGATTGACGGCCGCAGCAGCGGTATCATAAGGGGATGGAGACATCATGACACAACATATCGGAATCGTCGGCTGTTCGGCGGAAGGGGCTGCGCTTTGTTATCGGACGATTTGCGTCGAGGGACAACAATACCTCGGGAAATACGGACATCCTGAAGTATCCATGCACACCCCCTCCTTTCAGGAATATATGCGCTATATCCAAAAGAGGGACTGGAAACCGGTTGCCGATCTTATGGTGCGCTCCACTGAAATTTTGGCGAAAGCGGGCGCGGATTTTTGTATCTCTCCCGATAATACCATCCATGAAGCGTTCGAGTATGTTCTCGAAAAATCGCCCTTACCCTGGCTGCATATTGCCGAGGAAATCGCGAAACTCGCTCAAGAGAACCATTTTCAATGCATCGGAATTTTGGGGACAAAATATTTGATGGAAGGTCCGGTGTATCCGGAAAAATTATCGGCCTTGAACATGGATTCCCGGATTCCGACTGAAGAAGAACGTTCCCGAATCAATGAATACATTTTTGAAGAATTGGTGAATGGGATATTTAACGACGACGCCCGCGCATACTTTGGGAAAGTGATTCAACATTTAAAAGACCAAGGTTGCGATGCCGTGGTTCTCGGTTGCACCGAGATCCCATTGTTGATCCGGCAAGAGGATTCCTGTTTGCCTATATTGGATTCGACGCGGACTCTGGCGCGTGCAGCGCTGAAAAAAGCCGTTTCTTAAGGGATTTCCTTCAGCGATTCTGCAAATATTGAATCAGTTTTTCATCCTTCGAAGCAATCCGGAATCCATAAAACGAGCGAAAAACAAATCCTAATTCGGGATGCATTCCACCTTGCCGGGCACAGCGTAGATTGCGCGGCCGGACCGTGTAGAACGATCCGCCTTTCAAGACTTTGATTAGCGGATTTGTTGTGTCTACCCAATCCAGGCACCATTCTTCGACATTTCCGGCCATATCTTCGCATCCATAAGGGCTTTGGCCGCTGGGAAAGGAGCCGATGGGAGCGATATCGGCAAAGCCGTCTTGTGATCCGTCCGGTTCCACACCGGCATCGCTGCGATCCAAGCAATTACAACGCTTCGGATTCCATTCATCTCCCCATGGCCAAAGACGGCCGTCTGTTCCCCGCGCCGCTTTTTCCCATTCTATTTCCGTTGGCAGCCGGAAATGAAAACCGGTTTGTTCGGAAAGCCAGTTGCAATACGCTTCCGCTTCATACCAGCTGACACCGGAAGCAGGATAGGTTCCTTCTTTTCCTTTTTTCATGAAGTGAATCTTTTGAAGTAGGGAATCCCGCCGGATGTCGATTCGTGAGCGGGTTTTCAATCCTTCCGGTGACCAATAGCGGTTTCGTTCATATCCACTATCAAGGATAAATTGTTGAAATTCATCGGTAGTGATCTCATATCGCCCGATCGCGAATGTCGAACAGGAAATAGTGGATTGAGACGCTTCGTCGTTTGGAATTATCATCGTTTTGCGCGTTTCGTTATTTGTTCCGAACAAAAATGGGCCAGCGGGGATCACGATTAAATCCGGTACGATTTCATTCATTGCTGTTGAAATCAATGGAAGTGTGCAGAGGATGTTAAATAGAAGTAGAACTCTTGACATTTTACAATTTCGAATCCTTACGAATTAATAATGTCTGAATCAGGATCGCCAGGATGAAAGGATTAACAGGATTTGGTTTCCTGTCAGGGATGTAAAAAAATAGCGAGTACTCAGTGACCAATGACTGTTTTTTTTGAATCGACATGAAATACTTTCATGTCTTTCATCCTGGAAATCCTCCCATTCTGGCCAATCCCGATACAGACAAACTATACAATCATCATGATTTTCTTGTTTTTGTCTTTCAGTCAAGAGAGTGACGAATGAACATTATTGGATTATACTCAAACTCGACGACATAAAAATAGCCATCCCTTGGGATGGAAGACATTACCCCAAAAGGATTCAAGAAGTCAGCTAGTGAGTAATGCCCCTGGAAAAAGTCTTCCATGAATTCAAAAAAAATACTGTTTTCGTTCGATTTAAAAATATTGAAAAATCCATGGCTTTATTGCTATCTCGCGATTGGTGTTCTTCGACTGTATTATTGTTTTTGTGTGCCGTTGGATACCACGGATTTAATGCGGAATATGGGATTTGGGTTGGAATTTTGGCAGTACGGATTGGGGGTCTATGATCTATCGACGGAGGACTTCGCTCCGGCACCTTATCACGTTTTGTGGTCGGTTCATAATTATACCTATCCGGCAATCACGCTTTTGTTTTTTGCGTTGTTGTCTGCGATATGGCCGGCTATCGTGTGGGGAAAGATTGTGATGACGCTGCTGGCGTTGGCCAATAGTGGGCTTGTGTGGCGGATCACGCAGAATCGTTTGCTCGCCTTCTTATACTGGGCACATCCGATTGGGATTTGGTTCGGGTCACGGGAAGGGCAGTTCGAGGAGATGGTCGCCTTTTGGATACTTTTGTCCATACTCTTTTTGAGGCGGAATCGTCCGGTCAGTTTTCTTTTTCTCGCCTTCGCTATTCAGAGTAAATTGTTTCCGGTTTTTCTGATCCCCTATTTTGTCTGGAAAACGATCCATCTGAATAGCGGCGCTGATTTATCCGCTCAGCAATGGGGAAGCATTCGCGAAACAGTCCTTTCTTTCACTCAACCAGTCTATATACACTGTTTTTTATGGTTTTGTGCCGGTTTTCTTCCCAGTTTTCTTTGTATTTCTGTTTCGCATTATCTGTTGCCGGAGTTCAAGCCGGGATTTGTGCCGGAACTGAACGCTATTCCCTGGGCGGTGTTGAAATACAGTCTTTTTCCCTTGCAGCCGTTCGGGATCATGTTTTTGCACACGCTGACCGGCCTTGTGTTTGTGATTCTCTGTTTTTTCTTTACCTGGAAAACCAAGAATCCGTTTCCCTTTCTTGGCGCGCTCGTTTTTGTTTTCTTTGTAAAGAACAACGTTATCGCGATGCCGTGGTATATGCACTTGACGTCATCTTTTTGCTTGACGGTCGAAAACGAGAGGCATCGAAACATTCTCTTTTTACTGTCGCTTACCTTCGGCTTCGGCAGCCTGGTCCGGATGGTCGATCCGCATTTTCAATATAACAATCTGCCGGAAATCTTGATTTTGCTAGAGAAGAATCTGTATTTTATTGTGCATTGATGTTTCAGAACGATGCCGTGGATTCGCGTCCACGGTTACTTGCTGTCATCCCTGA
>CAYPPG010000009.1:86158-151784 GCA_964412555.1 uncultured bacterium
TCTATCATCGGCTTGATATCGCGTAGAAGAGCGAGAGAACAATGAATAGATCGGAATTAAATTTGAATGAGTATTTTGATTTTATCGATCCGGATGATATTCGGATTAAAGGTACACGTGTCGGGATCGAAACGGTAATCGATGAGTATTTGCATGCATGCAGCCCGGAAGAAATTGCTGTACGCTATCCCATGCTAACCTTAGAACAAGTCTACGCCACGATCACGTATTATTTGCACAATCAGTTTGAGATGGATTCTTATTTAGAGCGATGGAAAAAGTATGGAGAGGAAGCATGGCAGCAGCAGAACCAAAATCCATCTTCTGACATACAACGGCTTCGTGATTTGAAACGGCGGCGAGCGGAGAATTCGAAAAGGATTTCGGCATGAAGAAACGGTGTTATCTCATCGATGAGAATACGACACCAGCTTTGGCAGACCAATTGCGCCGCCATCAACCCTCCATGACCGTTTTTGCCATCGGCGCAAAATCGGCTCCACCAAAAGGTATATCCGATCCTGATTTACTGTTTTGGCTTGAAGAAAACGGATTTAGTCTTGTCACAAAAAACAGAAAATCGATGCCCCGTCATGTACACGATCATGTCACTTCAGGACATCATGTCCCTGCAATTTTCACAATACGCTCTCAATCTTCCTTGGGGGACGTGGTGGATGATTTAATCTTGATTTGGGATGCAACGGATTCTCAGGAGTTTCAGGATCAAATCATTCATATTCCTTTTTAATTCTTCTTCGAGTGAAATGGGAATCAATGTGCAACAAAACACATAATAAACTCTCCTTTATCCATTCTGTATGCCAATCTAAAGGTTCCGTGGATTCACATCCACGGTTACTTGTTGTCATCCCTGACGGGATTGGATAGAGGATTAACCATAGCGGGGTGACAACTGATAGATTTTGGGGTGAATCTGCGGCGAAATGCCGGATGTAAAAGAGAAGCCCCGTAAGGATTGTTACGGGGCTTTTTTGTCCTTTTGAAAAAAGAATTAGAATACAGACCATTCCTGCACGGGAACGACCGGTTCTTCGTAGTCTAATTCTTCTGCGGACAACGTGCCGGAGCTGACGCGGATTCGATCCATTGCGCCGATGTAGGCTTCTCGTCCGTCCCATTGGCCGCCGATGTGTAACACACTGGCGTCTTTTGCGGTCAGGATGCCGAGGATGTAGTCTTCTTCGTAAGCCATTTCACCGTCGATGAAAATCCGGACTTGGAAGTTTTGCTCGTCATAGACGGCGGCTACATGATGCCATTCGCCGTCAAGTGGGAAAGCGCCGTCTTCCGTGGTAATGGAGACATCGCTGCCGTTGTCGATGCGGTAGAAGGTCATGTTCACACCGCCGGTTGCTTGATTGAGGGTGAGACCGTATCCACCTGAATCGGCGGGTGCTGTTTCCGAGCCGCCATAGCGCATCAAGACACCGGTGTCTTGCGCGAACGTGCCCGGTTTGGCCCAGCATTCGAGTGTGAAACTGGCGTCTTCGAAATTGAGCTGTTCATCATCGTCTATGATGACCGCATGATCACCCTGCTCGAAATCGAGGGCATAACCCGTGCCGGCGGGGGTATTTTCAACATACTCGGGTGCTTGTTTCAAGGCGAACCATTCGGAACCGACATAGGCGGTCAAGCCGCCGGCCGTATCCTGATATTCCGATCCCTCTTCTTCATCGAAGGGGAAATAGACCAACGTGTCGTCGGTCACCGGTTTCGGATTGGCTGCGTCGGTATCGAGTTGCGAGGGATCGAGCAGTCCTTGGGTCACGCGAAAACGATCGAGTTTGGCGGGAATCGGGCGGCTGGCGCCGTCTTCCGTTCCCAGCCAGAGGATATTTGTATTGGTCGGATTCATCGGACGGGATTCTGCCATGAATGTATATTCTTCTCCGTCCATGTAGAAGGTTACCCCGATTTCCGGTTCGTAGACGAAACCGAGATAATGCCAATTCCCATCGGCTTCTAACAAAATACCAGGGAACATATCGACTACGCCAAACAGAGTGAATTTCAATTCCGCATTTCGAGTGCCGATTCCCCAACCGGTTCCGTGGCGACCGTAATAAACCGTCCCCCGCCAGCTGAGTCCTTCCAACGATTCGTCGATCTTGATCCACATTTCCGCTGTGAATTCCTGCCCAACCAAATCGAGCAGCTGATTTTCAGAATCGTCTGCGACGACGGGGCCGCCGATGATGTCCAATGCGTGGTCACCCGCTGTACCCGACGGTGAATCCGTTGATGGGACGGGGTCTGTTTCCGTGCTCACGGCGAATCCGACTTTTCCGTCCAATCCGTTTCCGCTGCTGTCTTGCAGAATCGAGCCTTCACTGTCCATTTCCAAAAAGGTTAGCGTATCGGCGCCCGCGCACAACGAGAGCATTCCTAAGAATGCTGCGGCTAAAAATACCTTGTTTTTCATAAAAACCTCCCATTGATAAAGTGAGTTGCATGTAACAACGTTCTTTATTTAGATCGTTGTGTCATACCTTAAATGTTGAATCACTTTTTTGTCGTTGTGTCAATGGTACTTAGAGAGGTTTGGAATCATTGGATTGAGCCTGGAATCTCGATTAAGAAAGTATGTGGATGTTGTTTTTGTTTCTCAATCATGATTTCGTTTCAAAAGTTGATTTGCACTTTCTTTGCCGAAGATTTTTTGGAGAACCTCGCGGGCTGGACGTGCACGTTTGAAATCTTCTTCCATCCATTCCGGATTGTCTTTATCTTTAGCGATGCCTTGATTGATTTCGTCGTTTTCTTTATCTGTCGGCGAAATGATCTTTTCTTTTTTGGTCATGATGTTTTCTTTCTCCGATTGATTTGCTCATAACAACGATTGAAGGGGGAGGTTCCAACCTGCGTTAGGGGAGGTTTCAACCTGCGTTAGGGGAGGTTTCAACCTGCGTTAGGGCAGGTTCCAACCTGCCCCTACACATTTTTTGGTATTATGTCAATATTTGGTTATTTGAAAACGAAAAACAAACTCGGATCCAGCGGATACCGGCCGAAAAGTTCTCCGTAGATCGCTAAGCCGCCAGGTAATGATTCATCGACTTCGAGCCGAATGACCAGTTCCTTTTCAGCGGCTGCCTTTTGCAGCGCTTCGGCAGTCAACAACGCGGAAATGAGATATCCGTAGGAACCGGCTTCCCGCAGCTTCCGGTCTCGTTTTTGGGAATGCCAGGAAAGAATTCCGCGGTGGTCGGCGGGATCGTCCGGTAATTCAAATACTCCAAGGGATTCTCCATTCACTCGAACGCGGACTGCGCTGGGATAGGTTCGTGTGTCGGTCATCGGGTAGGCATTGGGATTCAAACTGGGATCGTGTGTTCCTTTGCCCAGCATGAAACTGCCTTCGACTTTTTCTGCGCCTTCCTTGTCTTTCCCGAACAGTTGTTTGGCCGAAACTTCGATGCGGAAAACGGCTTCCCGAACTGCGCCGATGTTGACGTCATCCGGCCAAGGAATTCGGTATTCAAAATACCCGGAACCGGCTCCGTTGACTTTCAGTCCATCGAGTACATTCCATTGTTTCACAGACCAATCCGCTTTGGCAAATTGATCCGGAGCGATTCTCTGGATGCGTATCGTTTCATGATTTCGAACCAACGTTTCTTGACGGCGGGATTTTTTCTCTGTCACTAAAAAAGTGGTGAAATTGCGATGCAGGATCGAACCCGTCCGATCGGTGAGATTGATTCGCAATATAACGAGCGCCGGATCGGATGGCATAGGAACGTCCAAAGCGGGCAGTTCTTCACACATCCAGGGACGGTACGGAACTTCCTGTTCACCCTTTGCATACGTTTTATATTCACCCAAAGTATTCCAACCCACCAGTTCCCACTCCAAAACCAATGGTTGGTCACTGATCTGGTCTGTCAGGAACGATGCGTAGAGGGGGACGCTTTCCGTCGAACCGGTTTCGACTTCTTTGCATAACTCTTCATTCATTGCGATATAGAAGGGGCAATGCAGGTCGTTAAGACTCATCCCCGGTGAGAGGTCATCCATACCGGTGTACTTCTCGGACCGGTCGAAGCGGTAATATCCGTTCCACTCATTGATCACGTCGTGATGCTCGGTGTAGAGCCAACCGCAGATTTTCGGATGACGCCGAAATTCGTTCATCATGAGGT
This sequence comes from uncultured bacterium, assembly GCA_964412555.1. Lineage (GTDB taxonomy): Bacteria > Hinthialibacterota > Hinthialibacteria > Hinthialibacterales > Hinthialibacteraceae > CAYPPG01. Next base: position 90,328 of record CAYPPG010000009.1, read on the forward strand.
GGTAATCCCAGCTCCAATCGATATCACCGGCACTACCTTCATAGCCCCATACATTGCCGCATTCGCTGTTCATCATTGGATCGCCGTCTTGTTTGTACCCTTCTGCATAGTTCCAGGTCGAGCCGTAATAGGTTTTCTCGACGACATTGTCCAGAAACTCACGCCATCGATAACCGGGTAAGTAGGCATGCCAAGAATTCAGATCGGTGATGACATGGTCGTACAGACAAGGTGAATTATCTTCCACGATGCGGGTGGGATCGAGTTCCTTTGCCAGGTGGTACATGGACGCTACCCATTTTTGCGTTTCCGGAAGGTATTTGTTGTCTTCTCCGGATTTCAATCCCCAGGTTTCATTGAACAGCACCCATGAAAACGTTGCTGGATGGTTGAAATCCCGCTTGATCATGGCGCGTAACGCCTTCTCGGTTTCTCGCTTCATGTTTTCGTCCGGTTCCCCCCAACTGTTCGGAATATCTTCCATGATCAGTACACCCAAACGATCTGCCCAATACAATTTGCGCGGGATTGGAATCTTCACGTGCACGCGCATTCCGTTCAAACCGATTTTGCGCGAGCGCAGCACTTCACCGCGGATAAACTCATCGCTGGGGAATGTATAATACCCCTCCGGATGATAGGCTTGATCCAGCGTCATTTCCAAATAGACCGGCTTGTCGTTGAGGGCAACATAGGGATAATCCGTTCCCGGAAGATTCACAGCACTGATCTTGCGCATGCCGAAATAAGTATTTACCCGATCTTCTTCCAAATCGTCCCCGGTCAGAGAAGCCGTGAGTTCATAAAGAAATGGATTCTCCAACTCCCACAGCCGTGGATTCGGGATCCGCACCTCGAATTGCAGTTCTGATGAGCCTTTCGGTATGTTTTTTTCGATAGCCGAGTTTGGAACGTTTCCGGTTTTGAAATTCAATTCCAACTTCATGTCTGTCTGTGCGGCTTCCAACAGATTCGCTTTCACCGTAACTTTTTCCGCATCGATGTCAGGAATGAATTGAATGGAATCAAGTGGTTTGCTGCCGCGGGCTTCGAGATAAGGAGTCTGCCAAATCCCGCGCGCATTGCCGTATCCCTGCTTGCCGAAGAGTGTGAACATGCGGCGGGTGTCATCCACCCGAATCACGAGCCTTTGTTCTTGTCCAAATCGCACATGGGGCGTGAGTTCGAATTCAAACGGAATATACCCACCCTGATGCGTGCCGAGTTCGTGGCCGTCCAGCCACACCGTGGTTTCCCAATCGCTTGCGCCGATTACGAGAAACACGCGCTTTCCTTCCCACGATTCCGGCACGGTGATTGAGCGTGCATACCACCCGATATCTCCCTTATCTTCCACTTGTGACAATTCCGAACCCCAAGGGAAGGGAACCACGATGGTTCCGGGCATGGTTTCCGGAATCAACGCGTTCTTCACATCGAATTTGAACTGCCAAACCCCATTCAAATTGATCCACTGCTCCCGCTCAAAATCAGGACGCGGATGTTCCGGCAATGGAATCTCTTCTGCGAATAGCCCAATTGCAGGACAAAGGATGAAGAACAAGAATACTCCAAACGTGAATGTGTGAAAAAGTTTTGACTGTGACATAATTCTCCTATTCATGGCCTCAGTTATATTTGTGTAGATTTGAATTTGAAAAATTCATGATATCATGGCACCATTCAAATTGGGAGAGAAGCAAGACAGATGGATTTTCATGAATTACGGTTTCTTTCCGACGAAAATATATCCCCCAAAGTAGTGACTTTTTTGAGAAATCATGGATTGGCTGTATTCGATGTGAAAGAGCAAGGATGGCAAGGAAAAAGTGATCTGGCTCTCGATGTGAATTTCGAACCTCGGTCTTTGGTGGTTGTTGAAGATTCGCGGATACGCATTCGACAAATGAAGGTGGATTGATATAGTGGAGCAAAGGAGTTCATTATGGTGAAAAAATATTCGTTAGGGATCGATTACGGGACTGAATCGGGACGCGCGTTATTGGTCGATGTGGAAACCGGGGAGGAGATTGCCACTCATGTCGTGAATTATTCAAACGGTGTGCTGGATGAAACCTTGCCGGATGGGACCAAACTCGGCCCGGATTGGGCGCTGCAGGATCCGAACGATTGGATTTTGATTTTGAAGGAGACGATTCCGGCGGTTTTGCAAAAGGCCGGTGTATCGTCGGAGGATGTTATCGGGATTGGGGTGGATTTTACTTCATGCACGGTACTTCCCGTCAAGCAGGATGGAACACCGCTATGCAATATCGGGCAATTCAAGAATCGGCCCCACGCCTGGCCGAAACTATGGAAGCACCATGCCGCGCAACCGGAAGCGGACAAGATCACCAAAGCCATTCGGGAACAAAATGATCCGATTTTGGAACGATACGGCGGTAAAATGTCATCGGAATGGATTTTCCCTAAAATATGGCAGGTGCTTGACGAGGATGAAGAAATCTATGACGCTGCCGACCGCTTCATCGAAGGCGGAGATTGGGTGGTCGAACAATTATGCGGGAAAGAAGCGCGCAGTTCCTGCATGGCCGGCTATAAAGGTATGTGGGATAAGGATGACGGATTTCCGTCGCCAGATTTACTGAAATCACTTCATCCTAAACTAGCGAATATCGTTGGAACGAAGTTGTCTTCCACGATACTGCCTCTTGGCAAGAAAGCCGGAGATTTGACGGAAAAAGCAGCGGCGATGACGGGATTGAAACAAGGAACCGCTGTCGGAGTGGGGATCATCGATGCGCATGCGGCTGTCCCAGGATCGTCGATCACGCAGCCGGGGAAAATGCTGATGGTGATGGGAACCTCCACTTGCCACATGCTGCTTTCGGAAAAGAAAGTGACGGTGGACGGTATGTGTGGCTGTGTGATGGACGGGATTCTGCCTGGCTATTATGGTTATGAAGCGGGACAGCCGGCAACCGGTGATATCTTCGCGTGGTATATCGAAAATTGCGCACCGCATGCGGCCTATGAAGAGGCACAAAAGCAAGGGATTTCCGTACATCAGTTGCTTGAGGAAAAAGCCAAAAAATTGCAGCCGGGCCAAAGCGGCCTTCTCGCGCTCGATTGGTTGAACGGCAACCGTTCTGTTTTAGTGGATGCGGAATTATCCGGTTTGCTACTCGGTATAACCCTTACAACGAAGCCGGAAGAAATTTATCTGGCGCTGATAGAAGCGACCGCGTTCGGTACGCGAAAGATCATTGAAGCCTTTGCCGAAAACGGGATTCCGATTCATGAACTCTATGCCTGCGGAGGATTACCGGAACACAACAAACTGCTCATGCAAGTTTATGCGGATGTAACCGGTCTTGAAATTCGTATTGCCAAATCCGCGCAGACCTGCGCATTGGGGGCGGCGATCTTAGGCGCGGTTGCCGCCGGCAAAGCGAACGGCGGATATGATACTCCCCAGGAAGCTGCTGGGAAAATGGCGCGCCTGCGGGATGAAATTTACCGGCCGGCGGCGGAACGGCATAAAAGATATACCGGCTTGTACAACGAATATATTCAACTGCATGATTACTTTGGGCGGGGGGGGAATGATGTGATGAGGCGGTTACGAGCAATCAGAAACAGTTGATACGAAATTATTGGCGGAAAAAGTCATTATACAGTGGATGGAATAAGATAATCACTGAGTTTTTTCAATAGACGTTTATGGCGAACGGATGAAATAGTACCGATGGAACCTGCAATACTTTTTCGCGGGAGTACAGCGAGGAATCCAAGCCTGATTAAGGAAATAGATAACAAACCGCTGTCTGCAAAATCTATATCGTTCGTTGAAATGATTTCATCGAAGCCCTCTATACACTGATGTAACTGTGTACTGACACCACAAACTAGCAAATCACGGTAACCTGGCATTTCTCGTAATACTATTGCCGGTCTATGCTTGAAACCGCCATTTACTTGTGGGATTGGAGTCAGTATGACATCACGTTCCTTCATACTCGGGGTTATCCTTTATGATTAAATCAACCGAATATTCAATTTCATCTTCATCGTAGGCGTTTGCCAGGGTCATTTTTGAAAGGTGATGCCAATATTCTCGCTCTTCATTAATATCTTGCTTTGGCAAAACAGTGACAAGAAGTCGGCTATTTGGTTCTAGTTCATAAGGCTCATCTAATCGTATTTGCTTTCCATCATAATGAGCCGGAATAATAATAGTATCCATTTTCTCTTTCTCCTAAGCTCATTATATCCTTTTGAAAGTGATATTAGAAGCACGAATATACTATATCTGTATTCAGTTGAATACTATCACTATTTCACGTGTTAATACTATTTTTAAGCCTCTTCCCAATGCCTCCGCAAATACACCATCGATTTCGGAATTTCCACTTCCGGTTTGCCTTCGATGCCGCATTCGAAACTGCAATACTCTTGATAGCCAATTTCTTTCAGAGCTTTGAAGCCGGGGCGGTAGTCGTCGTTGGGATCATAGCTGGGTTGTTTGCGGGTCGGGCGGCTGCCTAAATGGACGTGATGGAGATAGTCTCGGCTGGCAATGAAGGCGGCATAATCGCATGGTTCTTCAACTCCCATGTGATAAAAATCACCCATCATACAGACGGCCGGATGGTTGATGTCCTTACAGATTGCCGCGGCATCCGCCAATTGGCGCAGGAACCAGGCTTCCCGGCGATTCAGCGGTTCGAATAGAATTCGAGTGCCGGCTTTTTGCGCATGGTCACCTAATTCGGGCATTAGATCGATGAGGATTTGTCGCGCACCCACATGGCTCAACAATGTTTTGCCATTGAAGGCGGGTACCATGATCAATCCGGTCGAGCCAATTTCCCCGGCGGCGGTAAGGATTTCTTTCGCTGTGGTTATCGCTTGTTTCCGGATCGCCGGATTTTCGGAAATCAGTGTCCCTTTGTATCCGGCGCAAATAGCACTGGGTTTGATATTGCTGTTGGCAAGCACTTTCTGGATTTCTCCGACGCGTTTGGGGAGTTCCCCGCCGCCGAATTCAATTCCTTCGAATCCCCATTTTTCCATCGCTTCGATTTTCTTGGGCAAGGTTTTGCCGGGGATGATCCATTCCTGCGAAGAAAAACGCAAGACACCCCGTTTCTCCGGATCGGTAATTTTTATAGAAGCCGAAGCCGTATGGGAGACCGCGGCGAGACCGGTCGTGACAGCCGTACCGTTCAGTAAAAAGGATCTGCGATTCATGGACATGTTGTTCTATCTCCTTCTTGGTTTGAAGTTGTAACGCCGGAATCTTGCCGGCTTTTTACGGAAGCCGCCGAAACGGCGGCGTTTCATTCAATCGTAGTTTTCTTCATCTCTTTGTCAGTGTTAATCCTACTCCCGATCTTACAACCGTTTCTCAATTCGGATTCGTCGTAATCGCTTCCATGTAGTCCGGATCGACCACACGGGGGGGGGAATATTGTGAGCGATGACCATCCCGCCGGGACGAACCAATGGCAATAGTTTTTCGAGATAATCAATATAACCAGACTTATCGGCGTCGAGAAAGAGAATATCGATCGGTTCAGTTAGTTTTTTCACATGCTCGTGAGCATCTCCTTCGACAAGTGTGATGATATCCGCCATGCCTGCTCGTTTGAAATTCGCGCGGGCAGTGGCGGCACGTTGAGAATCAATCTCAAGCGTCGTCAGTGTGCCATCCGTTTTTTGGAGTGCCAAGCCGAACCAAATACCCGAATTTCCGGTTGAAGTTCCGATCTCGACGACATTTTTTGCATTATCAATTACTCCTGTATTTCAAGTTAAATGGGGGCACGCTTTTTTCGGATCGATGGAATAAGAAAACAATCCGAGAATAGCGGTATTTCTTTAAACCATTGTATGAGAGGATAGTCAAGTCATTTCTGCACTCTGTCACACATTGGATGATCTGTTGCCTTATCGAATCCATGATTGATAAGATGTAAGCGATGGGCGCACCATCCCGAGAGAATTTTCGAATCAGCGATGATTGGAATCTCGATAACGAAGAGTAATGCAGTTGCCTGTGCCCATTGATTGTATTCGATGATAGTTATATAATAAAAAGTGAATTATCGAATGGGGTTATATACTCTTAAACCAATGGATATTGTTGGTTTTGCACGAGGGCACAACCGCGAGGTTTCATTTTATCGATGATAAAGAAAAAAAGGGTTTTATCGTGAACGATATGCAGTGGCAAGACAATATTCGGCAGATGGATGAACGGGAACGAAAAGCCCGCCGGATACTGGGGGTATCCGATTCCGCTGGGATTGAAGAAATCAAACGGGCTTGGAGAAAAGAAGCACACAATTCTCATCCGGACAAAAAAGAGAATTCAAGCGCTTCTCAACAACAATTTCTTTTGATCCAAGCGGCATATCGATTTTTGACGAAAGGAGTTGGGGGGGAAGAGCTTGATTATGCCGTTTCTAGGGAGACGGAGCCATATGAGGGGAAATATCAAATGGATAATGAGTGGGGATGTTTTCTTTGGTGGCGTGAGCAATTTTTTGAATAAAAGTGAAAGGAGTAAAGGAATGCCTATTTTTGAGTATCAATGCGATCAGTGTGGTCACATAACATCGTTTCTGGAAAAAGCGGGTTCGCAGGAAATGCATGCATGTGAAAAGTGCAATTCAAATGATCTGAAAAAAATTTTTTCCACATTTGCTGTAGAGGGGGGAACATCCTCTACCGGCGATGATTCCAGTTGTCCGACAGGAATGTGTCCGCTCTCAAGATAAGGGAGCGAATTCATGAAAGACTCATTTCCCCAGAGAAATCTTTATAGCGCTTATTCTCATAATCATGCTTTAGACAATATGCAAGTCAATCAAAAAGAGCAGTTTATGAGTAATCGTGAATCTTCTGTTCATTATTCTAGCTCTTTGTTTGATTTTGGAAATATCGCAAAGGAGTATGATCGATGGTACCGAACTTCGGAAGGGCGGATTCATGATCTTCTCCAGAAAGCGGATGTGCTCTCTTTGTTATTTCCTCCACAAGATCATGAATCTCTTTTGGATGTCGGTTGTGGGACCGGGCATTGGAGCAAGTTTTTTGCCGCTCTTGGATATAGAGTCGTTGGTGTGGACATTTCTCAAAAGATGATTGAAGCGGCAGATTCCCAAGACACAAGTGATTGTATATTTCAAGTGAGCGATGCATGCTGTCTTCCTTTTGAGGAGCGAAGTTTTGATATTGTCACAGCAATGGCTACGCTTGAATTCGTGTCCGATGTTTTGTGTGCTTTACAGGAAATGTTTCGTTGTGTAAAGGAAAACGGCCGCGTTCTGGCCGGTACACTGAACCGTCTTGCTCCGATCAATCAACAGCGCTTGGCAGAAAAGCGGGAGCCGTATATTTCCGCCCGGTTGTTTTCCCCAGAAGAATTTTACAATGTACTTGCGCCGTTCGGTTCTGTGCGCATGGTTGCTTCTTCTCCGACGGATGGAGGAGTAAGCCCATGGATCGAGAAGCCGGGTAAACATCGGATGATTCCTGATGATTTGCATATTCAAGGGCCATTCATTGTCGCGGAGATCAAGCCATGATTGTGCAAACAGAAGTCAGTTTTTATCCCTTGAAAACGGAAGCGGTGGGATTCGAAGTGAATAATTTTCTCGCACGACTTCAGGAATCCGATGTTTCCATCCAAACAGGTCCAATGAGTTCGAGGCTGACTGGGGAACTCACAGATGTATTTACAGCGTTGGCGGATGCCTTTTCCGCTGTTTCGGCTCATTCCCCGAGTGTTTTAATCTTGAAAGTCTCCAACGCCTGTCCGACAGAATCCGAGTAGCCTCCGAAAGATTCACATTGGAAGCAAATGTCCTCGCTAATTTTGCATACATTCTTCCCTCACCCATATTGGATGTACAAGAGCAGATTGAGGCAAATAGGAAGACGATCCTTCAACCGCTTTTTGGCTGTCTAGAAAAAATAGTACATTCCCCATTGCGTATATAAAGATAATGTTATATAATGAGAGTAGAAACAAATTATTTGATGCGAAGAGAAAGGAGAAGAACCATGTTGGAGATGACTCAAGAACGAGACGTGGCCTTTGAACCGCACAAACCCGCTCGCCCGATGGAAATTGTCGCAGACCAGAAAGGGGATCGATGGTTGTGTGATCAGGGAGTGGATCCGGAAAAGGATTTACAAACTCAAGGATGTTGGAATTGCGGTGAATTGGCTTTCAACAGAAATGATTGAAGTGGAACGTGAGGAAGGAGCGTCTTGATTCAAGAAGGCGCTCCTTCCTACTAAACGTTGCGGGAAGGATTCTCTGAGAAAAGGACTGGAAACCGGGAAGGAGAAATATCATGAAATCGAACTGGATACTATTACTCGGGATACTGATTGTTTTAGCCCTCTCCAGTGGTTGTGCCTCGATGGGAACAGGTCGGCAAACAGCACATGCTTTGCAGATGGATCAAGGTTCTCATATTGAGAGTACGGATCGATTTGTCGAGGAAATGATTTACTGATCTGCATTATAGAAGAACATCAGCCGTAATCATCTAGTTGTTCAGAGGGTAATTTCTTCCCTATGAGAAGGGGGATCGTTATGAACGGTACAATCCTTGTGATCGAAGACAATGCCGACATGCAAGAATTTCTGAGGACATTATTGGAGGACAGCGGGTATCACGTATTTTCCGCACGAGAGTATGAAGAAGGATTGAGGCTTGCGAGAGAAGAAGAACCCGATCTGATCACCCTCGACTTGTTATTGCCCGCTAAAACGGGATTCAAATTGTATCGGGTATTTCGAACAGAGAAATCCTTGAAGAACATACCGATCATCGTGATTACAGGCTTTGCCGCACCGGCTTATCCCCGCCTGCATGTGAGAAAGTTTTTTGATGAAGAGCGAGCCGTACGTAAACCGGAAGCATTTTTTGAAAAACCGGTGGATGAGGAGGCGCTTCTTGCTGCAATCCGAACACATATCGGAACAGAGCACTATTCTCCCTCTTTTTCCGATTCAACCGCTTAATTTGGGAAAAGAAGGGAAAGAAAAAAAGGCATTTGTGGCTTGCTCACAATTGTTTGATGCCGTCCCATGTTTTCTATCCGTTCAGGACAAGAATTGCCGTATTGTCGAAGCCAACCGCCGGTTCAAGCAAGAGTTTGGCGAAAGCATTGGGGGGTATTGTTATCGTGTGTGTAAAAGCCGGGAAGAACCTTGCAGTCACTGTCCCGTTGCAAAAACGTTCGGGGATGGCCATGTTCATTCCAGCGAAGAAGAAATGCGGACAATGAAGGGAGAAACAAGAAACTACATTGTCTATACGGCTCCGATTACGGATGCAGGGGGGATGGTCACTGAGGTGATCAAGATGTCTACGGACATTACAGAGGTAAAAGAACTGGAACGGCATTTGGTTTCTTTAGGGGAAATGGTGGCTTCGGTCAGCCATAACATGAAAGATATTCTTGGAGGGATGTCCGGTGGTTTGTATATCTCCAAATCGGGATTGAATCGTACCAATCCCGAACGAATCCGGAACGGATTGGAGATGGTCGAAAAAAACATGCACAGGCTTTCCGGTCAAGTGCGGGATATTTTGTTTTATACCAAAAAACGAGTTCCCGAACGAGTGAGGCTTTCTCCGAAAAAGCTTCTCGAAGATGTGACAAAAAGTTTCCAGGAAAGCGCCCATGCCCAAGGAATTGAAATTAAACAGGATATACGCGTTCGTCCGGCTCATTTTTACGCTGATCCGACTCCCCTTCATCTCGCCTTAAGCAATCTTGTCGCCAACGCAATTGATGCTTGCAAAGAAGATCGGCAAAAAACTGATCACTGGGTAACATTGCATGTAAATTCAGAGGAGAATGAAGTCAGATTCGCAGTATCCGACAACGGCTGCGGAATGTCCAGCGAAGTGAAATCACATATTTTTGAGCGATTCTTCTCGACAAAAGGGGTGGAAGGAACCGGAATTGGTCTTTTGGTGGTTCAGAAAATCGTTCAGGAACATGGAGGAACCATCTCTTTCCAATCCGAATGGGGAAAAGGTTCCACGTTCATGTTGCATTTCCCTTTCCCTCTGAATCCGCTTGCGGAAGAAAAAATCTTCTGAGATATTCATGGTTGTTTTCCTTTCATAAGATTTGTACTATTCCAGAACAAAAAATCCAAAGATTTTTCTTCCCACTTGATGCCGGATTTCACTTCATCGAATTCTGAAACCGTGTCTCTCCGCCTGTGCAAACGATATCCCCGGAACTGTACAAACCGTTGCTTGGTTGGTAGATCACTCCTCCATCCTGGGAAATGATTTGGCGAGACCGCAATTCAACGTTTAGTCCTCCGTCTCGGTCTCGATCCGGACCTAAACTGCAGAGAACCCATACTTTAAATTGTTGGTCTGGCAACCAATATTCATAATTCCGATACATGTAGAAAAATCTAACCATGTCTGCTTTGGTTTTCCCCCCTCCCAAAAGAGTCAAGAAGGGATCATGCAAGTCAACACTTTGAATATAGGGAATGGGGGTAGTCAATGGAATCAATCGATACGCGATTGAGTGCCGTAACGGTTCGGGAAATTTATATTCACCCTCGTATAGAGGATAGTGATTATAATCTATAAAATACGATTCCAACGCAACTTGTAAATTTCGAAAATCTCCACCGACCCGAGCTATTTTCGCTCGAATTTGCGCTTGGAGAAAATTGGGAACAGCGATGGCAGCCAAAATACCGATAATGGCCACCACAATGAGCAACTCTATAATTGTAAAAGATCGGAGCGATTCCATGATGACTCTGTTTTGATATTGACACATCAGGGTTAATGATAACACGATTCAATAAAACGTGTTATTATTAAGTCTAGATGAAGTAGAGTTTGTGTCAATACTCCTCAACACTTATTTTCTTGACCACTTAAGTCTGATCAATTGATCATGGATCATGGATCATCTGAAGGTGAATTCAGTGGGATTTGAACAATCCATTCGAAGCAAACCATAGGAAATCCACGATTAAAATTTGATTTTGTTTATTTCCTCCCTTGCTTATATAAATATATCATGATATAATGATTATCCAATATATCGATCTGTCAAATCCTAAAAAAAGGAGGGAGAAGAACCTATGGCGAAAAAAATGTTGGTCTTTTGTGGATCGGACGATCCCAAGAAAGCATTTCCCCCGTTTATGCTCGGGGCGGGAGCGCTGGCAGTGGATATGGAGTTGACGATGTTTTTCACGTTGGACGGGCTGAACATCATACGCAAAGGGGGAGCGGAGAAAATTCAGCTTCCCGGAGCTCCTAAGACGCTGCCTGAATTTCTTCAAATTGCACAAGAAGCCGGAGCGAAAATGATTGCCTGTTCCGCCGCTTTTCCGATCGTGGGCATCAGTGAGAGTGATCTGATCGAGGGAGTCGAATGCGGAGGTGTCGCGACGTTCGTGAGCGATGCAGAAGAATCGGATGTAGTATTGACTTTTTGTTAGAGAAAAGAAGACTGAAAACATTTTTAGAAAATTATTAAAGAAGGAGATAGAATCATGCCACAAGTTGACTTGCAAGCTATCGATGTGAACAAAGTAGTTGATGCACGAGGTTCGGCCTGTCCTGGACCGCTTCTCGAAGCGAAAAAAGCGATGGGGAGTGTATCGGTTGGACAGACCATCGAGGTAATGTCCGGTGATCCTTCTACGAAAAACGATTTGCCGAAGTGGGCGGCAAAAGTAGGTCATGAGTTTGTCGGCATTATCGATGGGGAAGGATATGACCGTATTTTCATCACTCGGGGGAAATAGGATTCGTGCTTACCCGGTAAAAGAACAAAGAAAGCGAGTGGTATTGTGATGGAGCAGGGAATGGAAACGCCGACTATATTGATTCTCGCAACGGAGACGTGTGCCTATCCAGGGGCGGACAATGTCGGGCAAATCCACGCCGAGTATCCAACAAATGCCTTCATCATTCGGGTGCCGGCTCCCGTGATCTTCCCGGAAGAGTTTTATTTACACTGTTTCCGGAAGGGAATTCAAGGGATTATCGTCATGAGTTGTGGTCATGAGTGTCCTTATGAAGGAGCCTATTCACGGTTGGCGGAACGAATCGGCAACGTGCATCAGATGATGAAGGAAGAAGATATTGACCCGAAACGGTTGAGGCTATGTGCGATTTGTACCGTGTGTTCGCGTGCTTTTTTAAAAGAGGTTCATCAAATGGATGAAGAATTATCCCAACTTTCTTTTTCTTTGTTGGCCGCGACGTAAATGTTGGCGGAAATCATAGACTGGAATGAATCTCATCAAACGTGAATTGCTGAACAAGAGAAAGTGGGAGAACTATGAACGCTAAAGAACGATCGACGGATGTATTGGTAATCGGTGGAGGCATTGCCGGTTTACAAGCGGCGCTTGATTTGGCGGATCAAGGTTTTCAAGTTCTTATCGTAGAAAAGGAACCCAGCATTGGGGGAAAAATGATCGGATTGAGTAAGGTTTTCCCCACACTGGATTGTTCCAGCTGCATATGCACACCCCGCATGGCCGCCGCCGCTCATCATGAAAATATTACTATTCTGACATATGCGGAGGTCAACGAGGTTGAGCGCAGGAATGGTTCGTTTACCGCTTCTGTGACTCAGCACTCCCGTTATGTCAAGGAAGCGGATTGTACAGGCTGCCGTCTCTGTGAATATGCCTGCCCCATCGATCTCCCCGACGAGTTTGATGGAGATCTTGGTGTGAGAAAAGCGATCTATGTCCCTTTTTCCAATGCCATTCCGCAAGTGGCACTCATTGACATCGATAACTGTATTCTTTGTGGTCTTTGTGAAAAAGCCTGTCCTACAAAAGCAGTCGATTTTCTGCAGGAACCGGAAACAATAACTGTTCATGCAGGTACGATCATTGTTGCCACCGGCTATCGGCTTACAAACATTGACGCAAAAAAAGAATATGGCGGAGGGCAATTGCGTAATGTTTTGAGTCCTTTGCAAGTGGAACGGTTGCTGGCTCCTCATGGTCCTTACGGGAGAGTGTTGCGTCCTTCTGATGGGAAAATTCCCGATTCAGTGGCCTATGTGCAATGTGCCGGGTCACGGGATCTCAGTCTGGGAGTGCCGTATTGTTCCCGTGTATGCTGCATGTATGCCATCAAACAGGCGATGCTCCTCTCTGGCGCCTTACCCATGGTGGAGGTGACGATTTACTACATGGATATTCGCGCATTTGGAAAAGGATTCGAGGAGTTTTATCAAAACGCAAAGGCCATGGGGATCGAGTTTGTGAAAGCCAAAGTGGCCAAAATCACGCAGGACGAAGAGGAAAATCCGATTGTACGAATCGAAGTGATGGAGGAAGACGGCCGTGTGGAGGAACGGAAACACGATATGGTGGTTTTGTCTCTCGGGATGCTGCCGGCTTTGAGTGGAGCGGAAAAACTTCCTTTACAAGCCGCGGAGGATGGATTTGTTCGTTCTCCTTATGCCAAAGTGGCGCCTTGCCGCACGGAAGAAGAGGGAATCTTTGTCGCGGGGACGGCTTCGGGTCCAAAAGATATTCCGGATTCTATTGTAGAAGCTGGCGCGGCAGCGATGGAAGCGTCTGTTTATTTATATCAACACGGCTATCAAAGGAATGAATCGAGTGGAAAAGAAGACGAAACTGCGCGCGAAGCGGCCTTATCCGTACCGCAGGAAGTATGAGCACCATGCTGAAGCAAGGATATGAAATGATGGATCCACAAAAGAAAAACGGAGCTCGGATTGGAGTTTATGTCTGTCATTGCGGCGGGAATATTTCCGACGTCGTGGATGTAGAAAAAGTGGTGGAAGCTGTTGCTCACCTTCCGGATGTCGCCGTGGCTCGGCGTAACATGTTCATGTGCTCGGATCCTGGTCAGAATATGATCAGCGAGGATATTCGCAATGAAAACTTGAATCGTGTGGTCGTTGCTGCCTGTTCCCCGAGTCTTCATGAACTGACATTTCGGTTGACGTTGGCACGGTCGGGGCTGAATCCATATCTCTTTGAACATTGCAACATACGCGAACAGGTCAGTTGGGTGAGCAAATCGGATCCGGATGGAGCCACGAATAAAGCGATTCGATTGGTGGCGGCCGGAGTGGCAAAAGCCAGACGTTTGCTGCCTCTTGAGCCTATTCGAGTGGACGCGACGCAGCATGTCGTGGTGATCGGAGGGGGGATCAGCGGTCTTCGTAGTGCTCGGGATCTATCCCGCCGTGGATTGACAGTGACATTGCTCGAACGGTCTCCGTTTCTCGGTGGGCGCATGGCGCAGCTGGACTCTGTTTATCCCACGCAGGATCGTGCGCGTGATCTTCTTCAAACTCTTTTAACCGAGGTAACGCGAGATCCGGATATCACTGTCTATACTCTTGCCGAAGTAAACGATGTGTCCGGATACATTGGGAACTTTCAATTACATGTCTCTCTGCAGCCACGAGGGATCACAGAAGAATTTGATCCGCAACAGATTTCAACAGTAATGGACCGTTGTCCGGAAAGCACTCCGAACGAATTTGACTATGGATTGACCTCTCGAAAGGCCATTTATATGCCTTATCCCGATTGCTTTCCACCCTTCCCGGCGATCGACTGGAAAACATGCACTCAGTGTGGGGAATGTTACGAAGCGGTTCAGGGGAAGGGAATTGTACTGGATGCGTCTCCGCAAGAAATCGACATTCATGCCGGCGCCATTGTCCTTGCTACCGGTTTTGATACGTATGAACCGCATGAAGGTGAGTTCGGATATGCAGAACATTCGGAAGTTGTCACACTGCCCCAGTTTGTTCGTATGTTGGACACAGAGGGGCCGACGCAGGGCCGTTTGGAACTCAATGGAAATCCTGTAAAAAATGTTTGTATGATCCATTGCGTAGGCAGCCGGCAAAGAGAAGGGATTCACCAACCCGGTCCGGATGGGCGGCTGAATGAATATTGTTCACGGGTGTGCTGTACCGCCACTCTTCAGGCTGCCTTGGAAATTCGGGAGCGGTTTCCAAATGTCAATGTTTTCGATATCTATCAAGATATCCGAACATACGGGAGAGGGCATGAAGATTATTACCAGGCGGCGTCGGAGAAAGGGGTTCTTTTTTTCCGTTATATGGCGGAAGAGCAGCCCCTTGTCATGAAATCAAATGGTACAAACGGTTCACCGCTTGCGGTGAAGGTAAAAGATACTTTGACGTTCGGAGAGGAAGTGGATATCCCGGCCGACCTGGTGGTGCTTGCCACCGGCATGGTGCCTCGCGACATCCATCACTTGATTGAAATTCTCAAACTTCCAAGAAGTTCGGACAATTTCTTACAAGAGGTGCATCCAAAACTGCGCCCCGTCGAGTTGGCGGTGAATGGAATCCTTATTGCAGGAACATGCCAAGCGCCGATGGATATTACGGAGAGTTGTGCAGCTTCATCCGCGGCCGCTTCCAAATCTTCGATCATTTTGTCGAAGGGCTATATCGAACTCGATCCCTTTGTCGCTCGTGTGGATCCACAGCGATGTGAGGGCGAAGGCAAGTGTGTGGAAGAATGCAAGTTTACTCACGCAATTTCGATGGTCGAGAGAGAAGTGGATGGAAGGATGATAAAGCAAGCGGAGGTCAATCCCGCATTATGCCGAGGGTGTGGCATGTGTGTCGCTGTTTGCCCGCATCGAGCCATTCAAGTTGCGGGGTGGGAGTTGGATCAATTCGAATCAATGGTGGATGCGATTGCAGGAGAATTTTGATGCAAGAACAAAAAACAACAAGTGAAAAAAAGAAGAAAGAGAAGAAACCGATTCAAATTCTTCGTGAACGCCGAGGTGGAGTTCGGAAAGAACTGATTGCTTTAAACCGTGAGCAAACAAAGATTCGCAAACAACTACTCGAATTACTTAAAGACGGGCCGAAAACAGTTCCTGAAATATCGAATCAAACCGGTATCCCGGCGCATAAAGCGCTTTGGTATATTGTCGGATTGAAGAAGTACGGCGAAATTGCCGAAGGGGATGAACGCGACGGGTATTATGAATACGCCTTGAGGGAGGAAGAAAATTGAGTACACAAGTTGATCCTACTTTGCGGCACGAAATCTTGCAGTTTGGGGGAGACGATCTCAATACCTGTTTCAATTGTGGGAATTGCACAGCGGTTTGCCCCTTATCGCGCGAATCAACCGTCTTTCCACGGAAAATCATTCGTTACCTCCAGCTGGGTATGAAAGACAAAGTAGTCGAATCGCCCGAGCCATGGCTTTGTTATTATTGCGGGGAGTGTTCAGAAAGTTGTCCCCGGCAGGCAAGCCCCGGCGAATTGATGATGGCTACACGCCGGTATCTAATTTCTCAATACGATTGGACCGGTCTATCCAAACGGCTCTACCTTTCCAAGGCATGGGAATTCGGGGCACTTTTCGTTGTTGCTTTATTTGTCGTGGGATTATTTATTGTTTCCGGTTCTTTTACCGCCGAACGAATGGTGACATCTCATGTTTCCTTGAATACATTCGCCCCGGTAGAATGGGTTCATTACAGTGACTTGGCATTGGCGGCAATCTTATCTTTCTTGCTCTTGTCGAATGCCTATCGAATGTATCGCTTCATTGGGAACGGAAACAACACGTCCCGGATCCCTTTGTGGCTCTATTTCCAAGAATTGAAAACCTTGATTTTGCATGGCCTTACTCAAATCCGTTGGCGGGAATGTGAAAGTTCGACCCGTTGGTTCAAGCATTTTCTTTTGGTGACCGCGTATGGAACCATGTTCTTGCTCGTCGTCTTGTTGCTACCGTGGTTTCAAATGGATACGTCGGAATTCAATTGGGTTAGTTTGTTGGGGTATTATGCAACCTTTATCCTGCTGTATGTCACCGGGGATATGATGATTAGCCGGTTCAGAAAAAAAGAGGAAATTCACAAATTTTCTCACCTCTCCGATTGGATGTTTTTGATTCTGTTGTTCCTGACCGCGTTGACGGGAATTGCACTTCATCTCTTTCGGCTTTTGGATCTTCCTTTTCCTACTTATTATATGTATGTCATTCATTTGGCGATTGCCGTGCCGATGCTGGTGGTGGAAGTTCCCTTTAGCAAATGGGCGCATTTGTTGTATCGACCACTGGCGATCTACTTACTCACGGTAAGAGAAAAAGCCAGAACATATGTCAATACGAAAGAAACGAGTGTAGCTACCTCGTCATAGGGGAAAGTTCTTTTTTTTCTTTTCATCCTTTTTATTTGTCTATATTAGAACGAATGAGACATTCTGGAAAATCCCCTATAGGAAATATGAGAATCATGCCCTTGGGGGATATTTATACTTTTATATTATATGCTCCCTTTTGTCTGAAATGCATTGCCTATCATAAACAAACCCGCGAGCCAATTCGTATAAGCAAATATCCTCATCAGGTGCTTCGGCTTTGTTTGTAATGCAAACTTTCCCCCCAGTATTCCTCCTGTAATCGTAATAAAGGCTAATGGAATGGCCCAAGAAGGATTAAAATCTCCCTGAACCGCATGGCCGATAAACCCCATAAAAGCGGTTAGCGCTATCAATGGAGACGCTGTTCCAACGGCAATAGGCATCGGTACGTTACAAGCCAAGACCATTAAAGGAACTAGAAAAGAGCCTCCTGAAACTCCGACCATGCCAGAAGCAAAGCCTGCTAAAACAGTAACTGGTAATGCAATCCATATGTTTATAGCATAAATTTGATCGAAATAGTGAATGTTTACGGTTCCAAATTGATGCTGTTCTATACTGTCCTTTTTTTGAGAAATGGGAATTAGCATCACGAATCCAGTGATCAGTAACATGACAGCAAATACCAGCTTTAATTGAAAACCGCTGAAAAAATGAGAAAAATATCCCCCTCCCATCGCAGGAAAAGCAGCAAAAATTCCAATGAAAATTGCCAATGGCCATAATACAGATTTATTTTTTTGGAAGATTATCATTGCCGCAACAGAAGCGGAAAAAAGAATGAACTGACCCGTTGCCGCTGCCTCATGCATCGGCATATTGGCGATAGCCAAAATGATAACATAGAAGTTTCCCCCCCCTTTTCCAACCATGGTCATCAGAAAAGCGACGATAAAAACAAGAAAGCTTGATATAAACAAAGTTATCATTTTATATTATATAATTAATAAAATAAAATCATGATATCGCTTTGCAACCACCCATTCAGCAAGTTCAGGTATTGTTGCCTTGTTTGTGCCGTCAAAATTGGGTTGATTTTTGTAAATGTCGCAACGCGCCATATCAACAGAATCATTCATCAAGATTATTCATATCTCATTTTGAATTCTGATAATTCCATAACAAAGCGCAATCCGTTCCAGGTAACGTCTGTATTTTTGGAGGGTTGGCGGTTAAGGAAATCCAAAGTACCATGATTCATTTGGAAAATCTCATGGAAGGTGTCATCAATGGGATTGAAGCAATAAGCATATCAATCTTTCGGTGTAGCTGGGGAATGAAGTTTTCTATTATCCAAAAAAGGATTTAGGACGCTTCTTTCACTTGATTGTTGTTCCGGTTCTTGTGCACTTCCCGTATTACTGATTGGCGCGGACGGACCGTGACACGTCGTTCTTTTTTCAATTCTTTTAAAAGATTTTTCACCAGAGCCGGGTTTAAAAGATAATAACAGCGCAAAGGCCCATGTGAATAGGAATCGATCAGGTTTTCTTTTTTCAGCGTGGCGAGATGTTGCGATAGATTGGGTTGAGAAATATCGACGATTTCCTGCACATCTTGAACACATTTGGCTCCTTGGCATAATTCATCCAAAATGGCTAACCGAACTGGATTGGCTAAGGCTTTTAGAAGAGCAGCCACATCTTTCAATTCATCGAGTTGCTTTTTTTCTGCCATTGAATTCCCTCATCATAGTGTAATGTCGTTTATATAATTTTACAGGAATATAACTTGATTTGCAAGTGGTGGTTCTGCTATTCTGTAATGGATTCATGACTTTACAGTACTGCAAGAACCAAATTTCATTTTTGAGGTGAAATATATGTATCATTATCAAAGTACCCTTCGTTGGAAAGAAGGAAAAGTGGGAATCGTCGAGTCGGATGGCAATGAGAGTTTTGAGGTCGCTTCTCCCCCCGAATTTGGTGGACCTCCTCATTACTGGTCGCCGGAACAACTGTTTGTCGCTTCGATTGGAAGCTGTATCATGAGTACATTCTTATTTTTTACCGAACGCATGCGCATTTCTCTGCAAGCCTATGAAAGCACAGCCAAAGGGCAGATGGAAAAAACTCCCGATGGACTTCGATTTACTCAAGCCAATGTGGCAATCACTGCACACGTTCAAGACGAATCCGAAGTGTCCAAGGTCGAAAACCTCCAGCCCAAATTGGAAAAATATTGCCCGATATCCATGGCTCTCAATTTTCCGGTGCATCTGGAGTTAATTGTAAAAAAAACACAATCCTGAAATTCATCAACGATTGCTTCTTGGTTCAGATGTTAGTCAACATTTCTGCTGCTTTGTCACGTTCAATTGGAGGATAGTACTTTTCTTTCTGCATTTAACAGGATTTCGATTCCTTCCATCCATCGATGAAGAAGTAATTTCCTTTGATAGAGTTTTTCGGGTAAAAGCCAATAATTCAATTCAAGGGCTTTGTAACTGTTGGGGCATTGAATGAAGTAGTAGTGTTCACTGAGATCGATATGGCAAAGAGGCAGTTGTTGGATCAACCATTCTTTGATTGCTTGATATAATTCAAATCGGTTCCGAATGGATAGAGCGATTTGTTTTGTATGTTGAGACATGGTTTGCGCCTCATATACCATCCGGAGGATTTCCAGGAGGATATTGATTTCTTCAATATACTCGTCTTTTTGTACTTTCATTGTGGAAGACGATTCGTGAATCGTTTCAATGCCATGCCGGTGTAAGATGTCGCGAACGACCTGTTTGAAGCGATCGGTGTTGACCGCGATCAGTGCCTCCAGTGCTCCTACGCGGAGATCGTGAAGAAAAGGTTGTGCCCATGATGTCGGGCCATACTCGAATTGAACCGGATATTGATCAAACTCGCTCAATCGAAATACTCGAACAGAATCCTGTCGGCAGTTTGCTTGAAATTGCTCCATTTCGGGAGATAAGGATTCGGCGTGATAATCCAATTTGCCAAGGGTGACGAAAAGAGAATATCCATTCTCGATAATCGCATATTGGCTCGAATTCTCCCAGTCCACTTCGCGAAGTATTTGATTCCATGTGTAGACCAAATCGGATGCAATGTTGTTCATGATACCCCTCCTGCATCGATCTTATACCGCCTTTGTCTCCCTGGTTTCAACAGTATTCTCATTACACCATGACAAAAAACAATCTTTGTTTCTTTTCCGAGTCATCTCCGAGGAGAAGAAGTCTTATTGTATCTTATTGTAATTATATTCCTGTTAAGTTATTTAAGCAATAGGTTATATATGGATTGATGGAGAGAGGATATCGGTGTGGTTTCATTTCCCACACTGAGTATATTGTATATGATTTTTTGTAATTCTAGTGGGGTTGGAACTATCCGGCGGGGATGCTGGCTTTACCCATGAAGGGGGAAAATATCTCAATTCACTGAACCGTGGAAGGAAAACAGGAATCGAATGGTTATTTCCAAATGTGAAGAGCGACTTCAGCGACTCTCTTCCCGACGTTACCCGCCAATTTGCGGCCAAATTGATCCGGCTCTAATCCTTGGTCTTTCGCATTCCATAAGGTTCCTCCAAAATGAGCCATCTCTTTGCCATCTCCAACAACAATCATATCATGGCACAGCAAGGCGGCTTGGACGGCTTGAATTGTAAGTTCTTGACCTCCGTTACGGACGCCGCCGACCGCCAAAACCCCCCCGACGCGGTTCCGGAAGAGGAACCCATTTCGGCGGAAGGAACAACTTCGATCCAGGAACGCTTTGCATTGAGATGTCATGGATCCGAGATACACTGGTGTACCGATGACCATCCCGACAATCTCTTGATCGGCAAGTTTTGGAATGAGAGGCTTGAAATCGTCCTCGATGTCGCATGTCAATTCTTCTTTACAGGTTCCACAGCTACTACAGCCTCGGATATTCAATTCTCCCAATTCAAGAATCTCTGTTTCCATTTCGGGGTAGTTTTCCCGCACGCTTTCCATACAGATGGCAAGAGCCTGGTAAGTGCTTTTTCCGTTTCTCGGACTGCAATTGATACCAATAATTTTCATCGTTTCTCCCTTTCACAACAGGTTGTATGAATTGATTCTGAATCCTCAGGGCAGACTTTGCTTGCCCTGAGTACTCAGTGAATAGAAAGGCTTTTTCCACTTCCCGCTTCTCAAGTGTTATCAGCATGCACACGATGAGAACATCGTTTGATTTTGTATTTTATAATAAATTTTGCCATTCACAAAGGAATGAACAATCATTTGCTCTTTGATCAGTTCTTCGATATATTTCAAGATTTCATTTCGATTCACGCCGAGACCGTTCACGATATCCTCTAACGAGCAAGGACGCCGTTGTAACATATTGAGAATCTCTTCACGGCCGGCTTGAAATTCTTCTTGTTGATGAATTTTGCGGTAATCGGCGATGACCTCGGCAGGAGGATCAAATACTCCGGCGATTTGTTCCAAGCGAGCGTGGGATACACCGTCGGCGAAATATTCTGCCGGCGGACGTGTCACCGTATTCAATTGTAAGCGATCCGGTTGGAGTCGCTCTACACATTGTTTCAATTTCAACAGTTCCGCTTCGATGGCGGTATGGCCGGCTAATATAAAAATTTCCATCCAAAATTGGCCATGGAATTCTTGACGAAAATCAATGAGACCTTGCAGCATTTTTTCATGTGTGATGTCACTGTGAGGGCGATTGACCCTCTGAAACATGGTTTCATCTCCTGCATCCAATGACGGAATGACCAAGTCGGCATGCAGTAACTGATCCCGGACTTCTTTTTGCCGAAGAAGGGAACCATTGGTCAAGACGGCAATAGGGATATCTGTCATGTGCCGTATTTGATCGATAAGTTCGTGAATGCGGGAATAGAGGGTAGGCTCTCCCGATCCACTCAAGGTTATGTAATCCGGATTGCTGTTGAGTTTTCTTTTCAGATCTTCCAGCACTTGATCCAGCGGGACCCATTCTTTTCGAGTGATTGTTTTACTGGTGGTTTTGCCCAATTGGCAATAAATACAATCATAGGAGCAGGTCTTAAAAGGGACCAAATCGACTCCTAGAGAACGTCCCAATCGTCGGGAGGGTACGGGGCCGAATACGTACTGTCTTCTTTCAGGTTTCATGATTGCTCATCCTCTCAATTTCGTTTTTCGTTACAAGCCAGGGCAGACTTCGCTTGCCCTGGATACCCAGGTGATTCAGGTTTCATGATTGCTCATCCTCTCAATCTCGTTATTCGTTACAAGCCGGGGCAGACTACGCTTGCCCGGAGACCTGGTCATACTTCTACACTCTCTGAAATCCTACGATTATCATGTGCCGTTATGATCTGTTGTACAATTTGTTGAAAGTGATAGGAAACCGTGTGGTTTTCGTATTGATTGACGAAGGAGATTCCAGCGTCGCCTGTTTGAACAATTTGAGGTTCAATGGGAATCCGGCCTAAGAAAGGAACATTCATTTCTTTTGCAAGAATCTGTCCTCCTCCGGATTTGAAGAGATCGATTTTTGTTCCGCAATTGGGACATATGAATCCGCTCATATTTTCAACGATTCCTAACACCGGGACGGATACCATTTGGCAAAATGTAATGCAGCGGCGAACATCGTGAATGGCTACATCCTGAGGCGTTGTGACGATTACCGCACCGGCGGGCGAACCCACCAACTGGGCAACCGACAACGGTTCATCACCGGTTCCGGGTGGAGAATCGATGACCAAATAATCCAGTGATCCCCAGCGGACATCGGTTAGAAACTGCCGAATCATGTTAAATTTTCTGGGACCGCGCCAGACAACGGCATCCGTGTTTTTTTCCAGCAAAAATCCAATCGATACGACTTTCAAGAAATCGGATACATTCGCTGGAATAATTTCATTCCCTTCAATCTCCAGTTTATTCGTAGTTAATCCAAAAAGTGTCGGAATACTTGGGCCATGAATATCGACATCCAAAAGACCGACATTTTTCCCCTGGTTGACAAAAGCCGCCGCCAGATTGGCAGCCACCGTACTTTTGCCGACTCCGCCTTTCCCCGATAACACAAGAATTTTATAACCGATTTCATGCATGCGCCGGTCTAGTTTTTCTTTTTCCTGTTTCCGTTTTTCTTCGTCAATATGTGTGGGGGGCATTTGCTGAGACATCGTTGTTTTTCCTCTTCTATGTGGAATCAGACTGTGAAAGAAACGAGACAACTGTTTCCCAAACGTTCCGTATATCATTTCCCACTCCGTTCGAGTGATATTCTATGACCGTTTTGCATTCGATTTGCGCTTGGGTGACAGCGCGATCGTATTGTACATTTCCGGCAATGATCAAATCCAATTGTTTCGCTTCTTGTTCGATTTGCCGGGAAAGTTCGGAATTCAAATTCCATTTGTTGATGCAAACCAACGTGGGAATATTGAACTGACGAGTGAGAGTGGCGATCCGTTTCAAGTCATGGAGTCCGCTCAAAGTGGGTTCCGTCACCACAAGAGCCAAGTCGGCGCCAGTCACCGAAGCAATGACCGGGCAGCCAATACCGGGAGAACCATCGATCAACACATAATTCAATCTTTTTTCTTCGGCGATTTTTTGCGCTTCTTTGCGGACTAACGTCACCAATTTGCCTGAGTTCTCCTCCGCGATGCCCAAGCGGGCGTGAACCATTGGGCCAAAGCGGGTTTCGGATTTGTACCACTCGCCATTGACCGCCGGAGCGAATTCAATTGCATTTTCCGCACAGAACCAGGCGCACACTCCACATCCTTCGCATGCGATTGGATCGATCCGAAATGTTTTTTCCTGTTTTCCATTGCCGGGGCCATCGTAAAAAATTGCATCAAAGCGGCAGATTTCTTCGCATTTACCGCATGCAATACAATGACCCGGCAAAATTCGGGCACGGGATCCTCCGGAGAATTTTTCTTTCCACTCCACCTTGGGTTCCAGTAACAAATGGAGATCGGCGGCGTCTACATCGCAATCGGCTAACACCGCGCTTTTCGCCAATGCAGCGAACGAAGCGACGATCGACGTTTTACCGGTTCCACCTTTTCCACTAATTATGACGATTTCTTTCATGATGCCAGCGCTTGTACACTTTCGATTTCTTCGATTACACGTTTCGATATTTCTTCAAAATGACGAGTATATTCAGGAACAGCCTCACAAATCAATTTGCCTGCGGAATAGGCTTCTGCAATTCGTTTGTCATCAGGGATTTCTCCCAGGATGGGAATCCATTGCCGTCGGCAATACTCATGGACATCCAGATAATCCAGATCGGCACGGTTGATCACGACGCCAAAAGGATATTTCAATGCCCGGACCATTTCGACGGCCAGTTTTAAGTCGTTCAAACCAAAAGGAGTCGGTTCCGTAACTAAAATTACGTAATCACAATCCCGGAGAGTTTCGATTACCGGGCAAGAGGTCCCAGGAGGCGCATCCAGAATCACCCACTCCGCTTCGGGAATCGATTCTTTCACTCCTCGTATCACCGGTGGCCCCATTGCTTCGCCGATATTCAAAATTCCCTGAACAAAATGTAGGGATCCGGCTTGCCCGATTTCCACGCGGCCCATTTCTCGAAAGACCTCTGAAATAGCGTTTTCCGGACAGACCAACCAACACCCTCCACACGAATGACACATTTCGGGAAAAACCAGAACTTGATCCTCCATGGGTACAATTGCACTATATTGGCAAATCTGTCCGCATTCTCCACAAAAAATGCAAAGGTTTTCATCGACCTTTGGAATGGTGATCCCTACAGGTTTCGAGGATCGAATCTCTGGCTGGAGAAATAGATGGCCATTCGGTTCTTCCACATCACAATCGACATATGCAACTTGCTTTCCACTTTTCATTTCGATAAAAGCCAAGTTCGTAGAGATCGTGGTTTTTCCGGTTCCACCTTTTCCGCTTGCAACTGCAATTCTCATAATTTTGTTCTTTTCTTCCTACCCGATGGGGTTCGTGCATTGAAATCCATGAATGATAGATCATGTTTAACGAGCGAAGACAGTTTGGTAGTCATTAATTAATATACCATTCAAATGATCGATTTCATGTTGGATCACTCGCGCTTCGAGACAAACTGCTTTCACTTCTATTCTTTGTCCTTGAACATTGTATCCGGAATAATGAACATACAAATTTCGAGGAACGTTCACCTCGACATTGGGTAAACTGAGACATCCTTCTACCTTTTTCTCCTCTTTTGGAGATACAAATCGATGAATCGGATTAATAAGAATCACGGAGCGTTCATTGAGAGAGGAAATGAACAATCGTTTCGAAATCCCAACTTGTGGTGCTGCCAAACCAATTCCTCGTTTGGCTGTCATGAGTTCAAACATCTCTTCCACAAGATCCGCTAATGTACTGTCAAATTCTGTCACAGGTTCACAACGGTGACATAAAACCGGGTCAGGAAATAGTTTTAGGCTTAATGGATGCATCTTTTTTTACTCTTGTCGTGAACCTTTTTGAGAATCAGAATTTCGCGCCAGAACCAGTTCACATTCCTACTGATTCTGGCGCATCGACTTGAAATCAGGTTTCGGCTTGGTTTTCCAATTCAGCGATCCGTTTCTTCAATCCTTCCAGAGTTTCCTCGTGAAACTCGAGCTGGTCTTTCAGCATGTCCAATTCTTGCTCCTTGGTCACCGCTGAGGCCGCAGGATAGGGTGAAGCAGGATAATATGCGGGTGCTGCGAAACCGGGCCAGCCATAGCCCGCTCTTTGCCAACCCGTCAATCCGGTGGCATAATACCAGTTTCGCCAGCCACGGCCGCCGCCGCGGCCACCGCCTCTACCCCGTCCCCAAAATCCTCTTCCGGGGATCGGATTCATATAACCGGGAACACTGTATCCTGCGCAAAAACCAGCGCCTCGTCCCGTCATCGGTCCAAAACCAGCAGGTCCTGTTCGATCTCCTCCAGGCATGATCGATACCTCCTTTCCTGATGCAAAATGTTTTATGGATTTAAAATTCGTTCCGAAGAACGGATTTTACAGCCACTTTCTTTTTTCTATTCTCGTTCTTCCATGACGCAACCGACGCCCTCTTTCAGCATAACAGCCGGGCATCAAAAAACGGGATTGCGTAATTTGACCCGTCACAAATGCCTGCAACACTTCTTCCACCCAACCGCATACATGCGAGATGACTTGAATGCCTTTGCTTTGAATGGCGTATTCCATCGGCTTGGATATGGCTCCGCAAATTAAATATTGCACCTCCAATTGTTCGACACGATGGATGCGCTCAAAAAATCCGGTCTCTCTCAAATCACAAGATGCGCGCCCAACCGTTTTTCCGTTTTTCAATGTTACTACCAGCAGTTGGGCGGCGGTGTCAAATACCGGTGATATTCTATGGTTCCAAACCGAGATTGCTACTTTCATATTGGTTATAACAAAAAGTTATCCTGTCACGATAACTGGGTAGCCAGGACAAGACGTCAGGTTTGTGCTGACGGGGTAGTGAAAGAAGATCGTCTTTTCTGCCACCCCTTCAGGGTGGTATTGTAGGATTGACCATTTCCAGGGGCGATGCCCACTGGCTATCATCTTAAACCCCGTTGGGGTAAGCTCCTTCGTTAAACATCAAGCGATCATCTTAAACCCCGTTGGGGTAAGCTCCTTCGTTAAACATCAAGCGATCATCTTAAACCCCGTTGGGGTAAACTCCTTGGTTAAACATCAAGCGATCATCTTAAACCCCGTTGGGGTAAGCTCCTTGGTTAAACATCAAGCGATCATCTTAAATCCCGTCGGGTAAGCTCCTTAAGTTAATGACATTCGACTGTGCTTACCCCTAGTTACCCTTTACGCTCGACCGTTGCAGACTTTTCAGTACTGTCTAAAATCAATTAAATGCAGGAATAATGCCAAAAACGATTCGTTAAAAGAAAAAAGTTCTAAAGGACTGGATTAAAAGAAGATATGCCTGAAGAAAAAAAGAAAACCACTAACTATACCGTTGCAATAAGCATGTATATAAGGATTTATACCATTGCATAATGCAATACTATCTGCGACGGTGGCGGCCATCGTTCTCTGGGAGTTCCAAACCCAAAGAGGCGATTTTCCGGAAAAGAGTACTCGGATGAATCCCTAAGGCTTTGGCGGCGGCCGTCCGGTTTCCGTTATTTTGTTGAATGGCGTTCGTAATGTGGATTTTTTCCAATTCATGCAAACTCAATCGCTTCCCCCCCGTTACAATCGGGGATTCCCCTTGAATCAAATCGGGGGGGAGATGATGAAGCTCGATTATCCCTCCAGGGCACAGAACTACGGCATGCTCCAATATATTTTCCAACTCTCGGACATTGCCCGGATAATCATACGCCATCAAAGCCGCCATGACCGAATCGGATACATCGGAAATATCTTTATTGTGCAGCCGGTGAAACTTGGAGAGGAAATGATGGATTAAAAGAGGGATGTCCTCTTTGCGGTCGCGCAGGGGAGGGATTTCGATACGAATGACGTTGATTCGATAGTACAAATCCTCACGAAAAAGTCCTTTTTTCAGGAGTTTCGTCAAATCCTTATTGGTGGCAGCAATCACCCGAACGTTGACGGGAACGGATTTGGTTGCTCCCAACGGTTCGATGATTTTTTCCTGTAATACTCGAAGCAACCGTGTCTGCATGGCGGGAGAAATATCCCCGATCTCATCCAAAAAAATCGTTCCTCGCTCCCCCATGGAAAACCGCCCCGGTTTGTCTTTTTTCGCATCGGTAAACGCGCCCGCTTTATACCCGAACAACTCGGATTCCAGCAATGTATCGGGCAATGCGCCGCAATTTACGGCTACGAAAGGATGGTTCCGTCGGTTGGAAAGGTTATGAATCGCTCGGGCAAAAAGTTCTTTTCCTGTCCCGCTTTCTCCTACGAGCAAAACCGTTGCATCGCTTTGGGATATTTGCGGAAGAATATCGAATATTTTCCGCATAGACATACTGCGGCCAATAATATCGGTAAAGGAGTATTTTTCATACAGTTTCTTTTGCAGTTCTTCCAACTGGCTTAAATCGCGAAATGTTTCGACTCCGCCGATGATCTTTCCTTTTGCATCCCGCAAAATCGCCGTCGAAATGCTGATGGGAATTCGGTCTCCTTTTACATTGATCACAAAAATCGTTTTGTTGATGATGGACTTTCCTGTATCGATAGTTTCTTTGAGAGCGCATTGGGTTTCACAGATGCTGGACCGGAACACCTCGCAACAAGGTTTCCCCAGTGCCTCTTTGCGGGGGATTCCGAGTATTGTTTCCGCTGCACGATTAAAGGATGTAATGTGCCATTGGAGATCGACGGTAAAAACTCCATCCGCAATGGAATCTAGTATGACTTCAAGCGCTTGGGGAGAAGGATAATTGCCCATAGTGAACTATTGATTTTCATGAAATGTGCTCCATCTTTCCTATATAATTATACTCGCTTGAGATTTTCGATAACCTCTTCTGCTACCCGTTTCCCGGATTGGATCATGCCTCCGAAGATCGGTCCCATACGGGGACCGCCCAACGTGGCACAAACACTCATTCCGCTGATCCAGAGGCCGGGAAAGATTTCTTTCACGTTATCAATGACAAATTGTTCGCCGGCAGGAGCATCCATGGGGCCTTCGCAGAATTGCGGGGATAGGGAATTAGGATCGAATAAATTTCGCTTTTTCAAGAAAGACACGACTACCGATTCGTGACCTGTCGTATCCACTACTGCTTTGGCTGAGAAAGTCAGTGGATCGATGGGGAATGAATCCCCCAGTAATGTCCGGTTTGCCACAATTCCTGTGATTCGATGGTTGTGAATACAAACATCTTCAGCATAAGTAAGATTGAGGATGTTGACTCCTGTTTGGGTGGCATGATACGTAAGCCCGGCTGCCAATTCTATTGCATCGATCGAGTACAGATGATTTTCTCGAAGTTGGTAGTCAATTTGGAATTCATGCAGAACAGAAATCGCGCTTTCTTGAAGGACGGCTTCGTTCATGCTCATCCCCCCTCCCCATATGCCTCCGCCGGTAGACAACCGTTTTTCTAAAATCGTGACTTTATAGCCGGCTT
The DNA here is from genome assembly GCA_964412555.1 of uncultured bacterium. Taxonomy (GTDB): domain Bacteria; phylum Hinthialibacterota; class Hinthialibacteria; order Hinthialibacterales; family Hinthialibacteraceae; genus CAYPPG01. The sequence continues at coordinate 119,590 of CAYPPG010000009.1, forward strand.
TGGCTAAAAAATAGGCTCCCGTCAATCCGGCGGGGCCGGCTCCGACGAACAGCACATCATTGTCAAGACAGTTCAAGAGTTTTTCATGATACGAATCAATAATCGTTTTTGTGATTTGCTTTTCGGTGAATATGTGCATTTACAAATCTCCAAGCTCAAAAAGAATACCGTATACTGGCATATAATATTTGTGTTCTTTTCAAATTGGCCGAAAAAGGTCTGATCCTTTTCGCCCCAAAAAATAGGAGTGCCGATTTCGGTTGTCCGATGATCATCGACTTTGTAATTGACTTTCGGCCGCAAATAACAATCCTGATCGGAAGGACTGTAATCAGCGAACAGCGAAAGAGTCAAATCTTGCTCGAAAAGGAACTGGGTAAAACGCGACGTAAGGACATGTCTGTCTTCATCCCGCGGATGGATACCGGCCGGTAAAGTACTTCCATCATCATGATCCATCATATACTCAAGATAGTATTGCACATTTACCGAAAAATCCTAGGCGAGTTTTTGTTCATATCCGAATAAAAACCAGAATTCGTCATTATTGATAAAAGGAGTATCGCCATCGGATACATCTTCCGAGTTGTAATCTCTTACCTCTTTATTATCTAAAGTGTGGAAATCTTTTGCCAGTGACTCCGAATTGCCAGTCACACACGAAAGCATCAAAACGGCGGACATACCGCCTTGGCTGAATCTAGAGCTACAATTGATTCAATTCTTCCCGTTTCCGCAATCATATACTTAATTTTCTTTACGATGGACCGTGCCAATCCATCCGTAAGCCACCGGCAAGAACAGTAGAGTGAGAATCAGTGAATAGAGTAAGCCACCGATCACGGCGATCGCCATGGTTACAAGCATGCCGCCTTCTTCACCGAGATTTAGCGCCAGCGGCACCAGTCCCAGCACTGTGGTTAACTGAGTCATCAAGATCGGGCGTACACGGGTTGGGGCCGCTTTGCGGATGGCGTCCATGTGTGACAGCCCGGTTTGATGGTATTCCTCAGCGAGGGTTAATAGCACTACCCCCTGTGATGTAATCCCCCCCATCATCACAAGGATCCCCATTTGCACAGTCGCGCTGACGGGAGCGCCGGCGAAATATAGGGCGATGAGCGCTCCGGTTAAAGCGAGCGGAACGTTCAAGATAATAAGGAAAGGCAGCAAGAAAGATTCATACTGAATCGCCAATATGACATAGGCGAAAAGTACCGCGAATCCGATAATCAGTCCTAACACTTTGCGGCTTTCCTTCATGAAGCGGGCTTCACTGCCCATGGAAATCTCGACGCCTTGGGGCGGTTTCAGATCGAGAGCAACTTGCTCGGCGCGTGCGAGAGCCTCGCCAACGCTGATTCCGGCCGGATCGGCGCGAACGATAACCCTTATGACCTGATCCTCGCGGGATATTTCAACAGGCCCTACGGCTCTACGAACCTCTGCTATGTCTTGCAGATAGATCGGCTCACCGTTATGGGTTTCGATGATCAAATTTTCCAAATCGGTTCTGCTTGTCAGCGCAATCTCCGGCACCATAACTCGAATGGGATAATATTCTGTTCCCTCAGCGTATTGAGTACTCACCAGACCATGGACCAGTGCCCGCAGCGAAGTGGCGACTTGGTTGACGGGAATTTCCAATGCCGAAGCCCGGGCACGATCCACATATACTCGGTACTCCGGCTTGGTCATGTCCATGGAAATGTTCACACCTGATAATCCTGGTGTTTTGGTGAGTTGCGACGCTAATTGCTCGGAAAATTCGTAGAGTGCCGTAATATCACTTCCCTTAACATTCACTTCAACATCCTGCTCGCCTACCTTTCGCAGGCCCTTGATAGGTCTTTGCTTGACAGGTAACTTTGCGCCTGGTTCCTGCGATTGTATCTTTGCGACCAAAGGTCTTATTTTTTGGACGAATTCTTCTGTAGTGATGTCCCGCTGACTTCGTGGAACCAGCTGGATGTCAAGATTGCCTTCATTACTAACCTCCAAAGTATATAATCCGAAGACTCTGCCGCCGGAAAGGCGAAATGTGCTTTGGATTTCGGGGAAACTAGATAGTTCGTTATCCACTCGCGCAAGAATCCGATCGACCTCCGCCAGAGAAGTTCCGGCGGGCATCATGAGTTTTACCATAACGCGGCCATCGTCCAGTTTGGGCAGGAATTCCGTACCGGATTGAGTCGTCAACCATATCCCTGCACCAAACATCATAAGTGTGATCAACACAACGAGCCACTTGACTTGCAGACAACCGTTGAGCAGGCGCGAATAACTTCGGGTGCCGAATCCGATGATTTTGTCGAAGTTCCTGGCGACTCTAGACATTTTTTCCGTGGACTCGTGGCGAAGGAGTCTGTCGGTCAACAATGGGGTGAGGGTCAGTGCGATCAACAGCGAGATGAGCACGACCCCTCCGACAACAAATACGAGTTCGCTAAACAGAATGGCCACCATACCAGGCACGAATACAAACGGCAAGAAAATCGCAAGGAATGTAAGTGTAGCGGCGAGAATGGCCGTGCCGACTTCACTGGTTCCTTGTAAGCCAAAGTTCTTTACGCCCTCGGACTTCAATCGTGTGATGTTCTCTAACACTACAATCGAATTATCCAGGATGACTCCCAGTGCGACCACCAATCCCCCTAGAGAGAACACATTGATTGATAAGTCCATCGCTTTCATCAAGGCAAAATTGGTCAAGAGAGTAACTGGCAAGGCGGTGATCATCACGACTACCTGCCGCCATCTGCCCAGAAAAAGGTATACGACGACGACAACCAGTATAGCGGAAAGAATGGCCGAATCCCTTACGCCATATATAGCATTTTTTACGTAAAGCCCATCATCTTCTACATAATGAAAGTGAATGTCTTTCGGAATATCACCTTGTTTTCGCAATTCGTCTAAACGAACCTTCACGGCTTCGGCTACCGTCATCGCGTTTGCAGCATATTGCTTGAGCACTTTAAATTCGACACAAGGTTGACTGTTAAAGTGTGTATTGATCCGCATTTCTGCATGTGAGTCTTCCACACGAGCAATATCCTTGATGTATATTTCTTCCCTGTTGGGATCTGTCGCAACGACAACGTTTTCGATCTCTTCGAGAGTTTCGAATTCACCCATCGTTCGGGCAATGATCTCACGAGGCTCAATGGTCACCCGGCCAGCAAACGTTTCGAGATTCTCTTCATACAGGGCATGGGCGACCTGTGTTGGGGAAAGTTTGTAGGCTTGAAGGCGTACCGGATCCAAGTGGACGCGAATTTCTCTTTCCAGCCCGCCCACAATCTCGGCGCCGGCCGAGCCTGGCACCGATGTCAACCGGTCGATGAGCCATTCTTCTGCCCATTGGCGGAGCCAGACGAGATTATGTTCTTCTGAGGTAATCATTACCTCGATTACCGGCAATTGTGAAGGATCCGCCTTGATGATAACCGGTGGGTCCATATCGCGCGGTAGATTTTTTGTTACGCGTCCCATGGCGGCTACCACATCCTGGAAGGCCACCTCCACGTCCACGCCATATTCGAAGTTTGCCAGTAACGTATACATACCTTCAATGCTGGAGGACTCGATGTAATCGAGATCGTCCACCGTGGCGATGACTTCCTCGAGAGGATCGGCAATATTATTTTCTATATCATCCGCTGTTGCCCCGCGCCACCAAATGTGAATCTTTACCATTGGATAAGAAATATCCGGCAAGTAGTTCACATCAAGTTGTGTTAGACTGAACAACCCAGCAGCCAAAGCCGCGATGGTGAGGACAGTGACAGCCACAGGACGTTTGAGCGCAGTTTCGGTAATTCTCATTGTATCTTACTCTCCTGTTGATTTCTGGATGGCCGAAACCTGTACCGCCTTACTTGTCTGGACGGTTGCCCCATCTTTGAGATTCAGATTTCCAGCAATGACAACCAGCTCGCCGGGGTGCACGCCTTCGGTGACTTGCACACGGTTATTTTGTTCCAATCCGATTGTCACTCGTCGCTGATGCGCCTTGTCATCGTTGATGACGTAGACGACCTTGTGGCCTCTGGGTGTAGTCACGATGGCGGCGTCGGGAACGACGACGGCATCTTCGGCCACTCGGCCTTGCACCGACACCCTGGCGAATAGATGGGGGATCAGTTCGACGGGATCGGTAAACTTCACCTCGACAATTCTCGTCCGTGATTCCCACTCGAGCCGGGGATAAATCCGCTCAATCTTTGCGCTGAATGTTTTTCCTGGATAAGCATCCAGTTGAATGCTGGCCTTAGTCCCTCGACGGATATCGGTAATGCAGTTCTCCGGTAGTCCCGCCCGAACCACGAGAGATGAGGGATCCATCATTTTGAGTAACTGCGCTCGTGGTGTAGCCAAATCGCCTTTCCGGACGTAGACCTCGGTGATGATTCCGGCAAAAGGCGCCTTGAGTATACATTCATCAAGTTTCGCTTGAGCAAGTCCGACTCGAGCCGCCGCTTCTTCGACTGCGGCCTGCGCCACGCCGATTTCTGTTATTGTTGGTCCTGCTTCGAGCATGGCCAATTGTTCTTTCGCTGCTTCAAACTGCGTATGGCACTCCACATAACTGACGCGCGCTTTTTCCACAGTCTCGGCGGGGAGTGCCCCACTTTTGACCAGCGACCTGATTCGTTCCAGGTCGGCCTTGGCAAATTCTGTGCAATCTTCGAAATGCCGGACCGATTCTTTTGCCTGCGTGATCTCCTCGGGACGCGCGCCGGCTTTGAGGTCAACCAGTTTGGCCTTCGCCACAGCCAGCGCTGCCTTCGCCGCCACTGCTTCTTGACGATAAAGGGGGCGATTGATCTCAATCAGCTTCTGTCCAGCATGGTCTACGCGATCCCCTTCTCGCCAAGGGCAGAAAGAAATTGGGCCTTCCACCGTCGCCTCTAACGTTACGGTATTGACCGAGACAACATTTCCCGTTGTTTCCAGAATCTCCACCAGACGTGTTTTCTCCGCTGCTATGACTTCAACCCGTGAAAATTTACCGGTTTTGCTTTGAACTTTCTCATCGGATCCGCATCCGATCATACCCATGACCACTGCCCCACAGACCGAAACAATCATCACCTGTTTTGTTGTCATCATCTTTTTGGCTCCTCTTACCGTTCAATCGATGCTTTCTCATCCATATGTTGGCTAGGGATCAATGACTCCCGCACTCCCGGAGAATTTCATCTATTCGTGTTTATCACTTTTCTCCTACCGCTAGCTGTAACTGGGCTAGAGCCGTCTTGTAATCCGCCAATGCCCGGTAGTAACTCATTTGTGAATCCAGGAGCGCCGATTGAGCATCTAGGACATCGGTAATGGTGCCCTTGCCGTAATCGTATTTCTCACGCTCGATTCGCAAACTTTCTTTTGCTTGTTCAATGCTTGTTTCGGTTGCTTCCACACGCTCCAGGGAGGACGAAGAATTAAGAACCGCCGTTTCCACATCGAGACGGAGCTGCAATTCAAGTTTTCGCATTTGTTCTCGAGCCTCGGCCAATTTTGATCGTTCCTGTCGAACTCTCGCGCTAATTCTGCCACCTTCGAAGATAGGAAATTCCAGCGCAAGTCCCACTCTGCCAACATCGTCATAGGAACTATCATCGTAGCGTTCCACGCGGCCAACTGCCCGCAGACCACCATATGTGCCTTGGAGAGTCAACATAGGCAAATGCATGGCTCGAGCGATGTCCACTCGCTTGGCTTGTGCTTCCAATGCTTCCCGCATCGCCAAATAGTCGCCGCGTTGAGCCATGGCTCTTGTGATCCCGGTTTCCACATCTATTACGGTGGTTCTCTCAATTGTCAATTCTCCGGCGACATCGACAGGAACGCCTTCTTCATGCTCCACTCCCAACAAATTGGAAAGAACACGTTTCTGAATGGTCAGAATATTTCGTTCCCATACCAATTGCCGCTCCAAGTCCGCGATACGAACCTCTGTTCGTAAGTAGTCAACTTTGGCTGCTTTCTTAGCTTGAATAAGTTCCGAGATTCGTTTCCGATGTTCCTTTAAGGTTTGTTGCGAAAACTCCAATGAATTGATAACATGATGTTGAGCCAGGATGCTATAGAACACGCTGGAAACATTAAACACCAACTCATCACGGTTGCGGGCAAGGCGATGCTCCGCAGCCTCCTGAAGCAGTTTCGCCGCTTGAATCTCGCTGATCAGGCGTCCACCAGCATAGAGCGGCATACTTACCACGACATGGGTGGAGAAGATACCATCGCTGTACGTCCGTGATTCACCTTTGAATCTCGGCGCACCTATGCGGTGTCTATCAAGATAGTAATCGTATCCACTTCTAACACCGGCTTTGGGAAGAATCGCGCCAAAGGCGACATCGCGTTCGGCGCTTGCCACATCAACTCGGTAACGAACCGCCGCCAGTTCGGGATTATTGGCAAGCGCAATCGTAATCGCTTTTGAAAGTGTAATCGGCTCGTTCCTTAATGGGATTGTTGGACGAGAGACCGGCTTATGCTCACTCCCTGCTCGTTGTGGCATACCGGTGTATGGATTGGTGGGATTGAGAAGTACGCATCCTTGTGCAATCCCAATAAACAAAGTAGCCGCTGCCAGCCGTAGGAATCCGCAAGTCACAAATACATCACATTTTCTAAGTAGTCTCGTGAATCGTAATCCAATATTCATTTTTGATTTCTTCCATGATCTTCCATTTCGTGAATCGTTGCATCAGGGGTATTCACGACGGAATCATACGTCTCGTGATGGCTCCGTTTTGTGAACGGGCTTGTTAAATCCGGCTGATTCGTTTGTAGGAGCTGTTCAACATTTCCGTGAAATGCCCCATTGTACAAACAGTGGACATCCTTTTATTTGATATACATCTCGCACCACAGGTCACCTCCGCAAATATCGTTCGAGAAATCCCGATTCGATGGTGTTATAGGAGTAGGAACCGCCACTGTTTTTAAAATCTCCGCTTGATCCCGTGCAACAGAATTATTCATGGTTTGTGCAATTATACGACCCGACATTTCACTCATGATCTGCTGATTTCTACTGCTTATATAGATTTTATTGTCTTTCCCTTCAAAAACGCCGAAGGTGCAGGGCATGAGAGCGCACACTTCGGGATTGTCATTCAGCATATCATGAGCATATTCGGCCTTGCAGAATTCCACGACTCGAATTGGCCGAACGAGACACACGCGATGCGTGGCCATGGATATGTTGAGGTTCCGAATGGCGGGGCATTGCAAACCTTGCGCCTCAATTGCCGTTTTCAGTGCATCGCATGTGTCGTCGATGTCCTGGTATTTGCTAGAGTACACCGAGACTTTCTGCTCGGGGATGGACTGACATCCACTCAGCATTATCAGACCGGCAACTACTGCAAGAAGCCAAACCATTCCAAAAATGAAGGATGGCTTGCGTACGCTTGCATTTGACAGGAATCCCTTACCGAGTACTACACTGTTAGGTAATGTTATGCACTGTCTCATTTTTCTTCTCCTTGTTAGCCGTTAACAGGCATTTTGCAATCGAGATTCAGCAGGTCGATTTCGTTGATCTTTTCGACAAGAATCAATTTGCTGATCGTTGTGACTTCCACCCAGATCATTTTACTACTTCTTATGGGAACAATACTATGTTTTATCTAGTACGTGAATATTTGAGCACTAGATGATTGCTTATCGCTAAGTTGTATGTGTTGACATTGGTGAATCCATCGAGAGAGACCGGCCATCCACGATGTGTTCATTTTTTGCTACACTTTCCTGTATGAATATAGTAATATCGCCTCCCCATAGTTATTCAGTGGAAAAAAATCGCTGGAAGAAACCCTTGAATGGAAATAAGGATGTTTTGCTTTTAAAAAGACGTTCATTCTCAGAAAAAACCTTGTCCAATTCAGCGTGAGAACGCTCCAGATCGAATGGTTTGTGAATCAAATGATGTAATCCTTGGGCAGTGACTCTTTGGATTCTGTGTTTATCGATCTCACGGCTCATCATTACAACGTGTTCTGAGTTGATGTAGGGTTTCAACAGCCAAAACACATCCAAACCGGCAAAATCTTCATCCAGTTGGCAGTCGATGAATACCCATCGGTAATGATATTCCCGGGCATCCGCGACGGCATGAATCGCGTCCAATGCCAGATCGACATGAAATCCCGAATTCAGAAACCATTGCTTAAATGGTTCCACGTCACTTTCTTCATTCGCTACAATCAGAATATTATTCGATGTGTCTTCCTCGTGTTTGAGTGACATGATGCTTCTCCTTGCCTAGAACAATATGATTTGTTCTTTTTTCCCTTATGTTTCCTGATCCCGATTTCTATCTTCTGAGACGGGATCATTTTCCCGCCGCCTCTCCTGTGTGGCATTTCCCGCCTGAATGAGTTCTATACAGATCGCGTGGATTTTGTCTATGAAAGAAGAATTCCGAACGAAATAGCAACGAAGAGACCCTTTGGATACAGAATCGACTAAGCCGGCCTGTTTGAGTATTGCCAAGTGATGAGACAGGTTGGGTTGAGGAATATCCAGAATGTGTTGCACTTCCAGTACGCATTTTGTATCCTTGATCAGTTCGTGCAGAATCTGAATCCGCACAGGGTGACTGACGGCTCGGAATATGTCCGCAACCCTTTGCCACTCTTCTTGCTGGGATTTCTCTTTCATGGACCCGTACCATTCACGATTCTTGAATCCGCTGAATTTATATATCATTATATAAAGAAATACTTATATGTCAATACCGTGATAAAGAAATTTTTGTAGGAACCTAAAGAAAGACTGAAACAGAGACTCTGGCTCGAATGGAAACTCTCCGAATGGGAAGAACGAAAGAGATTCAAAAAAGAAGAATGAGAACAGGGATTTGGTAAAATATATGAATGAATTCGGAATTGTGTAAATAGTAGAAATGTTGATGTGAAGGATGTACTCTCTTTGTAGAAAGATCAGGAGCGATATGGATTACGATTTTGATTGATATTCAAAAGTAGCGAAATTATTTTCAAACTACCGGTAGTACGCCACTCAGATTTTCGCTATTTCGTATCATCCGGTTAATTTTTCGCAGGTGCATAGCATAGAACCGAACCATCCATTGTGGTCATGTATAATTTGCCTTCCGAGGCAATCAGTCCATCAAAGATAGGCATACAATCCAAGGGATAGGATTTTTGCTTCTCCCCGTCGTTTTTGGAGATGACTTGCAGAAAACTTCCATGTTTTCCCCGCAGCCATTCGACTTGTTTGTGCATGGCTTCCTGGAAAGTCTCTTCATTGGATAGCCCCCATAAGAACTTTTCATCGGCTGTATCACGCGGCCCGGCGATAAAAAGCAGATTATCGGCCAAAACCATCGCTTTCACGAGGATATCCGGGTTTTCCTTGATCCAGTTGTAATCCAATGCGCTGAGTTTGTTTCGGGGTTGCTTGGACAGTTCTTTCCAGTTTACGGTATGAGCTGCCAATTGAGCTTCTTTCTTGGTGGGGTATTTGCCTTCAGGCCATCTGCTGCCTTCGAGCTGGGCGATGCCGACTTTGCGGGTTGGCCGTTTTCCCGCGCTGTAAAGACGGTACTCAGTCACAGAAGTGTTGCATAACAGTTCCGGATCGCGGGCAAAGGAATAGGCGTTTTTGTCATCCAGGCACATGATCCGGCCATAGGGAACGCGTTTGGGGGGAAGTTGAAATTCCGCCCAACCCTCGCCAGCCGCCCGGCCGTAGATCCAATACGTCCGCTGATGCCAGTTGTCATCCAAAAATGAAATCGGCGAAAAGAGATGTACCTCCTCACCGTATTGATCGTCCGGACGCTGTGGTTTGATTCGCAAACGTTTGCCGTCTTTGGTGAAGGTTTGAGATTTCATATAAACGTATTTGCCATCGCTGGAAAGGATATCGGGCATTGCTACCGGCATATGTTTTCCCATCAAAAGTTCCTGCAGGTTCTGGCCGGTTCCCGGTACTTTGTCGTCCATCACATTTTCAAAGAGTAACTCACCGGTTTCGGGATTGAGAATCAGCATGCGAAGCCCACCGTCGAGAAACATGGAACGTCCAGCCACACAATACAATTTTCCCTCTTCTATCAACACACTGCCGGAGACAGGCCAGATGGACTCGATCTGTCCAAAGGAAATCAGTTTCCGGGAGTGGGGAGCCACTTGGAATTTCCATGCGAGTTTACCATCTGAAGCGTTCAATGCATAAACACAGCCATCTGCGCAACCGAAAAGAGCCAATCCTTTATACAGAGTTGGAGGTGAATTGACTCGGCCTCCGGCGATATAACTCCAAATCTCTTCCCCCGATGCAGCATCCAAGGCATAAAGAGTATGTTCATCGATGGCGCTTATAAACAGTTTCCCATCGGCAGCGATTGGTTGACTAAGTTTCGTCTGAAATGGTGTTTCCCAGGATCGGGTAATTTCGGTTCCAATCTCTGTTTTGACATAACTGCTGCGCGTATTGTCGTGGCGGAAAACAGGCCAAGCGGAGTCGGGGTATTTTGTTTGCGGATTACCGGCGTTATAAGCCGGTCCTTTCGTCAATCGCTTTTCTGTTGGAGGAGCAATGGATGGTTGAGGATTTGGAGCAATAGCGGTAAAACCGTTCATCTTAGACTGATAGTAGCAGGCGCAGGCATGCGCTCCCGAATACATCATTCCGTTCGCAGGCATGGAACCGTATATACACCCGCCGCGCACCCAATGATTAATAGTCCACTGGTCTTCTTTCATATCATACACGGTATTCCCCATAATCGGAGGCAGTAGATATTTTAGCGTCGCTTTGCCCGGGTAACATCGTTGATGGATATAAAATGAGTCGATTGGATTACTGGCTTCGTTGGAAATTGAGCCATTGGCCAAATTGTATGTTGTGAACTGGCCATTGTTCGCCCGGCCCATGACCCATACCTTATCTCCGATGACATAGAGATCTTCAAGGCTGTAGTGTCCGGACCGAGGCTTGTTTTGAGCGGTCCAAATGATCTCGCCACTTTCGGCGTTGAGCACGAAGATTTCTTTTTGCGGTGCAAAGACAACGTAATTATCGCGCACGATTACTCGGGGACCGGCATATCCTGTTAAGATATGGAATAGATCCGATATATCTGTTTGCCATACTTCATTACCGCTGGTTTTATGGAAAGCAAACAATGCGCTGCCGTCGTAAAGATAAATCCTCTCCGAATCGGCCGAAAGTGTCATTGGAGCGACGGGCATTTCCTGGGTCCATAGGATCTGCTCGGTTTCAACATCGATGGCTTGTAAGAGACGCATTCCCCGCTCTCTATGCCACCCCCATATTTTGCTGGCGCGGTCCCGTTCTTTCCAGCAGTTGGGATGTTGTTGATTATAGTCGTTGGGGAGTGGGTTTGGTTCGACTGCGGCAAAGAGAATACCATCCGAGACAATCAGTTCGAAAGTGGAGGTAGTGCTTTCATATTGATGCAAAACCTCTCCCGTGTTCGCGTCCAGACACAATACTTCCTCTCCGGCACCAGGTGCAATATAAACTTTGTCCTCGACTGCAACGAGTCGTCTGGGAAGCCAACCGGGGCCGCTTTTCAGAGGATACAGATGATTAAACCAATTTTTCAGTGGCCGTTTCCAGAGCAGGATTCCGTTGAACGCGTCGCGTGCTGTCAGATAATTCTCGGCGGGGAGTTGGACGGATTCAATGGGACCTTCATCCATTACATAAAAGATTTTTCCTCCAGCGGAGACCATCGCGTTCATGCTGGCTGTATGTTCATGGCTTCTCGCCCATAACGGCCCGCATGTCCACCGCAGACCTTTCGGATCTCCTGCAATCAAATCGTTGGAGACAGACGTTCCACTTTCGTCATGTAAGTAATGTGTCCATTCGTCGATCTCTTTCGGCCAGGGCTTTTTGGCTACATTCCATTCGCCGGGGTTTTCCAGAGCCATGGTTTTCAATCCATCTACGTTTATGCCCTTTTGGAGAACCACCATTCCCCTCGGTGCCAAAACCCGCATGATTTCTTCGCTTGTCAGTTTGCCCGGATCGGAAATCACGAGCAGGTTGACCATGCTGTCGACATAAGGCAGGTGTTCACCGTCGAATTGCGCAATGGAAATTGTTCCATATTGTCCCTGCGTTTTTACCTGATTTCGGACCATGGCAACGGTTTTGCGATTCTCGGAAAGCCCCTGCACGATGAAAGAATCGTCTATCCCGAGAGAATTGACAGAGGAACCGTCATCACAACCTACATGGACAATAAAACCCCCTTGGATATCGGTTGCCTTGACGATCTTTTGTAAGGAAGCCGTTTCGGCGAAACACAAAGACGGGATCAAGGCGAGTAGAGTTATGATAGTTTTTCGCACGATATTTCTCCTTGCATGCAGATTTGGTATTTATAATTTATATTTAATATATATTAATGCTAAATGAAATTCAGTCCCCACATTTTTGGGGACGATTGAGTGTAACCTCCTGGTTCTACCAATCTATCCCATGTTGTTTTTTCAGATTTGTCAATAGGAGCATGAGTCATCCCTGCGAAAAAATCTATAAGGGAACCACAGCGGAAAAGCAGGAATCGGCCCACTCCCATTCGATGACATCTTTCTTTTCTAAATTCGAACTCAACCAATCCGGATTTTGCAATGGAAGGGGAACCGGTGAATCGAAGGGAAATAAACCGATGAACACCTTTGCCTCCGGTTTGGTGATCCGTTTCGCCTCTTTGATCAAGGAACGGATCGAGGATGCGCGAGCCGGATATGTGATGAATAGGATCGAATCAAAAAATTCGCTCGGAAATCCTGCGAAGTAGGGCGGAAAAAAACGAAGGTGAGATGAACCGTAGGTAATTCGTGCATAATCCAACGCCGGCCAGGAAGATTCAATTCCGACAAGGATACCGTCTTCCTTCGATATGCTCAATGCAAACGGCCATTCTCCTAAAGCGGACCACAAAAAAAGAGTATTTCCTTTTCCGAGATTTGATTCTTGAATTTTCTTTGTAAGCGGATGGCGGACACACCATTCCATGCTATACACTTCGAGCGGTTTCAAGCCGAATTGCGGTTGAATAGAGGCCATCAGTTTTTTATAGAATCGATCCGCTTGCGTTTCTTTCGTTGGCTCGTACACAAAGGATAATCGGGAACTGTCGCCTATTTGTTCGGGGCGAAAACCGAACAGACGCAGTTCGGAACGGATTTGCTCGCTTGGCTTTCCGCCTGTATTTAAAATGAGTCGCCGATTCGGTATCATGACCTGCCGGCACTGCATCCACACGTCGAATCGGTCTAGCGCCGCTTCCGGCACGGCATCTTGCTCGAAGATAAGATCACGGGATTCCGCCGTAAGAATCCCGAATCCATCTTGCCATGATTGACCGGCCGGTGGAAGAGGAATCCGTGCGGTTTCTGCCGGTGAACTTGCCAATCCCGATTTGTTGATGTGAAGGGAAGCATTTTGTGATGAACTTATAAGAACCGCTCTTTGTTCAAAATCTTTCCGAATCCCTCTCACTTTTTTCAAAATGCTTTCAATGGTTTTTTCGAAAGTGAAATTGGCTAAAACCTTCTCTCTGCCTTGATGCGCTACACGATTCCGTAATTCTTCATCGCTTAATGCCCGCTCGATGCATTCCAATAATTCCTCTGTCGAGCAATAGGAGAAAAGATGTTCACCATGTTGAAAAACGTTTTCCAAACCCTCCGTATAAGTTTGAACCACACAGCCTCCGGAAGCCAACGAATTGAGGAGACGGTTGGAAAAACAACTTTTTAAATGTCTCCAACGATCACTGAAAATACTCAACACCACCTTGGCGGCGGAAACGGTTTTTCCATAATCTTCACGATAGATCGGAGGCTTTGACTTGAAGCCGGTTCCTTCCCAATTGTTGCCAAAAATCGTCAAGTCGAATCGATCGGCGACTGCCTGTAATACGGGAATCCGCAGCAGATCGTTATTGTTCCCGATGAAGATGACATCATATTGTTTGGGGATTTCATGCGGCCGGTAAATATGGGCATCCGTCGCCTGCGGTAAATAATCGTAATTTTCCAGACCTCTGGCTTTCGCCCAATCGATGTGGGTTTGTGTCGGAAAATACACAAGGTCAACAACTTGAGCTGTGCGAAATAAATAGGGCATAAACCGGGCGTCGCCGTACAAATGGACCGTGGAACAACGATACTGGCGGCGTGCCTTTCCCAACAAATTCAACGGAACCGTATCTGTTTTCACTCCGCCCCCCATATGAATGTGGGTGGGCTGAAAAGTTATGATTTTGTTCTCTAAATTTTGCAGAGAATCGTGGTATACGTTGTGGATACAAACTTCCCCGAATTTCTCCAACGCTTCTTTCCAATAGTCGCTGGAAACTTGCGGATAGAAATGATCGATATATAGAATTTTTTCGTGTTCCGGATTCATGTGTCCATTTTTTCAATTAAATTCTCATTTGGAGGTGATCCTATGGGAACAACTTCTTCGACTCCCGTTCTCGCAGCGCTACTCATTTTCAATCAAGATGGGATATGGCAAGCAAAAGAATTCTCATAAATAGAATTATTCTTGGTTATTTGCTTTTCCAATAGGCTGGTCGGAAACCCGAATTTCATAGCGTTCTCCTTGGGGAATGATCATGAAATGCTGCGGGACCGGTTCCGGCCATTGCTGTTGTCGATATTCTTTCTCTTTCTTTTCATCCTTGAACGGAAACATTTGAAGAGGAGAACCGTCACCGATATGTTTCAATTCTGTTACGTGAAGAGATTGAAAGGACTGAAATACCCGCGTCAACCGGCTTGCGAACGGCCACGATTTTGATATGAATTCCGGATTACACAGCGCTTTCATTTCAGGAATATACCGTTCAGCAGGAATTTCGGAAAATGTTCTTTCCCAGTCGATATTTCTGGAAGTCGGAAACGGAGCAAGGATATCAAGAAGTACCTCGTAAATCTCATTATAAGTAGTCGCCTGAAGGCGAAACACCGTGCTGTTTCCCACATAGCGTTGACCAACCATAAATACTTTTGTCCCGATTTTACTTTGATGGAGACCTGCCAGATGCATTTGAAAACAAGCCAATTCAAGATCACGCAATTTAGTGTTGAGATGGACTTCCAAGATTGCCGGCCGGTGAAAGACCGAGCGTGCATCTTCGTGAAACAGTATTTTTTTCCCTTGCCGTTCCATGCGGAGTCGAGTCGGAACTTTGGGAACCCCTTTCAAGTCGTGAAGATACATATCCTTGACGAAGGCGTCATCGACAATAGCATCTGTCATGTCACAACGGATTAAACGGCTCATCCAAAAATCTGCAAAAGATAAATCGGCTTTTGTAAAGTTGGATTCATACACTTCTGTCCCCCAAAATCGGGCGTGTCTCAATGAGGCTTCGCGAAAATCAACACCATATAAAGACGCTTCGTTGAGATTGGCGTCATTTAAATCCGCTTCCCGAAGATCGGTGACAAAAAGTTCAACTTTCCCTAGATTGCATTTATCGAGATTTGCTTCCCGTAAATTCGCTTCTACGAAATTGGAACCACTCAAATTTGATTCGCTCAAGTTTGCTCCTTGTAGATCAACACGGCAAAAATTTGCATGAGCCAGGTTCATTCCCCAGAAATAGGCATGCGAGAGATCGGGATGAATGGTAGGATGTTTTTTGCGCCAGTTGTTCCAGGTTTCCACCCCCTGCATCAAGATACCGACATGTTCTTTCCTAGCCACGATGTTAATTCTCCGAGGGAACAATAGATACAATATTAGGCGAAGTGTAAATCAGGAGAGTACAAAGAAAAAGGGGAATGAATTTCTTGAAAAATTCAAGTTTTTTTCTTCTCAAGTTGGCTGACCTCCTTGCGAAGAATTGAGCAATTATATTATACTTCTCTAAGAGAGAATATTGTTTCTATTGAGCGATGAAGAAGGTCTATCCCAATCGCGAGATATTGCACTTCTTGTCGTTGAAATTGGAACGGCGAAGATCGTTTTCTTGCAAAGAAGGATGATGTCAATTTGAGGAGTTTCTTCCATGAATTATTCCACCATGATGAAGTACAAACAAATTGGGGAGAATCATTTCCGCTCAGAAAGTTTTGCCGAAGCAGAGCATTCTTTGATACTAGCATTGCGGGAAGCGGAAAACAGCTCATCTCCGAATGCCTATGTCGTGCAACGGTTGAAAAGTATAGCCGTTTTCTATTCGTCCATGGGGGATTTTGCCCTCGCCGAGTCCTACTTCAAGCGTGCACTGGGAATGGAACGCAGTCTTTTGGGGAGAGAAAACCTGGGAATCGCAAAAAGTCTGAATCAATTGGCAATTCTCTATCTGCTCCAAAGCGATTGGGAACAAGCGGAAAGCACTTTGAAACAGGCTTTATCAATCGAAGAGAAAGCGCCTTTTTTTAAACATCCGGAAGCAGACTCGAAACTCCATTGCGCTACTCACCATCTTCTGGCCTTTCTATACTGCAAAAATGAACAAGAGGAAAAAGGCAAAACACTATGCCGGAAAAACGCTGACAACATCATGAACAATATGGGGCCAGGCGGGCGCGATCTTTCTTTCGAACTTTACGCAGTCGCCGTGCGCCACTGTTTGCAAGAAAATCATTCAGACGCTCAAACCATCTGCGAACAGGTGGTTTGGCTCGCCGCAGAACAATTGCAGAAAGAATGTCTCGGTTTTTCACTCAGAGGATTTTTCTGTCCGCGAAGCGAAAAATCACTCCAAGGGACGGTGGTTCCCCGTTTCGAATGGGGATCAGGGGCTGGATATGAAGAGGAGTGGCGTCCCTCCACTGCAAGACGAATAGAGCAAGGAATAATCAATCATTTAGACCGGCGGCCGACTGATCAAGATTTGAATAATGATACGCTTGATAAATTCAATTCCGGCGAAGAATTCTGGCGGCCGACTCGTGCGCTGGTCGGGGGCCGAAATTAAGAGACTGACTTAGCCGGCTTGCCCTGAACTCCAATTAGGCTAAGATATCTAACCGAAATGATACCATGCGTGATCGTTTCATGTACGAATCGGTCAGTGTGCCTGTTGTGTATTCTTTGTTGCATTATCAAATCCCTTCACTCTAAGCAATCACTCGTGTTGTCCTTTGTTCCGAAACGACAAAGAAACGCTTACTATGACATCCGCACACATCAGGCTAAAGAAAACAGGCTTATGGAGGATAATCAATGACAGAACTCACCTCATTTGAAATCGCACAAAAACAGCTGGATGAATGTGTGGAAATCTTAAAACTGGATCCGGGAATTCATGCCATGCTGCGGGAGCCGATGCGCGAAATTCACGTTTCTTTGCCGGTTCGTATGGACGATAATTCTATTAAGGTCTTTCCGGGGTTTCGTGTTCAATATAATAATGCTAAAGGACCTACGAAGGGGGGAATCCGGTTCCATCCCGATAAATCCATCGATAACGCCCGCGCTCAAGCCTCGTGGATGACCTGGAAATGCGCCTTGCTTGACCTGCCCCTCGGAGGAGCCGGAGGCGGCATATTGTGCAATCCGAAAGAAATGTCAAGAGGAGAATTGGAGCGGTTAAGCCGTTCTTATATCAATCAATTGAGTGAAGTGATTGGACCGGACAAAGACATCCCGGCGCCGGACGTGTATACCGATCCGCAGGTCATGGCGTGGATGATGGACGAATATTTCAAAATCAGCCGCTCCAATCCATTCGGGGTTATTACCGGCAAACCTCTCGCTGTCGGGGGGTCTGTCGGACGGGCGGATGCAGCGGCACGAGGCGCTATGTATGCCATTCGGGAAGCGGCCCAAACGAGAGAAATCGACCTTTCGAAAGCCACAGTCGCGGTACAAGGATATGGAAATGCCGGGTACTTCGCCGCCCATCTTGCTTCTACTTTATTTGGTTGCAAAATCATTGCTGCCAGTGACACTCACGGCGGTATTCTGAATCGTAACGGTCTCGATGCGGAGGCCATACGTAGACAAAAATCCATGACTGGTTCCGTTGTCGGACTTCCCGAAACTGAATCGATCACGAATGAGGAATTACTCGAACTCGATGTCGACATCCTGATCCCCGCAGCACTGGAAAACGTGATTACGGAAACCAATGCCGCCAATGTCAAAGCCAAAATCCTGGCTGAATTGTCCAACGGTCCGACAACGCCGGAAGCAGACGAAATTTTGCATAAGAAAGGCGTTCATCAAATTCCGGACTTTCTCTGCAACGCAGGCGGTGTGACGGTTTCTTATTTCGAGATGGTGCAAAACGCGTATATGTATTATTGGGATAAAGAGTTGATTCATCAGAGGCTGGATAAGAAAATGACCTCGTCCTATCACGCTGTTCACAATACATCGACACGTTTCAATATCGATATGCGGAAAGCCGCCTATGCTGTAGCCGTCATGCGAGTCGTCGAAGCCATGAAATGCCGGGGATGGATCTGAAATGAATCTTAAATCGAATGTGATTCGTAGTGGTATTTCTACCTTAGACGAAGTGTTGCAGGGAATACGCCTCGGTGATAATGTGGTTTGGCAGATCGAAGAACTGGATGATTATATCTTTTTTGCCCGTCCCTTTGCGGCAAAAGCTATTGAAGATGGTTTTCATTGTGTCTACCTGCGATTTGCCTCCCATGTTCCCATTCTGGAACCGATGCCAGGATTGGAAATTATCGAAGTTGACGCTTGGGCCGGATTCGATTACTTTAGCAGTGAGGTTCACCGAATTATCGAAGAAAAAGGCCGGCGCTGCTTTTATGTGTTCGACAATCTTTCCGCCCTGGTTGCGAAATGGGCAACGGATGAACTTCTTGCCAACTTTTTCCAAGTTACATGCCCTTTTCTCTTTGAACTCGACACCGTAGCCTATTTTGCATTGAAACTCGGAAATCACCATGACCGCGCTGTCGCGCGAATTCGGGACACAACTCAATTATTGATCAACGTATATCAAACCAATGAAAAACGGTTCTTTCATCCGCTGAAAGTGTGGGACCGTTATTCCTCGCAAATGTTCCTGCCACACGAAATTTCAAAAGATGAAATCATGCCGGTCTCCCATAGCGGTGATGCGGCGGCTATTACCGCCCGTGCCCGCAAACAGCCGCTTCGGGCTGGGGCCGATTCCACTGCACCATGGGAATCCGTATACCGGAAATTGGTGCAATATTATGAAGACGGTAAATGTGATACTTCTGAAAAACGGGAATGCATCTTTCTCAAACAAGAATTGACCAAGATGATTCTCGGGAGCCATCC
This sequence comes from uncultured bacterium, assembly GCA_964412555.1. Classification (GTDB taxonomy): domain Bacteria; phylum Hinthialibacterota; class Hinthialibacteria; order Hinthialibacterales; family Hinthialibacteraceae; genus CAYPPG01. Next base: position 138,868 of record CAYPPG010000009.1, read on the forward strand.
GGAATTCACGCCTCTGGCTGAAAAATATTTAACCCTTGAGGATTTGTTCAACATCCGCAATCGAATTATCGGCTCAGGCCGTATTGGGGGAAAAGCGGCGGGAATGATCCTGGCGCGTTGTATACTTCAATTCGAGAAAGACGATTTCGATTTTTCTCAGGTGATGGACGACCATGATTCGTTTTACATCGGTTCCGATGTTTTTTTTACTTTCCTGGTCGATAACAATTTGTTCCGGCTTCGGTTGCAGTTATCCCGCGGGGCACAGATCTCACATGATGAATTCGAGGAAATTGAGCGCCGCTTTCTCATGGGAGTTTTCCCTCCTGAAATCATGGAACAATTCCAAAATATGCTGGAATACTTTGGTCAAGCTCCGATCATCGTTCGTTCCAGCAGTTTGTTGGAAGATAGTTTCGGCAATGCCTTTGCCGGAAAATACCGAAGTGAATTTTGCACCAACCAAGGATCTCCCGAAGACCGGATGGAAAATTTTCTGCATGCCGTGAAACTGGTGTATGCCAGCGCTCTGAATCCCGATGCGCTATCCTATCGCCGCAAACGGGGGCTTGACGAACGAGACGAACAAATGGCGTTGTTGGTGCAGCGTGTTTCCGGAATGCCTTATAAGCATTACTTTTTTCCTACTCTTGGGGGGGTTGGATTCTCTCACAATTTATATGCCTGGACGAATCGGATCGATCCCCAACAGGGAATAATCCGCTTGGTGTTTGGACTGGGAACCCGTGCCGTAGACCGCACAGGCGGTGACTATCCACGTCTGATCGCTGTCAGTCATCCGGATTTGCGTCCGGAACGAGGCGATCGTGTCATCAAATACTCGCAACGGGAAGTCGATGTTCTCGATTTTGAGGAAAACGATTTGGTTTCTCTCCCTGTGCCGGATATCATCGCATCGGGAGATTATCCAAACTTGCATTTGTTTATATCCACCTTGAAAGATGGCTTTCTATCCGATCCCGTTTCTGCCTTTTTCGATCAGGACGCCGAATTCATATTGACTTTCAACAATCTCATTCAACGCACCGATCTCGTGAAGATTTTGGGGAAAATGCTTTCCAAATTAGAAAGTGCTTATGGTCACCCCGTCGATATCGAATTTACCTCATTTGTCGGTTCGAAAGGACAAATCCGGGTCAATCTTGTTCAATGCCGGCCGATGGGTGTTCCGGGTACGGAAGGGGAACCGGTTGAGCTCCCGGAGAATATCCCCGACGAGTCAGTGCTCTTTCGAGCCAATCACCTGGTATGCGGCGGGATCGTTTCCGATATTCGATACATTGTCTATATCGATCCCCAAAACTATTCATCCATGAGCGATCACGACAAAAAACAAATGGTTGGCCGAGTCGTTGGCCGGATCAACTCCCATCCTGCGATTCAAGAAGGCAAATGCATCATGATGGGACCGGGCCGATGGGGCAGCAGCAATATCAATCTGGGAGTGAATGTTCGCTATGCGGAAATCAATAATACGTCCGTTCTCGTAGAAATGGCGCTGGAGGAAGCGGGACAGGTTCCGGAAGTCTCCTATGGAACCCATTTTTTCTTGGACCTTGTGGAAGCGCAAATTATCTACTTACCGGTTTATCCAAACGATCCCACTTCGCAGTTCAATGAACCTTTTTTTCATTCCGCAGATAATAAATTGACAGAATTATTTCCGGATGCAGTAGAATACACTGATCTCATCCGCATTATCGATATTCACACCGAGACGAATGGAAAATCAATGCAAGTCGTAGCCGATCCCCAAAACCAACAAGCGGTTTGTTACTTAGAATAGCCGAGTCATATTCCCAATATTTACAAGAAGCCGGTTGACCACTTCCATTTTATTTATTTTGCCGTAACACTTCTAAAATCTTTTCATAGCGCTGCCGGTAAATTGGTTTGTCGGGTTCCAGCCGCATGGCTTCACGCATTGCATCCAAACTTTCCTTGTGTTTCCCATTGATAAAATAAGCTTGAGAAAGACAGTTATAATCAAGAGCCGTTTTCTCGGTTTGGATCACGTTTTTCATCAATTCCAAAGCCTTCAGCGGTTCGCGGTGTGTCCGTAAATAGACCCGTGCCAACATTTGTTTGGCTTTGATGCTGTCCGATTGCTGCTGAAGCGCTTTTTTTAGATATCGTTCCGCTTCCAACCATTGTTTCTGTGCTGCCAGCGTGATTCCCATTCCCAATACATATCGAAAATCGTCAGGATTGATTGCCAGAAGTTCACCGAAAAGCATATTGGCTTTGTCATGTTTCCCCTGCTTTTGATACAAATGAGCCAAATGAAAACGGGCTAGTTCATTTTTTGAATCAAGGGCTAATGCTCTCAGGAAATGAGATTCCGCTTTTTGATCGCGGCGTTGTTGATAAAAAATGGTTCCTGCCTCGACGTAGGTTTGTGCCAATGTTGAGGCGGCTGTTTGTTCATCGTTGATGGGTTCTTCCAATTGATCTAAAAGTTCTGATTCTTCGTCTTTTTTTTGTTGAAATTTTTTCAACATTTCTTTGGCTTTTTCCGCATTCCCCTGCTTGCGATAAATATTCGATAGCAAGTAATAAGGCTCGGGATACCGTGTATCCAGCTGAATCGTGATTTGTGCTTCCTTGATCGCTTCCTCCAGACGGTCTTCGTCGAGATAGCGTTCCCCGAGATAATAATGAGCGGAGGCATCTTCCGGATTATTCTCGATGGCTCGTTGAAACGCTTTGCGGGCTTCCTCCATTCGATTCAGTTGCACCAACGCCAGCCCCAACCGCTCATTTGCTCGTGGGAACTCGGAATCCAATTCGAGAGTTCTTTCATACCATTCCACTGTTTCTTCAAACATGCTCTGCCGGGAATACATGAACGCGACCAACGAAGTGATATCCGCATGATACGGTTCAATCGCCAATCCCTTTTGAAACATATCGATCGCTTCCGGAAACTGACTGAACCGATGGTATACATTTCCCATCAAAAAATAGGAAGGTGCATAGTGCGGAAAAGCCTCCAATACCTCCTCGGCGATCTCGAGAGAACGGGGAAGAACATTCTCCGTCGTGATTTCCTCACTCGCGTGAAGAGATAGCGGGATCAAGACAAGAGTATACACGGACGCAATGACGATTTGAAAACGGAATGTGATTCCACGCATGACGGCAAACTCCAATGTTACAATGTTGATTCATGTGTATAAATATATTTCCAGTCATTTGACATCGAGTCAATATACGTTCAGATACAGTAACGCCGCCGTCTCGGCGGCATGTGGGAGATGCCGGCAGGATGCCGGCGATACGTTATAGGAACGAATCAGGTGGCAATCGCTGGACATTGAGTTACAATACTCGTAATCCGAATTCCAAGCGAAACCGAAAGCGAGGAGAATACGATGAAAGGTCTAGGAAATCTCGGTAATATTGCATCGATGGTCAAACAAGCCCAACAGATGCAAAAGAAACTGGGCGAAGTGCAGGAAGAACTGGAACGGGAAGAAATCACCGTTTCCTCCGGTGGCGGGATGGTAACCGTCAAAATGAATGGGAAACAAAAAGTGACGGATATAAAAATCGAACCGGCAGTTGTCAATCCGGAAGACATTCAAATGCTGGAAGACCTGATTCTTGTCGCCATGAACGAAGCCCAGGACCGCGTTCAAGAAATGGTCAAGGAACGCATGACGGCGTTGACCGGAGGTCTCTCGATTCCCGGCATTACATCATGAAACAGCAAAACGGTTTCGAACATCGTCCCTTATCCATCCCCGCCGTCGAAGCCGTCGTCAAGCAGCTCGCCAAATTACCTGGTATCGGCCCTCGCATGGCGCAACGGTTGACATTTGCGCTTCTGAAACGGGATAAGAAGGATATCGAGCAATTGACTCAGGCTCTTACATCACTGGCAAACGATGTACTTCGATGTTCCACGTGCGGCAACTATGCACAAACCGATCCCTGTCCCATTTGTAAAGGTGAAGGTCGTGATTCCTCCGTTCTTTGCATTGTGGAACAACCACAGGATGTTCAAGCCATCGAACGAACCGGTAAATTCAACGGTCTTTATCATATCCTTGGTGCTGCACTTTCACCGATCGACGGCATCGGACCGGAAGAAATCGGTGTCAACAAACTGTTACAACGCCTGAAAGGACCGATAGAAGAAGTGATTCTCGCCACGAATCCCACCATGGAAGGTGATGCAACCGCACTCTATTTGCAGGAAGTTATCAAACCACTCGGTGTAAGAGTCACGCGCATCGCCCGCGGTCTTCCATCCGGCAGCGATCTGGAATACGCCGATGAAACCACTCTTGCCATGGCATTCTCCTCCCGCACGCAACTATAAATGATACTTGCCCTTGCCGTTTTGTAATCAAAGCCGGCGAATTTCAAATCCTCCCCCCACTTCGATTGTAGCGCCTGTTGAAAAATCAAAATATCCCTGCGAAATGGCGCTGACTGCCTTGCCGACGTCTTCCGATTGCCCCCAGCGTCTTTGAGGTGTCAATCCTTCTGAGATCAATTTTTCATATTTTTCAGTCACAACCGACGTCATATCCGTCGCGATTACACCGGGTTGAATTTCATACACCAATATATCCTCTTCCGCCAACCGGTCGGCATATAGTTTTACTGCCATCGAAAGCCCCGCTTTTGACAAACAATACTCTCCGCGATTGATGGAAGAGGTATAGGCGGAAATAGATGTCACAAATACAATGCGTCCCCGCTCTATCACATTTTTCTTTCGCAGTTCGATCATCTTTTTTGCGGCATATTGTGTGAGAAAAAAAGGACCGGTCAAATTGGTGTCCATTACGTATCGATAACTTTCTTCCGGCATCTCTAATAAATCCGCCCGCACTTTCGGAGCCACACCGGCATTGTTGACGAGTAAATCCAACCGGCCGAATCGCTCAATCGCTCCAAACACCAACTTCATATGGTCTTCGTGGTTCGATACATCAGCTTGAAGAATTTCCGCTCGTCTCCCCGTTTCTTTGACTCGTCTTCGTGTTTCTTCCGCTGCCTCTTTATTTCCGGCGTAATTTACAAGAATATCATAACCGGCCTTCGCGACCTCGATAGCGATACCACGGCCGATTCCCCGGCTGGAACCGGTAATCAGGGCACAGGGATTATTTGACATGAAGAATGCTCCTCTTTTAGCGGTGTAATAGTTTTTTCCAAAACTGTATTACTGATATCTCACCGGCAGTTTTAATCGTATCGCTGGCATCCTGCCGGCTCTTTTTTCTGAACTATATATTATCTCATTGTACGAAAAGAAAGAATATGAATAAAGAGGATGATGCAAACGGAATCTACAATTCAACTTACTTTGAAGAGGATCGAGATAGGGAATATCTAAACCGCTTATTCTGTATGTGTAGTATCGGCCGTATCAGTGCTCGCTTTCAACGAAGGCAACAGAAACGCCAACATGAGGAGCACAGCAATCGCCAAAAAACCAGTGACTAAATAAGGATGTCTTTCCGTCCATGGAACCGGTTCTTCTTCGGTGATTAACTCATGAATTTCCCCCAATTCAACAGTCTCCAAAACCGCTTCATCCAAATCCGGCATTGAACGAGCTAGATCATACGATGGGGGTTGGGTGTCCTCGTTTCCACCAAATAACCGGTACTGCTTCTCCGGCTCTGCTTTAAAAATCAAGCGGCAGGGAGAGCAAGTAATAGAAATCTCCTCGATATCCAAAGGAGGATTGTCTTCATTCTGAATCCTTATTTGTATATACCGGTAACCGGATTGTTTTCTCAACGCCATCCTTAGTCGTTCTACTTTCATGTCATCCTGCCAGATGCGATATATCTCTCCCCGTTGAATCAATTTCCACGGCGTTTCCAACGTTTCCTCCCGCCAACTTTCCTCCATTTGCTGCGAATGAGTCTCCGTCAAACTGTTTCGCCCGTATACTTGATACTCCCTATAGAAGTTGGGATCGCTGACAGCCAAAGACACTTCATACAGAGGAAGATTTCGGTATCCCAAATCCAAATCGACAATCGTTTCTGTCGTTCCATGAATGTCCTGTTGAACGATGGGGACGGGAATTAGTTGATTTTCATCGATAATTTCCGTATGAATGGTTCGTATGGAATGAATCGAGATTTTTTCCGGATCATCTTTCATATTATAGACTGTCAACCGCAAAAACCGAAAAGTATTCAACGGGAAAACAAGGAGATCTTCTTCATAATGGTGTCCATGAAGTTTCATATCGAACAAATACAGATCCTCTGCGATGATTTCCCACTTTTCACCATCATTGCCTCCTTCCAAGAGGACTCTCCGGCGATAATTTCCACCGGACAGTTCAACCCGTAACTGATTTTTCGGAGTCATTTTTCCATAATCCAAAACCACGCGTGCGTATTGGTTCGGAATATAGGTTTCATTCAGCCGCTGTACAGGTGTTTCGATGATTTTTACTTCCGGTTCATCCAGACAATCCATCAGATGCGGTACCAGCTGGTTTACCGAATCGACAATCCGTACATCGACGGGGAATTGCTTACAACGATCAAACACCTCAGGAGAAATTGGTAATTCTACGAATTGGCCTAAAACATCATCTGTTTGAACTTCCGCATACCACTCCCATCCTTTTGGATCCATTTCCGCTGCAGAGACCGGCATTAATCTCATCTCTATATACAACACAATAAGTAGAAAACAAAATGGATAGGTTCCTATTCGATTCATCACTTTCACCTCTGTTCCCGAAAACTGAGAAAACAACTTACACCTCTTACGCTTCTTTATCATACCTTGATACTTCCTCATCTTCCTCCAACAGCAATTTCGCGTATCTCTGATACACATAACCGGCGACGATCAATAGTATCCCACATGCACCGAATGACAAAATCCGAAACACCGGTTGCACGACACTCATATCCAGAATGAAAATCTTGAATATCGTTATTCCGAAAAGGAAGAAACCGAGAATCCGCCGGTATTTCTTACGGCTTTTGAGTCCCCAAAAAATCAATCCCAGCGCATAGAGACTCCATAGCGAAGAAATAAATCCATGCTGATGCATGGGCGATAAACTTTCAAACGAATTCGTCCAGCTGATGATCTCAATAGTCGTAAATATGACAAGAAGAAAATGGATGACCACTTCCTGAGCCGTGCAAAACGTATGCTTCAAGGCGGAAACGCTTTGTGGAAATTCGAGCCGGCGGAATTGATAGACTCCATACGCCATCGATCCGGCGAAAACCAATCGAGCCAAGTAGGGATGAAAGAAAAACGGAATCGCATGATGGGGCCATTCATGTAGAAAGGCCACAATCACGACCAGCAAACCGACACCGTAAGCGATATAGGCAAGAGGTAAACAAATCGTAAATCCCTTCCGGCGAATCAGTTCCACGAACACCAGTGGAATCAAAGACCATAGTATAATCAAGGAGGTATCCTGCAATAAATGAGTGGTCTTGGTCCCAAGTTGATCTTCTTGTACCCACCAATAGGTGAACACTTCATTATGCAATAGTGTACACAGTAGAAAAATAGCCGCTAAGAGACTGACGGCAGGGATGTACTTCCATGGCTCATTCTTCAAAATATCATTTTTATTTTGAAAATATGCGCTTGCGAATCCGGCTGCTATCACGACACACCAGGAGCCGAACGGCCGGTTGAGCACCGGTATGAACTCCAGTTCATGCAGAGGCAATCGCGCCAACAAAGCCGCGGCTGCAAGAATCAAAGCAAGAAACGAAAATGCCTGCATGGTTTTATGTTCAAATCGCAATCCGACGTAGGCGAACAAAACCGCTTCAAGCCCCCATGCAATCGGTAATCCGTAAAATTGCAAATGAATCGGCAAAGCCACCGTTACCAAAACCAGGGCAGCCACCAGTAAAGAACCTGTGGTTCGCCGGTCTTCCTGGCATCGCTGAATCCATATTCGATAAATCCCCAACAAGATTGCAGCCTGCCCCAGTACGACAAAACCCAACGCCGTCCGATGGTCATCGATCAATAAAAAGTAGTAATTCACAAACGCAAAGAAGATAACAAGAATGATCAGCCGGAAACTTTCACTCGTCGCCGGTACCCGCTTGATCATCGAACGCAGAAGGGGAAGAATCAGGAACAGAAAATAAAAGAGTGTCCCGAATCCGAGCGCGATCATTAACTGAGAATCATCATAAAACTTCGAAACGCGCCAAGTGAAGTATACACAAGCGGTCCCGACGAAAGCCATTACATTCACTTCCCGCCATTGCTTGAAAAATGCGCACCCCATCGCTATCAAATCCAGAATTGTGATGTAGGTAAACAACGCCACCGGATGATTGCCACCTGCAGAAAAAAGAAACGGACTCAAAAATCCACCAAGCTGGCCGATCAAACACAAGATCCAAGTATCGTGAACCACCGCCAATGCAACTGCCAAAGCCGTAACCAATACAGACAGAGTGAATGCTATGCTTGGATTGATCAGTTCGTATACTTGAAAGGAGAAGAAAATACACACATAGAAAATCGCGATTCCGCCGCCGGACAAAGTGTGGAACAAAATGTTGTATCCCTTTCGTCGTGCCTGTTCTCCAATGACCAAAGATGCGATTCCGGCAATCGTTCCGATACACACCCGCCCCAATGGTCCGATCCAATTGTTGTCATAGGCATATTTTAAAAAGAACGCCAACGAGAAAATGACCAAAACAATTCCAACCCAATTCAGCCACTTTGAACCCAGCGCCATCTCCAACGACATCGCTTCTTTGGCTTTTTCCACTTTTGATACTTTCGGTGGGGAAGAATCTAGGGGGGATTTCTGAACTTCTTGTTTCTCGAGAGGTATTTGAGGAGGAAATTCACTTGCCTTCCTTTTTTCTTCCGGTTCTGAAGGCATTTTGCTTTCTGGTGCACTTACCGGTTGTGTGATGTATTGTTGTGACGGTTCACTTGTGGATCTCGTGCTGCTTTCTCTTTGTTGTGCATTCACTTTTCTCTCTAAAAAGTACAGTCTTTGTTCCAATCTACGAACTCGAAGAAACGCAAGCAATCCCAAAATCGCTCCCACAGGCAATGATAAGACAATCAGAACGACGATGATCGCAAGAAATTCCATATTATCATCTCACTTTCTTTCCGCACATACTATTGTGCCGACTTTCACTCCAGAATAAAGAATACTGGAGCGCGGGCATCCCTGCCCGCATTTTTCAGCGCATTCATTAACCTATACACGTTCCACTCAATTGAATACAATTCTTTCCCATAAGATTATTACAATCTATACTGTCGACATCTTAATTGTTTATATGTAAACTATATCACCAAATCTAAAATCTGCCAAGTATTTACTCAAAATTTTTGAATTCTCTTTACAATTCACCCCTCAAGGGATTCAAAAACAGCGGTAAACAAAAGCGGAAGCATAATCTCATGATGCCCGGTGAAACTCAATCCTACCCCCCCATCCATCGTAGGCCGTTTGACCACATTCACGTTAGGGCGATAATGCTGAATCATATCAAAATTCGCCGTGGTGAAATTGGAAATTTTCCCACCAATATTCCGCGCCACTGTCAACGCCTTCAAAAACACCTCCGGCAAAACGACATTCGAGCCGACATTGATCACCACCCCCCCATCACCGATTGTGGAAATGACCTCGCAGAAGGTATGAAAATCATCGAGTGATGTTTTCCCCAGCGCTTCCCCCGACGCTTCCGGATGATGATGAATCACATCCGTCCCAACCGCCACATGCACCGTCAATGGGATGTTGGTTTCATACGCTGCAGCAAGAATACTCAAATGCTTATACTCGAACGAGGATGTACTGATCTGTTCCCCGATATAATTCCCCAAACCACGATCATTCTGCGCCGCTTCCCGTATCCAATTATTCAATGTCGCTCCGGTTTCCTTCGTCATTCCAAAACTACCATCTTGCAGCGATTCCGCCACATCTTCCGATGTCGTCCCCGAAAGCGAGAGTTCAAAATCATGGACGATACAGGCGCCGTTCATTGCTACTGCCGTAATAATTCCTTGCCGAATTGCCTGAATGATCCACGGACTCAATCCCACTTTGATCGAATGCGCTCCCATCATCAATACAAAAGGTTTCTCCTGCTTTCGGCCATTTTGAATTGCGGTAACTAACTTGCGCAAATCTTTCGCTTTCAAATAATCGGGCAAAGATTGAAAGAAATCCTGAAACGAACAAGAAACCTTTGGCGGCTCCGAGATTGATTGAACCTCCACCAAACTTTTCCGCTCATAAATAGACGTGCGCTTCAACTTCGAAAAATCCATACCATGGCTCCAATATATGTAACGCCGGCATCCTGCCGGCACAATCAACACGTAACGCCGGCATCTTGCCGGCATCTTTACCATACCCTCACGAAAAATTGTAAATAAATCCACTCCAAAAAGAAAGATGGGGGAGGTGAATCCCCCATCTTGATGATCCAATACTGCTTTGTCGTTTTCCGCTCGTGTTTACGGTCCCACACGAATCAGGTCACCGGTACTGCTGATCCCGTTCGACGGCTCGTACAACAACTGCGGAATCGTGTAATTGTTGTCGCGCGTGGCTACGATATTATGATCGCTGAAACGCGCACCCGTATAATCTCTTTCGTCCAATTCACCGTTGCTTGCTCCATTGCTGTCCTGCCCGTCCGGCCCCCAACTGGTCAAAATATAATAACTTTGCCCGTTGGAACCATAGCCGTAACTACAATCCATCCGAAACGGATCGTACGGCAGGGACGAAATATACGCAACCGGTGTCGTCAAGTAAATGCGCCGGTCACCCCGCGTTCCGATGGCGATATGCGCAATATCGATCGACGGGCAACAGGGATGTCCCCGATATTGCCGCCGCATACGAATGCGGTCAGTGTCCATCGGAGGATACGAGTTGTTGTCGATAAAAAACGACTCCAACGCTGTTTGGATACTCTTCATATCCGCATTGGCTCTGGCCACTTTCGCTCGGACCTGCGCCCCGAGAAAATTTGGAACGGCAATCGCTGCCAAAATCCCGATAATCGCCACCACAATGAGAAGCTCGATCAGTGTGAATCCTGGAAGTCTCTTCATCCGGCTCACCTCCTTTCTGCTTGAGGTTTCGGATGCTGCGCCCCATCCGATTGAATGGGAATTCGATTTTCCGGCATCCGATATGATGAAAAAAGAAGACAATTTCTCCAATTTCCCGATATGCCGGAAGACAGACAGTGAGACTTCCTGCCACACTGATATTTAGGCTTCACTGATTATATATATCGCAGAGAAAGAAATCTGTCATAAAAAACGAATGTATTTGCTTCTATTTTCGGTGGACTATAATACGATTGTTGTTTTGGATTCAAACACGGATAAAGAACGATGGGGAAAAAGGAAACAGATACAGATTTGTTTGATTCCGGCAATTCTTGATGCTTTAGATTGCCTCAGACGGAATAGATGGATTTTAAATAATCCATTTCATTTTTCCGCCATTCATCTCATTTTTGCTCCTCATCGTATATCGCCGGGTGTGATAGTGGGGGGGATTGATTCCTTATTGTCAATGGGGAAAAATTAATTGATTTTCCTCTTCACTGCAAGTTCATCAGCCGGTCAGTCCCACTTTTGATCAATTCGAGATACGCCTCCGCAAACCGCTTACCCAACTCAATTTGCGCCGCTGTATCATAATGGAGATTATCACTTTTTTTCGACAAATCATCCGTATTCACCATCTTGGTGAAGGGAAACGTCTGCTCCAGTTCCCGCTGTGCCGCACGCACGTCATCAACTGCCGGATAATTGGCGGGGGGCGGATTCACAATACCATAAATGAACGGAAGATGGGGAGAATTCAGATCTTCGCGAAGCGTTCGGATCAAATGACGAATATTCTCCGCATACGCCGGACCCGCAGCCGCATACCGCGCATCCCGTTCCCCCTGCATCCACAGGATTCCTTTATATGCATAATTTTTTCCTTCCAGGCTCCTTTGAATATATCTCATCAATGATTCATACAGCCGGCCTTTATCTGCATTCTGCGTAATCTCGGCGATTTCCCGGCTCCATTCCGGAGACCAGGCATACAGCGACGTGCCTCCCACTGCATATTTGACCAACAGAATTTTTTGCTCAGGAAACACTTTCGATATTTCATGAGCGAAGGTCACTTCGGGACCAAATGTTGATTGCCGGCTGAAATCACTTTTTCGGCCTAAGAGGTAAAATTCCACATTCTCCGGCACCGTTTTCATCGCATCACCCAACTCCGATGTCACTCCCTGCCCCACCATATTCGACTGCCCGGATAAAATAAAAACCCATGAAGAAGATTGGGCTTGCACGGAGAGAGTAATGAATATAGAAAAACAAAGAGCCAAAAATTTTTTCATCTCATGACCTCCTAATTCATATTCTTAAATTATTTCTTAATTATGTTAAATTGTCTAGAGTACCCGAAACAATAGAAAATGTCTTGTATATTTTCCAAGGCGTCCAAGATGAAATATTCGAACCTGGGGATGAAGTTCAGGCTGTTTTTGTTTTGAAGTGGAAAGGATATTTCTCTAACCGACGGTGAATATTCTGGTTTTTACTAGACCATGTCATTAAAAAAGGCAATAATATTGTTGCGCAACTTTAAAGGTGCATTTTGATGGAGAGCAAAGTACGGTTTTCAAGGAGAGTGAACGATGCCGTCAGCCATTCACTTATACCGGCCTCAACGAAGCGCTTCCGAAGATTAAGAGGCAATCGGGTATAACTCGCAGTCCGCGTTAAAATATAGCAAAAAATCTTGCTATTTTTTTCGAGGTTGATTATTCATGCGAACTGCCGTTTTGTATAAAATCCGGTTCATCCGAGATTTGTGCATTACCAGAAAAACCGCCCCATAG